>CAZLGM010000090.1:0-13107 GCA_964558875.1 uncultured Desulfocapsaceae bacterium
TAACCAATCCTCTGGAAGAAATGACCAAAGGGGCAGAACGCTTTGCCGTTGGCCGTTTCAGCCCTCGTCTTATGCCGCCACCGCACGTTTCATCTGAGATATACGCCCTTTCCCAGGCCCTTAATTCCATGGCCGCCCAGCTCCAGGAAAGGATTTCCACCATCCTCAGACAGAGAAATGAGCTGCAGACCTTTCTCGATTCCATGCTGGCTGGTGTCATCACTGTAGATCTCGATGAAAAGATGATCAGCATCAATGACGCCGCTTCAAAGCTTCTCGATATCCAGATAGAAAACAGTATCGGAAAACCGATTCAGGATTCCATCCGTAATTTCGACATCTTGGGAATCATTCAAAAGACACTTAAAGATGGCGAAACAATAGAAGAGGAAATGACATATATTGAAGATGGGGTTCAGTACCTGCTTCTGGCCAACTCCATCCCTCTTTATGATGAAGAAAAAAACCGTTTTGGGGCTTTGCTGGTTCTCAACGATATAACTAAGCTGAGACGCCTGGAAAATATCCGCAGTGATTTTGTCGCTAATGTTTCCCATGAACTCAAAACCCCTATTACAACCATCAAAGGGTATGTGGAAACCATACTTGACGACTCTCTGGAAGATCGTGAAAACGCTATTCGTTTTCTCGAAACCGTTTTAAAGAAGGCAAATCATCTCAACGCCATCATCGATGATCTTCTGGTGCTCTCTCGGATGGAAAAGCAGCAAGAGGAAAATGCCATCAGGCTCTCAGATATGAACCTCAAGCCGGTCCTCGAAGAAGTGATTCATACCTGCTCATTGAAGGCTCGGGAAAAAGATATTCAACTCAAGCTGAAATGTAGCGAAGAGTTACTGATCAAAATAAACGATGTTCTGCTTGAACAGGCCATAGTCAACCTTGTGATCAATTCAATTAAATACAGTCCGGAAAAAAGCACTATTCTCATTCGGGCAAAACAAAAAACAATCGACGAGACCCCAAAAGTTGTTATCACTGTAAAAGACTCCGGTGTCGGCATCAGCGAGGAACATCTCCCCCGTCTTTTTGAGAGATTCTACCGCAGCGACAAAGCCAGGAGCAGAAAGCTGGGCGGCACAGGACTGGGTCTTGCCATCGTCAAGCATATCACCCAGGCCCATAACGGTACTGTTCATATTAAGAGTAAGGAAGGTAAAGGGACTTCCGTCCACCTGGTTTTGCCTCTTTCATCTCCCCATTCAGAAGAACTAAAGGCGTCTTGAGTAGCCACTCTTTTACATTTTTTTTGAAAATCTTCACCGACATCTGAAGCCAACAGTTAACTAGTATCGTGTCAATGATGAACTGTTGCAAAATGCGTAGCAATTTTTCTTGTCTGTGAGTTTCCGACTTGAGTTGCATAGTGGGGCTATGTGGCTTAAGTCTGAAACTCACAGACAAGGAAAAGGACAAGTAGTTTGTGACAGTTCAGCGTTGACACGACACTAGGCTGGCAATTTTAGTTATGTGCTTCAGTGAGAGTGAATTGTTTTTTTGGGAATAAATTGATTCAGCTGTTCAGGAGGTAATCTGGAAACATCTCAAATTGCTGGTTCACTTAAATTGCTATGATTGCCAGTGGATCAGATCATTTGTTTCAAAGCCACCCTGCCTAACAAGTTTCATAAACAGGAAGTTAGCTAATCTTTTATAATCTTCCCTTCAGCTTTTTCTCAAAACAAGTGTTCTCAATTCATTTCCTTAATGAAAAAGTAAACCAACCCAAACAGAATCATAACAGAGATTGTCTAAAATTGAATACAAGCTAAAGATAAATTTAGAACAGGAGTGCGGCCATGCTATACTTCTACCTCTTCATCATCATAATGCTGTTTGTTGGTGTCACGCTATATTACTTTCACGTACTGAAATCACCAAGAGTCCCTGGTAACACTCAGCTTGTCATAGATGCCTGGAACTCTGTTGGTTTCATTCATAAAGTTGACAATAATTTCCCAAATCATATGGATTATCTAAAAAATTTGTTTTTAAAAAGGACCTGCCACAACTGATTTTCCACCTTCAATAGTAACCAAGATAGCCATTTGTAAGGTGATACTTTCTGCCCGTTGCCCAGCTTGACCTTTCTACTGACTATCTTGCACAATCGATCCCAGCGAAATTGTCAGATTAAACTAGTGTCGTGTCAATGATGAACTGTTGCAAAATGCGTAGTAATTTTTCTTGTCTGTGAGTTGCTGACTTCGGCTGGTTTGGAGGTGCAAACCGCTCCACCAGGAGTCGATTCTTCCGACGAGCTTTCAGTAGGCCCATTCTCAGAATCGACCCCTGGTTCCGCTCCCTTCGGGGAAGAGCTTGACTTTGGGAGGAAAAACAGGCAAAACAACTGTACGATAACAACCTAATATAAAAAGAAAAATCAGCTTTTGTTACGTATACTCAGGAAAAACCTAAAAAATAATCCTTGGTTTATGATTAAAGATTGACTCTGGATATCTTCCCGGTTACCATTTAGTCATATGGCTAAATATGCAAATACTGGGACCCGTATGGATACCTTAACAACACTATTTAAGGCACTGTCTGATCGAAATCGCCTTAGGATCGTAGCGGCACTTATGAAATATGAAGAGCTTTGTGCCTGCCAGATCATTGAGTTGATGCAGGTAACCGGAGCTACCGTTTCCCGGCACATGGGCGTGTTGATTGCGTCAGGCCTCATTGATAGCAGGAAAGAAGGTCGCTGGGTTTATTATCGTATGTGCATGGAGGAAATTGAGTTCACCAGTTTTATCCGGTGGTTAGAAAAACAGTTGGCCAACGATGCCGATAGTATCCGTGATACAATAACGCTTGCAGAGATCTTAGCCTGTGATCCGGAAGAAATCAGCAGGAAACAACGGAGCAATGGTTGTTGCTCAATCAGTGTAAAGTAAAAACATCAGGAAGTGAAAGAATGGTCGAAAAGTTAAAGGTGCTTTTTCTGTGTACTGGAAACTCATGCCGCAGTCAGATGGCTGAAGGCTGGACAAAACATCTAAAAAGCAATGTCATTGAAGCGTATTCCGCAGGCGTTGAAATCCACGGTCTTAATCCAAACGCAGTGAAGGTAATGGCGGAAGCCGGTGTGGATATTTCAGCTCACAAATCAAAACACATTGACGAGTTTCAAGATGTCAGGCTGGATTTCGTTGTCACCGTCTGTGGTCATGCCCATGAAACCTGTCCATACTTTCCCGGAAATTGCACAGTGGTACACGTTGGTTTTGACGATCCTCCGAAAATGGCCCAAGAACTTGTTGAAAAAGGTACCTCTGAAGAGGAACAGATTAATTGTTATCGTAAGGTAAGGGACGAAATTAAAGCATTTGTTGAAACCCTGCCTGACTCATTGAAATAAAACAGGAAGAAAAAGTTGGGAAAGTATGGAGAGAATTCATCCGAGACTGGTTTCCCAGCAGTGGTGTAAGGCTTTATGTCCTGTAAGCGACTATCACTGCATATAAATTACAGGAGATTATTGTAACTATGAAGAGTCAAGTTCGTCCGGCTGGTGATCGGAAAATGACCAGCATATTCGAGAGATATCTTACTGTCTGGGTTGGTTTGTGTATTGTAACAGGAATCTTGGTGGGAAAAATAGCCCCGGGCCTGGCTAAAAACCTGGACGATATGGCAATTTATGTAAATGGTGCGCCCGTCGTTTCCTTACCGATTGCTGTCTGCCTCTTTTTTATGATGTACCCGATCATGGTGAAGATTGATTTTGCCAGCGTTGTAAAGGCCGGGAGAAGCGGCAAGCCGGTATTTCTCACCCTTTTCATGAACTGGTGTATCAAGCCATTTACAATGTATGCGATTGCCCTCTTTTTCCTTGGTTTTTTGCTAAAAGGGTTTATCGGTGCAGAAGCCATCGATTTTGTCAAAATGCCCTTCGGACTTGACTTGCCTCTTGGAGCCCAGCACGGCGCAGGGACCGTAGTACTGCATGAAGGCGTTAAAATGCTGCAGATCCCGCTTTGGCGAAGTTATTTTGCCGGCTGCATCCTGCTTGGTATAGCACCTTGTACTGCCATGGTTCTTGTTTGGGGGTATCTGGCACGTGGAAATGACGGTCTCACACTGGTGATGGTTGCCATTAACTCACTCACTATGCTGGTTCTATATGGTATTCTTGGTGGCTTTCTTCTCGGTGTCGGCAAACTCCCCATTCCATGGCAGGCCCTGTTACTCTCAGTGGCCATCTATGTAGCTTTACCGTTGGTCGCAGGGTATTTCTCACGTAAATGGATCATCACAAACAAGGGTGAAACATGGTTCAGGGAAAAATTCCTGCAGGTGCTCACACCGGTCACTATCAGCGCCTTACTGTTGACTCTGGTTCTTCTGTTCAGTTTTAAAGGTGAAACCATTCTGGCCAATCCGCTGACCATCCTATGGATCTCCATTCCACTTTTTCTGCAAACAGTGTTAATCTTCGTGCTTGGGTATGGTGCGGCAAAAGTATTCAAGCTCAATTACGAAGATGCCGCTCCTGCCGCCATGATTGGTGCCTCGAACCATTTCGAGGTAGCTATCGCAACTGCGGTAATGCTTTTTGGGCTATCTTCAGGAGCAGCTCTGGCAACCGTAGTCGGCGTGCTTATTGAGGTTCCGGTTATGTTGATGCTTGTCGGGTTCTGTAAACGAACTGCCACGTGGTTTGAAGAAAAGTAGACTCCCTTAGATAAGTTACCAGGAATCTCGGATAGACCATGAAAGACACTCAAGGCCTGCCAATATTTTTCCAAAACTCTTATTGATAGATTAATATTGCCAAATCGAAGTTCTTCAATGCTGAAAAGGACCAAGCAAAAGGTTCCTGCTGTACATTGAAAAACGAGGCTGGAGTCAACATATTTTCTCTAAACCCTGCCTGAGTAATCCAATAAAACCCATCCACTTTTATGGCAAGATCACTCATTAAACTGAGCTTAAAAGAGTCCCGGATGATCATCCATTTCCCTGATTCTTTCCAGTTGATCACCCAGATCTTTCATCTCCACCTGCCAGTAGTGTCGGGTACCGAACCCACTGTTGACAAGTGTTTGTCCATCATGAACAACCTGATAGGCGCACCAGCTCATATAATGAATATACCGCATGGCCCGCAACGGCTCGATTAAACGCAGACTTCTTCTGTCAAAACGTCTGAATGTCTCATATCCTTCCAGAAACAGATCTATTTCAACAAAAGAATCTTCCATATAGCCGGGAAGCAGCATCCAGAAGTCCTGTACCGGCGGCCCCATGGCCATATCATCAAGATCAATCAGAAAAAAAGATTCACCAGGCCTGTAAATAATATTTGAAAAATGACAGTCTCCGTGAATACGGATCATTTCCTGGTCTGTAAATAAGGGCTCAACCTCTTCGATAAGTGTGTTTGTCAGTTCTTCAAATTGCTGAATACAGTCATTGGGTACCAGATTATTTGTCAGGATATAGTCGACATGCTGCCTGGTTGACAGTCCAGGAGTCATGACCAGACGATTTTCACATTTTTTCTGTTCACCAACAGCATGGAATCGACCCAGCAGCCTCCCCAGCTCCAGCCACTGGTCGTCAGAATATTCGTCAAAACTGCGGCCGCCGCATTTGGGAAAGAGTGCAAAAAGGATATCCTCATATTGATTCAGTGTTTTTCCATTTTGCTGAACCAGGGGGGCAATGACTGGGATTTCAAGCGCATGCAGCTCTAAAAGGAAATCATGTTCAGCCAGAATTGCCAATTTATCCCAACGACCCGGCCGGTAAAATTTAACAATCAGCCCCTCCCCATCATCTTTTTCAAGCTCAAATACCCTGTTGATATAGGAATTCAACGGACGTAAAAGATTGGTACAATCAACTTGGAGGGCATCTTCTACAAGGTTGATGATGGTATCAGGAGATAAGGTGTGAAAGGCGGTATGATCTTTTGACTGCTTAATTATATTCATCCCCGGTATGTACCATATATTCCTCCACCTGCCAAAGCATTCAATTTAGAGGCTGGTCTCTCACCAAGCAAGTGACTCAAAGAAACAGCTTGACCTATACCACATTGTAGTAGTAGAGTAACACTGTCAGTTTCTGATTCACCACCACAGGGGGAATGATGGGGAATCTTCAGAGTCATATTACTTCGCTTGAACTGGAAGCAAAAGCAAGATACAACTCTGCTCAGAAACGACTTGTCACCGAAAAACCGGCAAGCTGGTTTCTGCCAATCCTTGAAAATAATATCCTGCCATCCCTTTCCCAGATCGGCATTGAGCGCCGACTCGGCAAGGCTCTCTTTCAAATCGGCTGCCGTTCATGGCAACGAATGGGTCCTTCCGTCAACAATTGTTTATGGATTCACCCAAGTCTTACAAAAAATATCCTGAAAATTCGAAATGGTGTTCTGATAGAAGCTGAGAATAGAGAAAAAACTCAATTCGATTTCAGCACCATGGATAGACAGCAACGCTATGAGTACATTTCCAGGAGCATGTCTCCGGCCAATCTCTCCTCTATGTTGGACAATATATACCCTTCATGGATTATTCTACCTCGGGCTTTTTCTCTGCTTAAAGAAGATGACGGCTGCTGTTTAATCAGTTACCTCAAGTACGCCTGTCGAGAAAAAAACAGTGATTTCAGAAAACTCATTATCAGAATTGTTTTTGAGTTTCTGGCCAATTACAGTTTGAAATTTGCAGGAGGCAACCAGTGCGGCAAAACTGTTGCCGAGGTTATTTTCTACGGTTACGCTGCAATGTTCTGGAAAAACTTACAACAGCCTCCGGAAGGATGTGAAGAATTGGCCATCTATAAAATCTTTCTGCATTGGATGAAAACATACAGGAAAAGAGAAGAGACTCTTTCTAATACCATGCAGAGAACCCTTGATGAAATGGTACGTATGGAAGAACTTCTTTTTCCAGCCAGGCATTTAGATACCCCCCCGGATAACAAAAAGATGAAATACGACAATATTTCAATTCTCTTTCGCCATGGTGCCCGTGGACTGGAGTCCATGTACAGATATTTTGATGTTCCGGAAGCAAATCTCTTTCCAGGCAAATTTCCCATTAGGGAAAAGGCAAAAGCCTTGACCCTACTGATACGAGACATCAAAGAGGGGTATGAAACGGAAACAGGAAAGACTCAGGAATCAACTCTTATATTTCTGAAGTATCTTAAAACCTCTCTACAGGCTCCACTCCCGCAGCATCAGCCTATCGGCAGCAGTACGCCATCAAAACAGATGGACTTCATGAATTGCCGATTGTGGCATGTTATTGATGATTTTATTCAACAGCAGCACCAATCGTCGACAAAGCTGACCACTGGACGATAGATCGGTAAGGCTGAGTCCCCACACCTTCTTTTTTTCCCTTTGTGTTCTTGCCTATCATGATTGAACTGGGTAATATTCCTGCAAAAGACAGTTTCATATTTCAGACCACAAAACACATTCGGGATCGCTTTGACCAATCCACTAAAAAATATCCTCACTCCCATCGAAGGACTGCAATCCATCCGCGATATTCAGCTGCCGGCAGGGCTCAAGTTCGTTCAACTGGTCGTCACCGGCCCGCCTGGGGCTGGAAAATCATATTATATTAATAAAATCCATGGCTGGCCCAACGAGGGGTATCTGGACCTGACACGACACGGATGGTGGAGAGATCAGACGCTTACCTATCGACCCCGAGAAGTTCATTTAGGTCTTCCTTTCCAGGGATTTGAAGAATCTTTGACCGTCTTTGACAAAGAGTGGGTCGAACCTGAAGAGCCACCCATACTGCAACTTGACCGAATTGCTATTCCGCCTTTCTCGGATTCACTTTTTACAACCAACTGGCGTGAGCGGTATATTTTTGAGTTCCTCATACCTGATCCCAAGATAGTCTATGAAAGGAGGCAGGCCAGACACAGTAAAGGCTACTTCCCTGTCGATGACAACCTTAGCCTGAAAATGGTTGAACAACAGGTCGCTGTGTACCGGGAAATTGCCCTGTATCTTCACAGGGCAAAAATGCAGGTGTATATCCGGGAAGATATCGACAAACCGCCTATGCGTATAATGGAAAAAGGTGATGTTAATGTCCCGGGATGGGCCATTGCCAAATCCTTTGATAGACCCAGCCTTCGCACTCTAGCCGGTTGGAAATGGCTTATCTTACGAAGAGATCCTACCAACTGGTTCACGGTTACCGAGAAGTTTCAGTCGATTCGTGAAGAATGCTGTATTGCCCATGACGGTAAGACCTTTGAAATGCGATTAGGCAATGAAAGGCTCCTCTTTCACCCTGAAATTCCCATCGGCCTGAAAAAGAAAGCCATTGTAAAAAACTGGCTGATCACTACTCCTGAAGCCTGTACAGAAAAGAAAATCTGCGGGTTTGCCAGGGTTAAGGTTGGTGAGCATGTGATGATCGGCAAATCCAATAAAACCTATGATAACATCTTCAACTTCTCAAAAAGCGTTGCTCCAAGACATGTCACCGTCCACAACCAAAATGGCGACCTGTGTATTACGCCACTGACTGATCGAAACAATGTCAAAATAGTGCGTTATGAGGATATAGATATTCGGGAACAGGTTGAGACCAACAGGTATGAAGGCTTAATCAAGATCCGTGAAATGTTCGGCGGCCCAATCGGTATCCTTGATCCTGACGAATCAATATCGCTTATCAAAAACGCAAACGATTTGCTTGAAAAAGAGTCATTCAGGGAACTGAACAGGTTGGAAAAAAAAGGCGGGCTACTCGAAATACCCAACAAGCTCACTCCGATTATTGTGGGCGACCTGCACGCTAATGTTGACAATCTTCTCAAAATTCTTAGTGAAAACTGTCTGTTAAGGTATCTAAAAGCAAACAGTTCAGCTCTTATTTTTTTAGGCGATGCAGTTCATTCAGAAATCGAAAGTGAAATGGAGGACATGGACTCTTCTGTTCTGATCATGGACCTGATCATGAAGCTGAAATGTTCTTTCCCGGACAATGTTTTTTATCTGCGGGGAAATCATGACTCTTTCTCACCCGACATTTCGAAAAACGGTATCAGTCAGGGCGTTCTGTTTCGTGAACATCTTCTGAAATTACGGGGAGAAGCCTATGTTAAGGAAATGTCTCGATTTCATGAACTGCTCCCCTATGTGGCAATCAGTGATTCCTTTGTCTGCTGTCATGGCGGCCCGTCTTCAAAAAAAATAACCCGTGATAAACTGATCAACATCTATAACCATCCAAAAATCAGACATGCTATTCTGACAGATAGGATCAAAAAACCAAATTCTCTCACAGGGTATGCAAAGTCTGATGTCAAGAGATTCAGAAAGGGTTTGGGACTCTCAAAAAATACGTCGTTTATCGTCGGCCACACTCCGCTTGATCCCTTTGGTTCAATCTGGCAAAACGTCGGTACAATTAAAGGACATCATATCGTCTACAGTGGCCATATCAATGGACCAGCCCTTATCATCGGGGTAGGGAAAAAAATGATCCCTCTTAAATATCCAGCAGAACCACTCCAAAAAATAATTAATAAAATCAAAATGTAATTGTGCATAAAAACACAGGCTGGCTGAGATGAATATTCGCTTTAATCTCCTGACATCCTATGTTATTCTGGCACCAAAAATACGTACATTCAAAAACGGAACAACAAACCAATCACCTGTAAATAAAAAAAAATTGAGACAGTTGTTGTGAGTCCTTAAAGATTTGCTTTTTGAACGAGACACTCACTCATAATTCTTCTAGGAGGTTGAGCGGTTATGGCAATAAAATCAACCAGTCCTCTGGCTGGGCTTTTACGCAAATCCCCATTTAAGCCGATTCAGGAACATATGAGAGTCGTCTTTTCAAGTGTCTGTTTGCTCCCCCCACTGTTCAATGCACTTTTCCAGAATGACCAGGAACAGATTGAGTCTTTGGCCAAACAGATAGATGCACTGGAGACAGAGGCCGATAAAATCAAATCAACACTTCGGCTGAACATGCCCAACATGATTCTGTTACCGGTAGCTCGTCGTGATATCCTCATGCTGATCAGCGACCAGGATGAGATAGCCGACACAGCTGAAAAGATCGGCCAGATACTCTACGACCGAAAAATGGAAGTTCCGGAAGGAATCAAAGACCTGCTTGATGAACTCATTGAAGGAACCATGGAAACTGTTGCTGCCGCAAAAAATATCATTGAAGAACTCGATGAGCTTGTTGAAGTTGGGTTCGGCGGTAAACGGGTATTGACCAAGGTGAATGAATTGATTGATGGTGTAAGACAATCAGAGAATAATATCGATGACATCCTGCATCGAATTAGACAGGCCCTGTTCCAAATTGAAGATCAGCTGGCTCCTGTTTCGGTTATCTTCTGGTATAAAATCATCGAACTTTTAGGAAATATATCGGATCAATCGGAAAATATGGCCGATCGTTTATTATTATTCCTGTCCAAGTAGAAGGAGAAAAAGATGGAAGTCATTGCAGCTTATGGTACCGCTATGATTATCATGGCCGTGATTTTTGGCCTTTATATGACATGGGGTATTGGTGCCAACGATCTTGCCAATGCCATGGGCACCTCGGTCGGAGCAGGAGCAATAACCGTTAAACAGGCAATAGGCATTGCCATAATTTTCGAATTTTTAGGAGCCGTACTGGCCGGCGGTCACGTCACCAAAACAATCCGAAAAGGCATCATTGACCCGACAAATATCATCAACACTCCTGAAATTCTGGTTTATGGGATGCTGGCTGCTTTACTGGCTGCAGCATTATGGCTGATGATTGCCTCAACAAAAGGATGGCCGGTATCAACCACCCACTCTATTATCGGTGCCCTCATCGGTTTTGCCATTGTCGGTATAGGCCCTGAAGCAGTGAAGTGGGGCAAAGTTATGAAGGTTGTCGGCAGCTGGGTTGTTTCACCGGCAGTAGGTGGAACAATTGCTTTTATTCTTGTCATCTCTATCCGGAAACTGATCTTTGACGCTGATAATCCTTTAAAAGCTGCTAAACGATATGCTCCTTTCTACATCTTCCTGGTAGGCTTTATCATTTCTCTGGTTACCATGTTTAAAGGGCTCAAGCACCTGCATATTAACCTGTCCGTAATCCAAAGTTTTGGTATCGCCGTCTGTTTTGGTATTTTTACGGCATTCATCGGTTGGCTCTTCATCCGCAATATAGAAGAAGATGCCGATGCAGAGAGAGATTTTCATTTTGCCAGCGTTGAAAAGGTCTTCACACCAATGATGCTGTTTACCGCCTGTTCAATGGCCTTTGCTCACGGCTCCAATGATGTTGCCAACGGTATCGGTCCACTGGCGGCTGTCATTTCAATTGTCACATCCGGCGGTGAAGTCATGCAGAAATCGGAAATGCCCGTATGGATACTGGTCCTGGGCGGCTGCGGTATTGTTCTTGGTCTGATTACCCTTGGTTACCGAGTCATGTTGACTGTGGGAAAAAAAATCACCGAGCTAACTCCCTCACGCGGTTTCTGTGCCGAACTGGCCGCCGCTTCAACCGTGGTTATCGCCTCCCGAACCGGACTACCCGTTTCCACAACCCATATTCTGGTCGGCGCTGTCCTCGGGGTCGGCCTGGCTCGGGGAATTGGTGCACTGGACCTGCGGGTTATCCTTAACATCATTGTCTCCTGGTTGGTCACCCTGCCGGTCGGTGCCATACTGGCGATGTTGTTCTTCTTTACACTTAAGGGAATTTTCAGCTAGCAACCAAACTAAGCAGATAATCAAGGAGCGTCCTCATCTCCTTGATTGTCTGCTCCTGGCAAAATAATCCTATCCGGCCGGTTAAAAACATTGAGACGCTCCGGCCTGGAATAACCGCAAAGGGTGACTCCGGCCCTTCTGGCGATAGCCAGCCCAAGAGAGGACGGGGCTGTTCTGGACATAACAATGGGAATGCCGATTCGGGCGCACTTGAGGATCATATCGGATGTCAGCCGTCCTGTTGTATAGACAGCGGCCTTTGCCGGCACCCTGCCAAGCAGAATAGCGCCGAGCACCTTATCCACGGCATTGTGCCGGCCGACATCCTCATAAAAAGCCATCAGCTTCCCCTCTGCCCATATGCCGCATCCATGAACACAATGGGTCTCGCCGCCAAGCGGCGAGGCATGAAGGACTCCAAGGATGAAACGCCGGACTTCAGGAAATGAAAGGGTATATTCCTGCAGTGGCTCAAAAGCATCCTCGAGCATCTCTTTTGAAATCTTGCCGGTGCCACCACAGCCTGAAGTGATAATTACATCTTTTTTTTCCCTTTCATCAACATCAGCATACACCACAATTCTGCCCTCGGGACAGACAAGCACTTCGACTACTTCTTCCGGTTTTTTAATATAGCCCTGCCCAAAGAGAAAACCGACTCCAAACTCTTCCAGTCCAACCGGCAGGACCATGGACATCCCGATATCCACATCGTTTAACGCGATGGTAAAAGGTGCCTCTATGGCCAGTGACTCCTGTTGTTCCCGATAGCCTTCCGGTGTGACAACAACGGTGGAATGTGACATCTTTAATTGATTTTCCATTGGTTGATACGGTTCTCTTTTCTGATAATCGGAATGATTTTCTATTGGATGCATATATATACTCGGGTTGACAATCCGGCTATGGTAGCTGCTCTCCACCTACTTTTCAACAGAAATTAACCTGCATTTCTCATGAACATTGTGTAAATTTGTAACTCTTACACATAACATTGAATATGTTGTATATTCAGAGCATTCCAACAAATTGACACAATGTTCATGAGAAATGCAGGTTAGCCGGTAGCGAGCCACTGCTTGAAATAGTATTTTTACAATACACGATGCCAACCAAATGGATAATAAACACCAATTGAGTTCCCAAAAAGCGGAATAAAATTGTTGTCTGTCCAACTTACTGATAAAGTACTGTAGAGAGTAAGTATGGGTCTTCTTTTGGCGCCAATATCAATTTGGCTGATAAGCATAATCAACCAAATGAATTTGTTTGTCCCCCATTCAGTTGGTAGGAATACACTATACTTATACCACTTTGTAGTACACAGCAAAACTATAATCTAGAGATTTCTACATGGT
>CAZLGM010000091.1:0-8641 GCA_964558875.1 uncultured Desulfocapsaceae bacterium
TGATCCGCAGATATCCGCAGAAGGCCCGGATCATTTCAAATGAAGCGCCACCCGAACCAATGACCAGAGGAGCACGCAGCTGGGTCACTTTGGCGCCGCCCAGGGCCAGAATTTCTCCGACTTCATAGCGTGAGCGCAATTGGTCTGAAAGATGCGCCGGATTCCCAAGACCGCTGAAATAGATAAACCAGTTCATCCCGGATTCTCTGGCCGCATCTACTGCCGAATAACCAATCTGCCGGTCTAGAGTGGCAAAATCACTTTCTCCGGGCCTGATGGATTGGATGAGATAGAAAACCGCTTTGCAGCCGCGCATGGCCTCGGTAAGAGCCACAGTATCAAGGGCGTCGGCCACAATAATTTCAAGGTTGGGATGATCCGCCCAGGATCTTGCCTGGATCTTTCCGGCCGAACGCCCGACAGCACGCACCTTCCAGCCCTGCTCAAGGAGAAAGGGAACCAGCCTTCCACCCACATAACCTGTTGCTCCCAGAACCAGTACCGGTTTGTCCTTATAATCCATTCTTATCCTCATGCCCTGTAGGGAGGATGTACTCTATTAAAAAACGAAGTGTTCGACATTACCGCTCCTTGGTATATTTTGTCAACTCGATTCTCGGGTCTGCTGTCAAAGAGGAAATTCCTGCCTTATGTGATGATATGAGGACCAGTTTCTCTGCTGCATTGCCTTCAATTCTTCTCCATAAATTCATTACGTGATACTATGTAAAAGAACATTGTATGAGCTCAATGTAATAAGGGATGATTTTACAGATTCGGTTTGTCTGATAGCAGAGTTTAAGCAGCTATTCAGTGGCAGCAATGATCAGGAGGTGGCCAATGCGAATAATGTATGTTGTGATGATGGTATTTTTTTTTCATTTCCAGTCTACGGAGGACAGGGGGAAAACGTCCATTATACGGTAGGGGGCCAGCAGTTCGAGGGGTACTTCATCAGCCCGTCAACCAATGCACCCTTGGTGTTCCTGGTCCATGACTGGGATGGTCTGACCGATTACGAAGTCAAACGGGCCGGTATGCTTGCCGAGCTTGGCTATGCGGTCTTCTGTGTCGATATGTATGGAAAAGGTGTTCGGCCCACTGAGCGGTCGGAAAAAAAGAAGATGACCAAGAGCCTTTATGCTGATCGGCCGAGGATGCGCTCACTGCTTGAAGGAGGCCTGAAAACGGCCCGGGGGCTTGGCGCTAACCTTGAGAACGCCGTGGCCATGGGCTACTGTTTCGGCGGCACCTGTGTGCTTGAGCTTGGCCGGTCGGGAAAGAATATGAAAGGGTTCGTAGCCTTTCACGGCGGACTGACCATTCCAAAAAACCAGGATTACACCAAGGCCAAAGGCAGCTACCTGATCCTTCACGGCAGCGCGGATACTGCTGTCAAGATGAGTGATTTTGCAACACTTACCGAAGCCCTGGAAAAAAATAAGATCAATCATGAAATGATCACATACAGCGGCGCCCCCCATGCCTTTACCGTCTTCGGTTCTCCCAGATACCGTGAAGACGCCGATAAAAAATCCTGGGCCCGTTTTCTCGACTTTTTGTCAGCAACACTCAAGTAATCCTTATCAAAAGACCAGCTGCTCACAAAGTATTTTTCAACTTATTGGAACACAAAATAAAAAAGGGAGTTAAGGATACTATTCCTTAACTCCCATATCTTTTCTTGGTAGCGGGGGAAGGATTTGAACCTCCGACCTTCGGGTTATGAGCCCGACGAGCTACCAGACTGCTCCACCCCGCGATGCGAAGCCACAATATACATCGAAATGGATGATTGTCAATAAAATTGTGGAAAGAGAGATTGGAGTCTGGGCTTAGAGCAGCTCTCTCATTTGATCAAAGATAACTTCGGGGATCGGGGTGAGTTTACCTTCTCTGGTAACCGCAGCATGCACGGTATAACCTTTCACCAGCAGGGTCGGTTTCTGGCCGTCACTATTGGCTCGGGTGATACGATAGCTGAACCGGCAGGAGAACTTTTTCAGTTCGGTCAGTGACGTTTCAATGGTGAGCAGATCATCATAAAAACCGGGTGATTTATAGCGGCTGAAGCTTTCGGTAACCGGCATGATAACACCCAGACCTTCAATATCCCGATAGGAACAGACTTTATCCCGCATAAACTCGGTGCGGCCGATTTCAAAATATTTGAGGTAGTTGGCGTTATAAACGACTCCGCCGGCATCGGTATCACCGTAAATGACCCGATGTTGGATCGAAAAGATGGGTTCTGTGAGAGAAGTTTTCATGTACAGCGGTTTCGAGTTTCCAGTTTCAGGTTTCGAATAAATAAAAACTAATCGGGAAAAGGTTCTTTTAATCTCTTTCCAGAAGATAATTCATCAGATGATGGCCGGTCCTGATCTCATCATCGGTTGCCTCCATTTCCTGTTGGCAATCTTTTTCGGAGAAGTTCCGGCCGCAGCCGCTGTTTTTTCGCGAATCGTAGAGAAGGGTCGGCACCGGGTCCGAGGTATGAGTGCGGATGGAGATGGGGGTCATATGGTCCATGGTAACCACAACCCGGAACGGCTCGTCTGTCTCCTCCAACCCTCGAATGATCGGATCAACAATCTTGGAGTCGAAATCTTCAATGGCTTGAATTTTTTCCGGGACCAGTCCCTGGTGACCGGCCTCGTCAGGCGCTTCCACATGAACAAAAACAAAATCCTGATGAGCCAGAGCGTCTAGAGCTGCATTTGCCTTGCCCGCATAATTGGTATCAAGATAACCGGTGGCCCCTTCGACATTGATAACGGACAGTCCGGCTACAACCCCAAGCCCTTTGAGCAGATCGACTGCAGATATCATGGAGCCCGTCAGTCCAAAGGCCTCAGCATATGAGGGAACCCGGGGCAGTTTGCCTTCACCCCAGAGCCAGATTGAGTTGGCCGGTTTCTTCCCCGATCTGATCCGCTCTTCATTGACCGGATGGTCTTTCAGGACCTTGAGGCTTTTTTCATAGAGCTGTTTCCAGTTTGGATCCTGGAAATATCTGTGGAAGGGGGGAGTAACATCCTTGCCGATATAATCGTGGGGCGGTACAGGTTCCATTTCAGGATAGTCGCCCTTGACCATGAGAATATGGCGATAGCTGACCCCGTTATGAAAACGGAACCGCTCATCCGTGTTTTCATCATTAAGTGCCGCTATTAACTTTGCGGCTTCTTCTGTTGAGATATGACCGGCGGTAAAATCGACCATGCCGACCAGGTCACCTTCAAATTCCAGGTTGACCATGTTGCAGCGAAAGGCCGTTTCATCGGGTGCAATGGTAATCCCCATGGCAGCTGCTTCCAAAGGCGCCCGGCCGGTATAAAAATCAGTCGGATCGTAACCCATCAGGGAGAGGTTGGCCACGTCTGAGCCCGGTGGATACCCTTCGGGCACGGTCTGGTTGAAAAACAGCTCTCCCCGGGAACAGAGCGAATCCATTACCGGAGTATCGGCCGCTTCCAGGGGCGTGCGGCCACCCAATTCCTCTATGGGCTCATCTCCCATACCGTCACCGACAAGAATCAGGTATTTCATCGATTGTATCCCCGTTGTTGCGATGATCCGTTATCTAGATGGATTTTGTTAACCATCGTGGATCATGACCCGTATCTTGATCGTTGGATCGGTACAAACATCGAGCTGATCGATCTCTTGCACCGCTTTTTCCACAGCATCTTCGGAAGCTGTATGGCTGCGGATAACGATATGGACCGGTTCATTCTGCTTTCGGGCCTTCTGGATAACCGATTTGATCGAGATATTATGTCTGGCGAAAGTGCCGGCAATAACCTCCAGTACACCAGGCTTGTCGATGGCGGTTATCCTGAAATAATAGGGGCAGGCCAGCTGCGACATGGGTGTAATGGTTGGTTCTTCGATCTGTTCAGGCAGATAGGCAAGAGGCGGAACTCTACCAACGGAATCGAAAAGGATATCTCTGCCGATATCGATAATGTCCGCGGCAACAGCGCTGCCGGTGGGCATCATACCGGCGCCCATTCCATACAGCAGCACATCGCCAACCGTATCACCGACAAAGTTGATGGCGTTGAAGGCACCGTTGATATTGGCCAGCATATGGGATTCTGGAACCATGGTTGGATGGACCCTGGCTTCCAGATGATCTCCGTGGTTGATGCTGATGGCCAGCAGCTTGATCCGATAGCCGAATTCTCTGGCAAATTCGATATCAACAGGTTCGATTTTGCTGATTCCTTCGCAGGTGATATGGTCCAGATGCACATGTTTGCCGTAGGCAATGGTCATCAGGATGGCCAGTTTGTGGGCAGTGTCGATTCCCTCAACGTCATAGGTCGGGTCGGCCTCGGCGTATCCTTTTGACTGGGCGTCCTTGAGCACCTCGTCAAATCCGATACCCTCATCGGTCATCCGGGTGAGGATATAGTTGGCCGTTCCGTTCATAATTCCTCTGATGGACTCGATACGGTTGGCAGCAAGCCCCTCCTTGAGAGCCTTGATTACCGGTATGCCGCCGCCGACACTGGCTTCGAATCCAACTTCCACGTTGTTTTTTGCAGCCGCTTCAAAGATCTCTTTACCGTGGATGGACAGCAGTGCCTTGTTGGCTGTGACCACATGTTTTCCCTGCTTGATGGCGTTTAATAAAAAGGTCTTTGCCGGTTCGATTCCGCCGATCAACTCAACCACAATGTCGATGGAAGGATCGTTGATCAGCTCATCCGCGTCTTTGGTCAATGGAACTGAAGCGAACTCCTCAGGCAGAGAGTCAATACTAATATCAGCCACACGGGCCAGAACAAGTTGGGCGTTGAGCTTTTTTGCCAGTCGGTCATTCTGTTCAAGAAGCGTTTTTGCCAGACCGCTGCCAACGGTACCGAAACCGATCAGGCCTATGTTAATTGTTTTCATGATTTGATGAATGTAAGTTGTTTTCTTGGTTTGTTTGCAATCGAAGTAAATTATCAGGAGTGTTAAATACTCTCTTTCAGGCCGAAAGTCAAAAATTTGCCCGGAAATTTTGCAGAGTACAAGGTTTTTATAGATGAGCACAAATAGGTACTTTAAGGTGGTAAGCGATCAATGGTTGCTTACTATTTTTCTGGCTTCAAATCTACTTTTGGATTATATTCACCCTGGAATAAATGAATAACCATTCAGAAATCGTCGGGGCTTTGGCCGGAATTGCTTTCCTGTCAAGGGTGACACAGTGGTAATAAAGAACCGGAAGCGCTCTTCCGAAAAAGTTGATTTGTGAAAAGGAGAACATTATGGCTGTAAATATTCTGGCTTTCGGGCCGAACGGAAGTGGTAAAGGAACCCAAGGTGCAATCGTCAAAGAGAAGTACGGTTGCGATCATATCGAGTCGGGAGCAATTTTCCGTGAGCATATCAAGGGCGGCACCGAACTCGGCAAAAAGGCAAAGGAGTATATCGACAGAGGCGATCTGGTTCCTGATGATATCACCATCCCCATGGTTCTTGAGACCCTTGGCAAGTCCAAAGAGCAAGGATGGCTGTTGGACGGCTTTCCCCGTTCGCTGGCGCAGGCTGAAGCCTTGGACAAGGCCTTGAAGGAAGCGGGAATGGAGTTGAACTACGTAATTGAAATTGTTCTCGACAGGCAGATCGCCAAAGACCGGATCATGGGCCGCAGGCTTTGTGCTAATGACAATAATCACCCCAACCACATCGCTTTTGACGCCATCAAGCCCAAAGAGCTGGAAGACGGTACCATAGTTTGCCGGGTATGTGGTGGTGAGCTTTCCGCCCGTGCCGATGATCAGGATGAGGATGCCATTAATAAGCGTCACAATATCTACTATGATACCGATACCGGAACCATGGCCGCTGTCAACTATTTCAAAAACGGTGACGGACCGAAGGTGATTTCCGTTGACGGCACCCCTTCCATCAAAGAGGTGACCGATTCGATCATGAAGGATCTGGATTAATCACAGACTACTTAGTTGAAATGACCTGAAGTCCACTGAGGTTACAGAGTACCAAGGACCAGCAGACGTTATCGCCTGTTGGTCCTTTTTTTATGCAGAATGCTCACTTTCTCCATTCTGAATTTTTATTGCTGAGGAGCCATCAATCAGCCTCATACTATTTACAAACAAATCTCATTTGACTTTTTTTCAATGTGATCAATAGTACCGAGAGAAATGCGGGTGAGGTAAAAATGCGCTGTTTTCATTTTATATCATCCTGGTGTATAGTGATGCGTTTACTACAATTGAAAGAATAGAGAAAAAATCAGTAATATATGGAAACTCAAACTACAGGCGGAATCGGTAAAGTTTATCTTGTCGGGGCAGGACCCGGCGATACCGGTCTGCTGACCCTGCGCGGCAAATACCTGCTGGAACGGGCAGAGGTGGTCATTTACGATTATCTGGCCAACAGGAAACTGCTCGAATATGTGCCCAAAGACGCGGAATGCATCTATGCCGGCAAGAAGGGAGGAGGGCTGCATGCCTTTACCCAGGACCAGATCAATCACCTGCTCATCCGACACGCCCTGAAAGGCAAGATGGTGGTTCGTCTCAAAGGAGGCGATCCCTTTATTTTCGGACGTGGCGCCGAAGAAATCGAGGATTTGATTGCAGAAGATATCCCGTTTGAAGTAGTACCGGGTGTCACTTCGGCAACCGCAGCCGCCACCTATGCCGGTATTCCTATTACCCATCGCGGCTATACCGCCTCAGTGGCTTTTGTTACAGGTCACGAGGATCCCAATAAGAAAAAATCGAATATAGCCTGGGATAAGCTGGCGACCGGGGCCGGTACAATTATTATCTATATGGGGATCAAGAACCTGCCCATTATCACCAAAAAGCTGATGGAAAACGGCCGATCTCCCGATACTCCGGTGGCTGTTGTCCGCTGGGCCTCGACGCCGAAACAGCATTCCGTTGAAGGAACGCTTGAAACGATTACCGATATCGTGAAAGAAGCGGGGATCAAGCCGCCGGCATTGATTATTGTCGGTGAAGTAGTAGAGCTGAGAAAACAGATCGACTGGTTTGAGAAACGACCGCTGTTCGGTAAACGCATCATCGTTACCCGTACCCGGCAACAGGCCAGTGAACTGGTGGCCGGTCTTGAAGAATCCGGTGCGCAATGCCTTGAGTATTCAACCATCAATATCGAACCGGTCGATTCCTATGAGATGCTGGATGATGAGCTGGAACGGCTTGACGAATACCATTGGATTCTCTTTACTTCAATTAATGGAGTTAACTATTTTTTTAAACGGCTCCATGAGAAAGGTTTGGATGCCAGAGATTTGAAAGGTCCGGCAATTGCTGTGGTCGGTAAGGCAACGGCTGATGTTCTGCTGGATCATGGGATAAAGGCGGATCTGATGCCCGAGACCTTTACCGGTGACGGCCTGGCAGAGACTTTGCTTGATCAGGGTGTCGAAGGGCGAAACATTCTTATTCCGCGAGCGGTCAAGGCGCGCGAAATCCTGCCGGAAACCCTGCGGGGAGCCGGTGCCCAGGTAACCGTGGCGCCCGTTTATCACAATGTTCCACCCCAGGGCCGCAAGGATGATCTAAGAGAGAGCCTTGAAAACGGTAATATCGACATGGTAACCTTCACCTCATCGTCTACAGCGCGTAATTTTCTGACAATGGTTGATGCCCAGAGCCAGGAAGAACTGATACGTCTGATGGCAGGTGTTAAAATCGCTGCAATCGGGCCGATCACAGCGAAAACAGTTGAAGACAGCGGGCTCACGGTAGATGTTGAGCCACGTGAATATACAATTCCTGGTATGATTCAAGCGATTGTTGAGTATTATTCCACAAAATGAGGTGATCGTGATCGGGCTTAAACTTGCTTCTTCGCGAACAATTTGCACACAATAGTGTAACTGCCTGATAGTTTAAGGATATAATTAATGTTGTTTAACAAGGTGTCGTTTACAAACTGTTCATGAGAAATGCGGGTTAGTCCCTGTTTAAGAGAGAACGATCAAGGAGCGGGTCGTTCAGACGCTCCAACCGTTCGTGAAAAAAAGAAGCCCGAGAAGAGGGTCGACCGTTCAATTCGCTGTGCCCACTGCGGTCATCAGATCACCAGCAAACAGAATCGTATAGAAGTAGACGGTTCCCATCAACACACCTTTTTCAATCCGGCCGGGATTGTCTATGAGATCAGCTGTTTTTCCAAAGCTCCGGGCTGCCTGGCAAGCGGCCCGCCATCCGATGAATTTGCCTGGTTCAAGGGCTTTACCTGGCGATTTGCCATCTGTTCCGGTTGTTTTTCCCACCTTGGCTGGATTTTTCAATCAACCGGATCCAGTTTTTTTGGTCTGATTAATAAAAAGTTGGTCGGATAAATAAAATTGTCACCAATTGCCGAGGATGTATTTTTCTCATTGTTTTCAAGATACATAAATTTGTGGAATCGTTTACAGGTGCCGCGGATTTTTACAGGCTTACCTGTTCGCTATAGCATCACCTATGCGGACAGGTGAGACCGTGGAAAGCTGCGGTAGCTGTGAGCGATTACGCTTATCCTTCCCGAATCAAATCCAACAGATCATCGGCGCTCATCTTGGCGCTCATATCCGAACCTTCCAGCAGGGAGCCGGCAAGATCGCGTTTTTCCTGGTGCAGTCTGACTATTT
>CAZLGM010000091.1:8741-13008 GCA_964558875.1 uncultured Desulfocapsaceae bacterium
CCTTCCAGCAGGGAGCCGGCAAGATCGCGTTTTTCCTGGTGCAGTCTGACTATTTTTTCTTCGATGGTGTTTTTACAGACCAGCCGATAGATAGTCACCGGCCGGGTCTGACCAATTCGATGAGCCCTGTCGGAGGCCTGGTCTTCAATGGCCGGATTCCACCAGGGGTCCATATGCAGGACATAATCGGCAGCAGTGAGGTTCAGTCCCAGACCGCCCGCTTTGAGGCTGATCAGGAACAGATCGCCTTCACCCGCCTGAAACCTCTCAACCCGGTCTTTCCTGTTTTTGTTGGATGTAGTGCCGTCCAGGTATTGATAGTGAACTCCCTTCTCATCCAGATGTTCCCGTAAAATCTTCAGGTGACCGATGAACTGACTGAAGACTAGGGCCTTGTGGCGGCCGCCGATCAGTTCATCGACAACAGAGGCGAAAACATCCAGTTTCGAGCTTTGTATGGCAGTGTCTTCCGTGATCAGCTTTGGGTTGCAGCAGGCCTGGCGGAGTTTCATGATTTCCGTGAGGATCTGCAGGTGACGACCTTTCTTCTCCCGATTTGATTCGAGAATATCAAGAGCGTTCTGCCTGAGCGCTTCATAAAAATACCGTTCACCCTCACTCATCTCCACCTGCAGGGTCACTTCTGTACGGGATGGTAATTCATCGAGAACTTCGGATTTAATACGTCGCAGGATAAACGGACGGATAAGCTTTTTCAGCTTCAGCTTTGCCTCCCTGTCCTGATACCGTTCAATAGGGATGGCGAAATATCTGTTAAAGTGATTCAGGCTGCTCAACAGTCCTGGGTTAATGAAATTAAACAGATTCCACAATTCACCGAGATGATTTTCAATAGGAGTGCCGGTTGTGATTAATTTGAATTTGCCGTGCAAACTCATTGCAGCTTTTGAACGTTTTGTTGCCGCGTTTTTTATTGCCTGGGCCTCATCAAGAATAATTGTCTGCCAATTGACCGATGCCAGCAACTCGGATTCCTGCTGCAGGAGGGTGTAGGTGGTGGTCAGCAAATCGAAGCTGCCAAGCTCGTTTATGGTTTTTTTCCGGTCTTTGGTACTCAGAGTCTTGATCTGCAATGTGGGTGCAAAGCGGTTTGCCTCACTGTGCCAGTTGGCGGTAACCGATGTTGGTGCCACAACCAAAGAAGGGCCTTGCGTGGCATGCAGAAGGATGACGGCCAGGGACTGGAGGGTTTTGCCAAGTCCCATGTCGTCAGCCAGGCAGCCTCCCACACCCCAGCGTGCCAGTTTGGCCAGCCAATGGAAGCCTTCCACCTGATACTCACGCAGCTCGGCCTGCAGGGTTGATGGGAGTTCCGGCTTGTAGTTCTGCGAGTCGTTTATTCTTGTAATCTGGTTTTTCCAGCCGTCATCGGCGTCGGTGTTAGCCTTAGATGCCAGTTTTTCCAGGGGCATGGCCGCCAGGGGATGAATCAGCAGCTCGTCGTCGTTTGTTTTATCGAAACCGGTGCCATAGCTGTTCATATCCTCGAGGCGTTTTTTCAATTCCTGGGTCAGGGCAATATAATGGCCATCCTCTATCTCGATAAAACGGCCACGGGTTGTATCCAGTTTAGACAACAGTTCCTTCAGGTCGATTACTCGGTCCTGGTCGAACTGGAGTGAGCCGCTCATACCAAACCAGCTCTGTCTGTTGGTGCGAATCTTCAGGTTCAGGTTCTTCATCGAAACCTGATTGCCGATGGTCAGCTTCTCGCCTTCAGGCCATTCTACGACTACTTTATCCCGTATGGCTTGAAGTTCCAGCAAAGCCTGCAAACAGTCTTCTGGGTCCTGGAGGTGCCATTCCCGCTCATTTTCCTGTTCCAGATCAATGGCCAGGTCGAGAATCGGGCAGAGTTCTTCTATTTCACGCGCCTTTGTCTCTTCAAGCGGCAGGTTGCGTTTGGTCTGCTGTCTTTTTCCCTGAACTTCGGCCATCAGATTTTCAACACCCTGGCCGGGTTTTAGATAGTGACCGCCGTTCTTAAACGGTTTGACAAACATCTCAAGTTTAAATCCTGTCCCATAGGGCAACAGATGCATATAAATCGTTGAGTCCGCCTCGACGAAATTGATCTTTGGTCCCTGGTGGGTATGAATATCCGCGGCAATGGCTGAGTGGACCGTCATGAATGATGAAATATTGCCGATAGCGGTCAGAACCTGCTCACTGGCCTCAATAGGGACCGTCAACCCATCTTTTCCGGTAATCTGGGCAATACGCCGATGGTTGTCATTGATTGAGATAATTTTAAATCGGGTCGGCGTTTCGTGAAAGACGCTGATACTTGTATCGGAAAGCGGCTGGGCAAAACGGATATGGAGGTTTTCGCCCCGTTCCTCCACAAGCAGCTCCGGTTCCCCTTTGACAAATTCAATGGGAACCATTGGAGAACCAGAAAGAAACAGCAGAGGATGACCGATCATTTCTTTGAGTGTTTTCTCCATCTCAAAGCCGAAACTCACATTCAGGGTGTCCGGATTTTTGGTGCTGTAGATCGTCGAGCAGATCTTTCGATCCTGAAAGGTGAGATAGGAAAGCTTGCCGGGATTGTGGAGCCGGGAGAGTGAAAGCGGTCTTCCTTTGGACCAGCGGTCGTCATCGCCCAGTTTCTGTTCCCTGGGGCTGATACTTATGGTCCCGTTTTTATAGGTGATCACCCAGACCAGCCGCAGGGCAGGGCCTGAACCGGGATCATGTTCCGGGCTGGCCGCCTGAATAAGCGCCTGTAATCCCCGCTTCCATGGTTCATCCGGCTGTAGAACCGAAAGAATTGAGCAGATAGCCTGTTTTTTCCGGATCTCTTCAATAACCTGGATGTAGTCACTGTTGTCATGGGATATTTTTGCCAGAATCTCTGCTGCTGAAATGGTAAACAGATAATTGTCACTTTCAGTTGCCCTGGTATACAGGGAAATAAGGTGAGATTCCACATCCGGCTGCAGTGAACTGTTCAACCAATATTGACAGAGCGCAGTAAAAAGCACTGTCCAACTGTTGGGATTGTCATTGGATTCCAGGTTTATATTGTTTGCAGCCATTCCGTTGTTCAACTGGGTGGCGGCGAGGATTCCAAGGCATTCGTAGGCACCCTTCAACATCGGAGGGATTGCTGGTGATAAACTGATTGTGTCGATGAGGTATTGATAACCGTCTTCCTTATCGCTCTGCAGGATGGTGAGAAGAGCGAACAGACCAACAGGGCCGCTGAAGAAAACGTTCTGTCGGCCTGTAATGTCCCGCAGTATTTCGATATCCTCATCGAACTGCTTTCTGGCCTCTTGCCGGTTGCCGAGAAGAAAGTGCATGGCAACACTGGCGCCGGTACCGACAAAAAAAGACTGGTAATCTGAAAGAAGATTGTTTGCCTGGGTGAGTTCACCTTTGAAGAGGAGCTGATTGAAAAGAAGGCGAATAAAGGGTATTCCCTCATCCTGGTTCAAATGGGCGAAGCTCTCTCTGTTGCCAAGATATCCGGTTATTTCGGGAAAATCAGTCAGACTTGACTGGCTGTATCGAATGATTTCGTCAAGCAGATAGAGTTGAAATGACGGTGGCAACTGCTTGAACCAGGCGGGATCAAACGGTGCGCAGGTTACCTGCACAGTCAGTGGTATGGCTGATAATATTTCAGTGCATTGCCCTGAGAGAAATTCGGCTGATTCGTCAATCAGTTCAAAATCTTGAGTATAAATACCTATGCGCATTTCTCTTGCCGCACGCCAGCATCTTGTCGTCCATTTCCCATAATAATAAGATACCGGAGCTTCCTTGCGGATGATCTTAACAAAGGTAGAGAAGTTATTCTCCTCTATGCTGATTTTTGCCAGCGTCTCGACAAGTTCAGGCACACATTGCTGGTTTTTGTTAACCAGGCCGAGTTCCTGGAATTTTTTGATATGGTGATTCAGGTTGGGTGCGGACGGTTTGTTACCCCGTGGACTTTTTATCCCGAGCTTACGCAGGCAGTTGACAATGAGTGTTGTGTGGGCCGGTTCATAAACTACCGAGAGAAACTGAAGGATGATCCGTTCGAATGAATTGAGATCGTTGTACCGCTTGCGTAAATCTGAATGTGTGGACATGGGTTATGGACCAACAGGCCAAGAGCATAATTCGCAACAAGTATTAATAGGCCAAAGCCCTATTGTCCGGATTGAAATGCGGACTAAGGGCCAGCCAGTTACTATATCACGTCTTGCCGGGAATTGTATGGAAAAATTAAGAAAAAATTAAAATTGACAGG
>CAZLGM010000092.1:0-12958 GCA_964558875.1 uncultured Desulfocapsaceae bacterium
GCTGGTGTAGCATTTTTTGAAACACCAAGTTTTTCATAATATTCCATAGCCCTGTAAACTTCTGTTCATCTTCCCTTTGTTACATGCTGAGTAATAAAAGAACAATAATCTTTTATGTATACCTGACAACTCAACACTCTTCCCCTATACCAGCAAATAGAATTTATCATCTGCATGATACACTTTGACAGTAATCATTCTTGAAGAGTGTTCAAGCCTGAAAGGGACATGGAATACAAAAAAATAGCAAAAAACCGGCTCATTTATACCGGCTTCTTGCTATTTGATCTGTATTTTACAGATTGGTGTTAGATTTGATAGGGGAATTGATTAGAATGGAACATCATCACCTGTTGTCCCACCTGACTCAGGATAGGAGGAATCAGAGTAATTATCCTTATTGTAGGAATCACCGGAACCGCTTCCATAGCCCCCTCCTTCACCGCCGCCTTTAGGGCTGAGCATCTTCATCTCTCTGGCAACAATCTCTGTGGTATATCGATCATTTCCACTCTGGTCCTGCCATTTCCGTGTCTGAATCCTGCCCTCGATATACACTTTTGACCCCTTATGAAGATATTCACCACAGATTTCAGCAAGACGGGCAAAAGCGACAATTCTGTGCCATTCTGTACTCTCCTGCATTTGTCCATCCTGGCCCTTCCATTTCTCTGTTGTTGCTACGGAAAAGTTGGTTACCTGGGTTCCGCTCTGGGTGTATCTGACCTCAGGATCCTGCCCCAGGTTCCCTATAATAATTGCCTTGTTGACCATAATTTTCTCCTGAATTTTTGTTATTTCGCAACAGTATTACAGCATGCTGTAAAAACTTTTAGCTTTGTCGAAAATCACAACTGCGTATTACACGAAGTTGTCTGCGCCGATATTGTACCTGTTGGTTTCGATCACAGCCCAACATGAAGATACTCTTTTTTATTTGATATGAAAAGTCGTGAATTTATCCTTTCTCATTCTCTCAACAGCAACAGTTCACAGCCCGATCGAGCATCAATGGCAGGCCGCCTTTCTCTTCAGGTCGAAAGCCCATAACCTGCTGCCAGATCTCATCGGATTCCATACAAAAATAGATACAACAATTGTCAGACACCTTTTTTTTCAGCAGTCCATAGATATGCTGATATAACCGTACCCGTGACGGTCTGAAGTAGCGCGATTTACCGTCAAGCCCTTCGATAAATTCCTGGTAAAAGATATCAGAACCTGGAAAACGTGAGGTTCCGATCGATTTAAGTTTTGGTAAATACCTGAAGGCCCCCATGGAGATATAGACTATAGATTCTGATGGAACCGACTGAAAAAGCAGATCAATGGTTTTCTCATATCCTTCCCGCCAACCGGAATGATCGATAATCGGATCAAAATGAAACGCCAGCGGATAGCCCCACCCGGCGCAACGGGCAGCAGCATCTAATCTTTCACTCAAGGTGGCGGCCCGGATCTCCTCTTTTGCCATGACCTTGGGACTGTTCAGCGACCAACTGATGATTGTACGTGTGTTATGAGCGAGCCCTTCGAGATTGTCGATCATCGCCGATTTGGTTTTTAATTCAAGCACTGCTCTCTTTTGGGTTGACATGAATTCGACCAGTGTTTTTGATAAACAGGTCAGTCGATCCAGGGCCATTGAGTCGGTAAATTCACCTGTTCCGATTCGGAAAAACTCATTTTGTTGTTGCCTGAAAACAACTTGGAGCTCTGCAAGCAGGTCTTCGATATTGACGAAAAACGACAGGTGTGGGTTGTTCAGGTAGGCCTGCAGGATACAATACACACAATCCATCGGACAATTCATGCCGATATTCAGCACCTGGTAATCGCAACAGCGATATTCCCTGGTTGCAGGACATGGTTTAAAAAACTTACCTCTGTTTTTACAGAGCAGCAGATGACGTTTACCCTGTGCTAAATTTTCTGGATAATCGCCTTCAATGAGCTGAGTGGTATCGTCCCGGACAACGGCGTAGGGAAGATTGCTCCGGCTGAGGATTTCCTGGGTATATTCCAGATCCAGACAAGACTCTTCTACATGAATCTGTTGAATAAATAGTGAAGGATCACTCCATGAATGTCGAGAGGTCATTTATATTGATGGTTACTTTTTTAAAGAATTACCCGCTTCCCTGAAATTACCATAGCACATCAGCATTAGGGAGCAATTATCCCTGAAAATATCAGTAGTTTTTTATAGAGGCAGCTCACCTTCCCATACCTGAATTAAAATCCAGGAAACAGCGCTGTTGTTAATGATCAGATGTTTCATACTTTTCTGCCAGCTGAAGATATCTTTGTCCCTCGCCTTCCTTACCGTGTTTCATACAGCCATTGCCGTAAATCCGACATTTTCTTTTAAGCTGGTCAACTGCGAGTAATCTGTTTTTTTCAGACAAACGAGAGTCTTGTAGAACATTTAAAATAGCCGCAATCCGTAATTTGTCCATGCCTACGCGATATCGATTTGAAAGCTGATCCTCTCTGCCTCCTTCCCTTATCGTTAATGGCTCATCGACCAATAAAAATTCAAATCTTGCACTGACCCGCAGCCAGAACTCATAGTCCTCACAGCAATGAAAATCTTCATTGAACCAGCCGATGGCATCAAAAAGTTCTCTGCGCACCATGGCTGTGGACATACCGACTGCGCATAACAGAAGACAGTGGTCGAACAGATATCCGGATCTGGGAATGTGGATCTTTTTTTGATTAAGATGTTTCCCCAGTCTCATCCATCTTTCTTTAGTATGAGAGACCAAATAGAGAGGATTATCGTTCATCAATTGGCTTTGCTTTTCCAATTTCCTTTGCTGCCAGTGATCGTCAGAATCTAGAAAAGCAATTAATTCACCAGATGACTCCCGGATTCCTCTGTTTCTGGCCGAGGCCGGCCCGCTGTTGTTCTGGTAAATGTAGGTTATTGACGCATCATGGTCTTTTTTTAGCCGATCAATCACCTTCTCAGTATCATCTTCTGAGCCGTCGTCGACAATGATCAGTTCATCATAACTTCGTGTTTGCTGAAGAACTGACAAAATTGCCCTTTTAATATATAAGGAGCGGTTATAGGTCGGGACAATTACTGAGATGGTGGGCGTCATTTTCCCTCTTTTTCTTCAAAAATAGTCGGATTAGTTCTGTTTTTTCAAAAGGAAATATTGTATCGTTAACACTTATTTTTATCAATTCAAGTCTCATCCTGTTCTTTTCGTCAATGACCACAGAAATACTTATAAACTCTCGCAGCTTTGAAGATAGAATTGCCCTGGTAGAAAACGGCCATCTGGTTGAATTCCACCTGCAGCGACCATCCGAAAAAGGGCTTGTCGGCAACATCTACAAGGGAAGGATAGTCAGAGTTCTACCTGGAATGCAAGCCGCCTTTGTTGATATTGGTCTTGAAAGAACCGGTTTTCTCTATGTTGATGATGTCCATTCCGGACCTGCCGAACTAGCAAAACTGACCTCTGAGAAAGGCAGCCAATCCTGTGGAGAATTCGACTTTATCTCCCCTACCCCCGAAGAGATACATGACAGCAGGAATGATATCAATATCGAAGATCTGATCAAGGAAGGGCAGGATATCCTGGTTCAGGTCGGAAAAGATCCCATTGGAACTAAGGGTGCTCGACTGACCTGCCATATCACCCTGCCCTGTCGGTATCTTGTTTTCATGCCGCTGACCGATCATATCGGTATCTCCAGGAAGATAAAGGATGAAGCAATCAGGCAGCGACTGAAAGAAAAGATCGAACGGTTACGGCCAACGGGAACTGGTTTTATCGTCAGAACCGTAGCCGAGCACGCAGACGCCGATGATCTAGAAGCTGATATGGAATTTCTTATGCTCCTCTTGGATGACATAAAAGACCGGAGCGTCAAGGCTGCAGTCCCTTCACTGGTACATGAAGACCTGGATATCACCCTGCGATCGATTAGAGACCTCTTTACCCCTGACGTCTCCAGACTCATCATCGATAATGAGGCCGGTTATGAAAAACTCGTTCACTTTGTAAAGACCTTTGCCCCTCAACTCCATAATAGAATCAGCTGTTATGAAGGAAAAACCCCGCTCTTTGAGGCTCACGGCATCGAGGTTGATATAAACAGAGCCCTGGAAAAAAAAGTGTGGCTTCGTTCCGGAGGATATATCGTTATCGAATCCACCGAAGCACTTACCGTCATTGATGTCAACACCGGGCGTTTTGTCGGTAAGGACGACCTGGCCGAAACGATATTTAAAACCAATATCGAAGCAGTCAAAGAGATTGCTTACCAGCTTCGTCTACGAAATATCGGCGGCATTATCATCATTGATTTCATCGATATGGATGATGAAAATCAGCGTGAAGAATTATTCGACGCTTTTCTCGAAGCAATAAAAAAAGACAAATCCAGGATCAATATTCTCAAACTCACCGAGTTTGGTCTGGTACAGATGACCAGAAAACGGTCCTGTGAAAATCTTCTACAGATGATGTGCGAACCCTGTTTCTATTGTGCAGGTGAGGGTATTCTCAAATCACGGCGGACCATCTGTTTTGAAATCTTAAGAAAAATTAGCCGTAATATTGAAAAGAGCCGCACAGAGACGATTATCGTATTTGTTAATCCCCGACTGGCAGAATTAATGTTAAATGATGAAGAGCCGATTATTGCTCAATTCGAAAAAAACATTGGAAAACGGTTACAGATCATGCCGAAAAAGGAATTACATATTGAAAAATATGAGATACTCTGGCATGATCGTTCTCCCCATTTGTAGTGAATCGAATCGTCATCTTGCCAATTTGTATTCTTTCACAGTCTGTTTATAATTTGAGTCCACTCGTAACAACGTGACTCGCTTTAGTTAGAAAAATCATAAATAATCATCCAATATGGAACTCGAAAATAGCGCTAAAAAGAAAAAAGGATCATCCACCCTGCTTTTAATCCTGGTTACAGTTCTCATTATCCTGGCGGCCGGGTCCGGCTTTATCTTTTTTGAAAGTGAAAAACCTGTCATTACTCTTGATCGCACAATTCTCTATTTTGGGCCGAAAACTCCTGTCACATTCACAGCTGTTGATAGTAGAAGAGGGTTAAAAAAGATCCGGGTTGAACTGATACAGGGAGAAAAGAAGAAAACACTCTACTCAACCGAATTCCAACGACAGGGATACTGGCTCAAATGCGGGCCGGAATCCCAAACCATCTCATATACCGATGGGATCAAGAAAAAAGGATTTAAGGAAGGTGAGGCCCGGTTGATTATCGAAGCAACCGACTATTCACTTTTTCATTTCTTTACAGGCAACACTTCCCGGCTTGAGCAGAAGGTTACCATTGACACAAAACCACCGAGAGTCAACATCCTGCACAGTGAACGGTATATTGAAAATGGCGGAGCCGGGTTCGTCATTTACCGTCTTTCAGATGATACCGACAGACATGGAGTGGTACTTGGCAACGACTTTCATCCAGGAACTCCAATCGAAGACGGCAGAGAAGATGTGTTCAACGCCATTTTTGCTGTTCCGTATTCAGCCAAGACTCTTCAAAATCCACATATCATTGCTGTTGACAAGGCCGGTAATCAATCCATTATCCCGTTTTCCACTCGACTGAAACACAAAAAATATAAAAACGACCGGATCAATGTCGGCGACGGTTTTCTCCAGAGAAAGGTTCCGGAATTCCAAGACCATTATCCGGAGATGAAAGGCAATCTGCTGGCCAAATATCTGTATACCAACAACTCGGTCCGTAAGCAGAACAATAAAAAAATTAAAGAAATATGCAGCAAAAGCAGTCCCAAACGATTGTGGAAGGACCGTTTTCTCAGGATGTCTGGCAGTTCAAAAGCGGGGTATGCTGATCATCGAACCTATTATTATAAAAATAAAGCTATCGACAACCAGGTCCACCTTGGCGTCGACATCGCTTCAACCAAAAGAAGCGGTGTAAAGGCTGCCGGAAACGGTATTGTCGTTTTTGCCGACTACCTTGGGATATATGGTAATACTGTCATTGTCGACCATGGCATGGGACTGTTCAGCCTATACGCTCATCTCAGCCAGATCAATGTGGCTGTTGAAGATACTCTCGAAAAAGGATTCATTCTCGGTATGACTGGCATTTCTGGCATGGCAGGCGGTGACCATCTTCACTTCTCAATGCTGGTTAACGGTATTTTTGTTACTCCGGTTGAATGGTGGGACCAGAGCTGGATCGATGTAACCATTCAGGAACCGATTATTGATTCAAAGTTCTAATGACTGTTACCCGCTTCTTACAATTCTCGGTACAACCAACTGTTATTCATTTGCAGACTTCTTTCATTAAACCTGTATCAACTGTTCAACCTTCCACTTGCTTGTAATCACATGACAAGGAAACTCCGTATACCACTTCTGCTGAACAGCTATCTGGTGACTGAGATGCTGGCGCCCTTCTTTGCCAGTTTCCTGATCATGAATTCTGTATTCTTTTTAGTAAAACTGGTTCCACTTCTTAATATCGTTCTTGAGTTGGGGATCGGTCTGCACGATTTTATCAGGCTGTTTGCCTATATTTTCCCGAATATTTTTCTCTACTCATTGCCGATGTCTGCCATGATGGGTGTCATCATCGGGTTCACCAGGCTGACCAGCGACACTGAAATTCTGGCTTTAAAATCATGTGGTACCAGCCTATATCAGACTGCTCCTTCGGTTGTTGTTGTTTCAACTATCATTGCTCTTCTGACTGGATACTTTTCAATCAAACTGATTCCTGCCAGCGAAATCGCCATGAAACAGCTGATGTTCAGACTGGCAAAAGAAAAAATCGACCACGGTATCCAGGAACAGCAGTTTACAGAAGCATTGGGTGACCTGGTGGTTTATGTGGAAAGCGCCGATGATAAGACAAAAGAACTGAAAAACGTCTGGGTTTCCGACATGAGAGGCCAGGAAATCCCCATCATCACAATGGCTACTACCGGTAAAATGATATCGGATGTGAAAAACATGATGGTGACCATCATTCTTTTTGACGGCAGCCTTCACCAGTCCGGTGTGAAAGATGCCCAGATTGTCGATTTCGACCGCTATCGCATCAACATTCCGCTACAACCCCCCTCTTTGATTGATGGCAAAGACATCAATAGTCTGTCTGCAAAAATGATGACCATGTCTCAGTTGCAGAAGAGGGCATCTGAGCTGGGACGAGACACTAAAAGTGGAAGAAAGATGTTGATTCACCATGAGAAACGACTGGTACTACCGGTTGGATGCCTGATTCTCAGTCTGCTCGGTCTTCCGTTCGGACTGCTTGGTGGTCCGGGGAAACGGGCCATTGGAGTTCCGGTCGGTCTTTTCTTTTTCATGCTCTATTATGTCATATTTACCTTAAGCCAGGCTGCTGCCGAAAACGGTGTAATGCCGGTCGAAATTGTCATGTGGATACCCAACGGCATTTTTCTGGTGATAACACTTTATTGTCTCCATAAAATGACCCACGAACAGCCTCTGGTGCCAGACCTGGTTAAGAACAGGATCACATTATTCAATAATCGATTCATACTCCCTCTTTTCAAGAAACTGCACATATTGGCCGGCCACTCGAAAACCAAGGTTAAGACGGTCAAGCCGATCATCAAAAAAGTAGCGCCCAAGTTTCTCCAGGCCGGTATCATCCGGGCCAACGCTTACAGTCGTGTCTATCATTTTCCGGAATGCGAATTTTACACCTGTAAATATTGTACGATGACCTTTAAGAACACAAAGATCGCGACTCAGGCAGGTTTTCAGCCATGCAAGTTCTGTAAAAGCCTCAAACAAAAATATGAGTCAGAAGAGTTGGATCGATAAAGCTAAGAGATACGTCCATACGACAGTAGTTGAATGGGAACTACGGCTTGGTCTACTGGTCGGTCAACGCTTTTTTTCAACACGGTAATATGAACATGACCGGCATATTGAACTTGACTCTTGGCAGTAGCCGGATCAAATTCAGAGGGGCCGGCAACTCAGAAATACTGTACCTGTCCCGGCAGTGTGGTTAATACATCCTCTACACTTTTTCCAGCCAATTGATGTAAACTATCCCAGGTAAGCCCCACAGGGTGCGCCTCAGATCACTTCGATATCCACTATCTTGCCATCTTTTAGCCTGACTTTGTATTCCGGCATTCCAAACTGATTGCCTTATTCGCCAAGTTGTGAGTGTTTAAGAAAGCGGCAACGGGTAAACAGTGTGAGCCCAGTCCCGCTTTTGCCTGCCGAAACGATTGGAATATGTCTCTGTTCACACAGGTTCTGCGAGCAATCACATCACTTCACCGACAATATAAACAAAAACAACACGCCAAACACACATATGGATGAAATAATAGCAAAACCAGGTTTTCTTCCTTTTCATCGATTATAGAAATATGGTATTGTTTAAGGGAATAATCAAACATTCAATACAGGGAAGAGCATGGTTTATCAAGATATTCTCGTCAATCTTGTTGACAGTTTACCGGAAATCTACGGGGCCTTCATCTATAATGATCAACAGGGGGTTCTGGAGAGCAACGAACAAAGAGCAACAAATAATCTTCAAAAACAACAGGTAGGAGATGTTTTTTCCAAAGTCTTTTTCATGATGTCCATGCACTTTCCGGATATCAGCTCCATTCGTTTCAACTATTCAAAAATGACCCTGCATGGGGGCAGGTTTGGCAATAACGATTACCTGGTTGTTTTTTGCGGCAAGGATATTGCCTCTGGGATGACCAGGATAACCGTACAGATGGCATTGAACAAACTCGAGGAGAATCAGGCCTCGTCTGACCAACACCCTGCTTCATCCAGGAGGCCAGCCGAAACTCCAGAGCAGTTGCAACAACAATTGGAATCACATCTTGCCGAACCACTTGAGAAAATCAGGAAGGAACTGGCAAAACAGGTTGGGCCGGTTGCCAACGTTTTGTTCGAAGATACTCTTGAAACCTGGATTAAACAGAATAAGGCCACTTACGAAACCCTTCCTCAACTCATAGAACTCCTGGTACAGGAAATTGGTGAAGGTGAAGAGGGGACCGCCTTTCGAAATTCAGCAAGAAATGCAATATAACCGGAGAACAGCATGGCATCGGCAAACGATTTCAACAAACTGGAGGATATAAAAGGCGTCTATCAGTATATCCTTGTTCGGAGTGATGGTCATATTGTAACCACCAATGCACCCAATGCTGTTGAATTCTCATCATCAATTATCATGAGCGGCACTCATTTTAAAAATCTTGAGAATATACTCGACAGCGGCCACAGCTCTTACCTCTGTGTTGAACCAAATCAGGGAAGTAATTTCCTCGTTTTCACATTAGGCAATTACTATCTTGGTATCATAGAACAGCCAGACAGTGACACCAAGACAACCGTTAATTCGATTATCAACTTTCTGAAAACGATCTCATAAACCGGCTCACTATTACTCTGTTTTGTTGGGTTGTCTCTGCCTGGTCGATCCGTTTCCGCTGTAAATGTTCATTGAATCACTCTGTGGAGAGTTTTTATGAAACTGCCAAAATCTTCTGAAATGCAGGCTCTTGACTTATGCGCGATCAACGATTTTGGCATCCCAGGCATTGTACTTATGGAAAATGCCGGTGTTGGAACCGTCCGAATGATTGAACAGGAGCTTGGTTCTCCGAAAGGAACCTTCGGTATCATCCTTGTTGGTCCTGGAAATAATGGTGGGGATGGACTGGTTATCGGCCGTCATCTTCATCAACGTGGATGTGAACCGATCTTCTTTTTCCTGGTTGATCCTGATTCCTTAAAGGGTGATGCGGCAACAAATTTCACTATTGTTAAAAAACTCCGCCTTCCTTACCATGTGGTCAACACCTCGACCAGGGTCAAAACCATTCCCATTCTCTTTAAGCAGATCGAATCCAGAGGTAAACCCTGTTTTGTTGTTGTTGACGCTATTTTCGGAACAGGATTGAAACGGAATGTCACTGATCACTTTGGAGAAGCAATCGACCTGATCAATAGTCCCGGTTTTGCCCATAATGTTCCAGTCGTTGCCGCTGATATCCCATCAGGTATGGATGCTGATCGGGGATCTATCCACAACAAGGCCATCGTAGCCGATCATACAGCTACTTACGGATGCCCCAAGCCCGGTCAGGTACTTCACGGCAGTTCCGACCTCACCGGAAAACTGCATGTGATCGACATTGGTATTCCACCTGAGGCTATAGCTCAAACTCAAATACCAACTGACTTGTTAACAGAAGGAACCATAAGAAGCTGGTTGACAATTTTGAATCGTCGAAAAGGCTCCCATAAAGGAGATCACGGTCATCTTCTGCTTATGGGTGGTTCCCAAGGTAAGACAGGGGCAGCTATCCTCTGCAGCCTTGGTGCTTTACGTTCCGGATGTGGTCTGGTTACCTTGTGTGTCCCAAAAATGTTGAACCAGGTTTTTGAGACCTCCCTTATCGAGGCAATGACTGAAGTCCTTCCTAACTCCAAAACTTTCTTCTCCATTGATGACAGAGAACAGGTTCAGACAGCCCTGAAAAATAAGAATTGTGTTGTCATTGGCCCCGGTATCGGCACCTCATCTCAAACAGCAGAACTGGTAATTGACCTCTATCACCAGGTTGAGCTACCAATGGTGATTGACGCAGACGGCATTAATATACTGGCAGCCAATTTCAACCAATTGTCTGAACCCTCCGGCCCCCGAATCTTTACTCCGCACCCGGGTGAACTGGCCCGACTTATTGGAAAAACATCGCAGGAAATCCAAGATAATCGTTTGCAGGCAGCCAAACAGGCCTGCTCATTGTTTACCGGAATAAGTCAAAAAGTAATAATTGTCCTGAAAGGCGCCGGTACGATTATCGCCTCAAATGACGGCAAAATAATGATCAATACTACAGGTAATCCAGGAATGGCAACCGGTGGTATGGGTGACGTGCTGAGCGGCATCATAGGGTCACTCATATGCCAGGGAGCCGGTTGTCTTGAAGCAAGTGGAGCAGGTGTTTATCTTCATGGAAAAACAGGTGACGCACTCTATGATGATATCGGAATCGGTTATACTGCCTCCGAATTAGCCGACCTGGTCCCAGTTGTCATGAAACAGTATTACAGTGAGGTAGAAAGATGAAAACAGCTGGAGAAATCATGAGCACTACTGTCGTTACCGTCACTCCGGAAACGACAGTAAAAGAACTGGCTCAACTCCTCTCCTTTCATCAAATCAGCGGTGCCCCCGTGGTTGATGAAGAAGGGAAGCTTGTCAGTGTGGTAACGGAAAACGACCTGATCGATCAAACAAAAAAAGTCCATATCCCCACGGTCGTCACTATTCTCGATTCAGTTTTTTATCTTGAAAATCCTGAAAAGATGGAAAAAGAGATGAAAAAAATAGCCGGTTACCTGGTCAAAGATATCTGCTCTGAAAAATTGATCACCGTAACCCAAGAGACACCCCTTGATGACATAGCTACCATAATGTCTGAAAAGAATGTTCACACCTTGCCTGTACTCAAAGACGGCGAATTGGTCGGGGTTATAGGCAAAAAAGACATTATCAGGACTCTGATAGCATCTTGATGGAGATTAATAAATCTTCTTAACAGAGCTTTTCCTGGACAAACAAAGTGGATGAGAAGTGGTTTCGTAACTTTTATTTTCTCCTATCACTTCACCAAGTTACGAGTAAAGAATTTCGAAGTTCCCCTAAAAAATATAGAGGAATTGAGTCTCAGTCTGATTCAATTTCTTAGCGTAACAACTCGGGAGAACATTACTGCAGCCAAGAAATGAAAAGGGGTATCTTCCTTACTCTTTTCTTTCATGAATCATGATACATGAAAGATTGCACACACTCTTAATATATCGCCGCGTTCAAGCTGAACGAAAAAAAGGAAATGCCGCCATTTGAAATATTCCTGCATGTGCAGGTGATGAATCGTTTACAGATAAGGTGCTAGCGATAGAGCCGACGTTTTTTTATAAAATCGGCAACACTCTCCGGCAAGAGTTCACGGATTGATCTGTTCTTTTTGATATAATCGCGAATCAGTGAGGATGACACATCGGTTATCTCTTTGGCGATAAAGTAGATTCGTTTCGACGATCTGCTGTTTATCCAGGACTCCTGGTCACGTTGATATCCAAGCTGTTGGAGAAATGAATCGATTGAAGAACTCAGATAACCGCTCCTCAATACAACAATGAAATGAATACTGCTCAACAGGGAATGGTAGGATTTCCAGGTATCTATCTCTAGAAAGGCGTCAAGGCCGATACAGTAAAAGTAGTCCGTGTCACCGTTGAGTCGTTGCAATTCCCTGATTGTATCGATGGTATAAGAAGGTTTTGGCAGAGACTCTTCTATGCCCGTCAGTTCCATCTGTTGCCGCCCTTTCAGAGCCAATTGGAGCATGTCTACCCGTGTTGAGAACGGGGTAATCACTCTGTCGGGTTTGTGGGGAGGAACTGCTGCAGGTATAAACAGGATCCGGTCCAGAGATAGCGCAGTCAGTGCCGTTTCTGCAATCTGCAAATGACCATTATGAACAGGATCAAAGGTACCGCCCAGCAGCCCAATCCGTTCATTAACCTGCATTTTTCATCAGTTCAGACGGAGTCAGGTTCAAAGTTTTCGGAGTCTGTCGCTTACCTGGGTGTGAACTATAGTTACCTGTGTTTACAGTCAGGTAAGCGCAGGACTCCAAAATACCGCAGAACATGGCGTCGTCTGGACTGACCTCCGGTGCTCTGTTCAGTACCCCCTTGAGGGGTAAACATTGTGTAAATTTATATTTCTTCATGTAGTGCTGGATTTATCGCATTTCTATACCATTCAAACAAATTGAAACAATGTTCATGAGAAATGCGGGTTAGCTTCGCACCTGCCCATCACCGTATACCACAAATTTCTGGGTTGTTAACTCCTTCAAGCCCATTGG
>CAZLGM010000093.1:0-8171 GCA_964558875.1 uncultured Desulfocapsaceae bacterium
TTTTCTCAATTCGGAAAAGGTTTTCGAGAATCTTTCTCAATTACCTGGATTGAGTGTTGATGATAAATCCTTAAATTGCTTCTCAAAGCCGACTCTGTTCTTATTGGCGGAACCGGCAATCAGAACAGTCGGTTTCTTGCTTTTTTCAACATAGAGCCAAACGCGCCTATGTGAGAGAAAGAAAGCGACATATAGTCCTAGAAGCATTAATGTACAGCCGATATATACTGTCCAGACACCGGGATCTTTAGCCACCTGCAGTCCGGTAGAGTACATCTGCTTGGCTTCAAAACGATATTTTGCCTTCTGCCGTTCAATGGTTGCCGATTTGCCGGCATCCATCCAGAACACAGATGGCTCGGAAAACTCATCCTTAAACCATATTTTCATCCGGGTGATCCGCTGCTGCCTGGTTGCCTCGGCATTAATAATACCAAATCTGAGGCCCTCTTCCTGCCAGGCCGTCTGTTTCTGGAAAGGAACATTGAACTGCTGTTTTTTACCGGTTTCAAGGTTGGTCACATTCAGAATAAAGTTGCTGGAACCCTCATAGCTGGATTGATAAAAGGTGATGCCTTTATAGATCATTGGACTGTTGACTTCGATGGGAGTTCTGTAGACTTCCTTGCCGTCCTTAAGAACTGTCAGGTCGGATCGGTAATCTTTGGGCATCCCGTTTCTATAATATTCGATTTCAAATTTATCGCAGCGAACGGTAAACCCAAGAGGGAGATATTTTTCTTGTGAAAACGACCAGATTCTATCGGAGGCAGAACCTTCAGGAATACTCATGCCTCCCTTGAATCCATATAAAGCTCCGATTATTGCTCCAACAAAAATAACCAGGATAGAAGTATGGACGATATACACACCGGTTCGGCTCCAGGCGCCTTTTTGAGAGAACAGGAATGTGCCTTCTTCCGACTCTTTTGACTGGGTTTTCCATCCCTTAGCGTGCATTTTCTTTTTAAGGTCGTCGAGAGTCTCCTGCATGGATAACTTGGAGGTCCAGGTTACTTTCTGATTCATTCGCTCAAGTCTTTTCAACGGAGTAGCGAGATTATCAGCCTTGATCTGTTTCCATACATTGGGAAAACGATCGAATGAGCAGATAATGAGATTGATAGAAAGCAAACATAAGAGTGCCAGGAACCACCAGGAGTTATACATGTCTCCTATGTTAAGGATCTCAAAGAGCTTTGCCGTCGACTTGCCATACTGATCGGCATATTCGATAAAAGTCTTTTTCTGCGGGATAATGGTGCCGATTATGGATGTGATGGCCAGAGTGACAAGGGTGAACAGTGCGAGTTTTACGGAGGCAAAAAATGACCAGAGCGGATTACTTTTCTTCATCAGAATAATATTTGTCTATTAAGCTGTTATTGATGCCGAATAAAGCGGCTGCCGAACAGCAGGAGAAGCAAAGAATACCTGGCAGGCCGTATCTTCTTTGCAATGAATGACCGTTGAAACAACAACCTGAATTGAGCGTGTCAATGTATCACAATATAGCGAGTTATTATGATGTTTGATTGAAACGCCAATATTACACAAACTCCAAAATCGCTCACTACGGAACAGGAATGGTATCTGCTACCATGAGCCTGGAAGGAATGTCAACGAAAAAGAAGAAAATTACGACAATGTAATATTCTCATGGAGTATGTAAAAATCCCCTGCCACGTTGATATTTACACAAGAGTGGAAAAAAGAGCAGCTTGCAGTTTTCACGTTTCCAACGTCTCGCCAGTCAAAAAATACCGGATAGACGGTATAGGATTTTTCTCTCAATAGGATACTGTTACGAATCGGTAATGTTTCTATCTGGAATGAAACAACCCCTGTAATTCAGGGGCTCACAATATAAGTGTTGGGAATTAAAGTTTTTTTGGGAGGAGATGAGCATGACATCTGAACAGGGTTCGGTTGAAAAGCCGGCCGATTGTGCATGCAGCAATAACGTATCGGCATCCCGGCGCAAGATTATGCGTGGGTTGGGGTGGGGTGCCTTTTTCGCCACCATGGCCGCCGGTGCGGCGGGCACACTGAGGTTTTTTTATCCCCGGGTTCTTTTTGAACCGCCAACAACCTTTAAAATCGGCAAAATGAGTGACTATCCGGGTGGCAGAGCCGATAAACACGGGGTCGTCAGTGTAAGTGAGAGGTATATGGAAAGCCAGCGTGTCTGGATTGTTCGGGAAACGGATAAACTGTACGCTATTTTCGGTAAGTGCACCCACCTGGGATGTACCCCGAAATGGTTTCCGGATGAGAGACTGTTTAAATGCCCGTGCCACGGTTCTCAGTACTATTCAAATGGTGTCAACTTTGCCGGTCCAGCTCCCAGACCAATGGATCGCTACGCTATTTCCACCCTGGAAGATGGGCGGATAGTTGTTGATAAAGGAGAACTGTATACCGTTGATGACTTTAAAGATGAGCGCAGTTTCTTAAAGGCTTAAGGAGAGAAGAGAGATGAGTGAGAAAAAGAGCCTGATGAGCCGGATCATGGAGACCCAGCTCTGGAAGTCGGTATTCAGGCACGGTTTTGAAGATACCCCATCCAACAGGGGGCAGGTGATCCGCAGTAATGTCTTTCTTCACCTGCATCCCATCAGAATGCCTAAACACGCCTTTAAACTACGCTTCACCTGGTGCATGGGTGGTATCACCTTTTTTGCCTTTCTGGTTGAGTGCGTTACCGGCATCCTGCTGATGTTCTATTACCATCCGGTAATCGAACATGCCTATATGGACATGAAATATCTGCAGTTCGATATTCCTTACGGCCAATTACTCCGCAATATGCACCGTTGGGGAGCTCACCTGATGGTACTTGCTGTCATGGTCCATATGCTGAGAGTTTTCTTGACCGGCTCCTATAAAGCACCACGGGAGTTCAACTGGGTTATCGGTGTTGTCCTGTTAACCTTAACCCTGCTGCTTTCCTTTACCGGTTACCTGCTGCCGTGGGATCAGCTGGCCTTCTGGGCGATCACCGTAGGTACCAACATGGGAGCGGCAACACCTTTCATCGGATTTGAGGGGCCTTTTTCCTTTGTGGATAAGTTCTCCGATGTTCGTTTTGTCCTTTTGGGCGGCACCAACGTCGGGGCAAATGCACTGCTCAGGTTCTACGTAGCCCATGTTATCGCCCTTCCGGCAATACTCTGTGTTCTAGTGGCCGTTCATTTCTGGCGGATTCGTAAGGACGGCGGTATTTCCCGGCCCCTATAAACTCATAACGACTGCAGAGGTTTAAAATAATGGTTGAAGAGAAGAAGGTAGTTCCAAAGAAAAAGAAAAAGGAGCGCAATCCGTTTGTCTGGCCGGATTTGCCCTTTATGGAGCTGATGTGCATGGTGTTTGTCACCATCGTGTTGATCGTCTGGTCTTTATGGCTGGATGCTCCCTTGGGTGAGATCGCCACCCCGTCACGAACGGAGAACCCGGCAAAAGCGCCCTGGTATTTCATCGGTCTTCAGGAGTTGCTGGTTTATTTCGATCCCTGGTATGCAGGCGTTGTTCTACCCTCGATTATCCTGGTTGGTCTGATGGCCATTCCCTACATGGATAATAATCCAAAAGGTGTGGGGGAGTATACCTGGTCGATTCGCAAATTTGCCATCTTCCACTTTATGGTCGGTTATGTGATGTGGATGGGCTTTATCGTAGTTGGTCAGTTCATGCGCGGTCCAAGTTGGCTGTTTTTCTGGCCGTGGGAAGTGTGGGACGATTCGGGCCATCATGCCGATGATTTATTGGTGAATATACCCAATGCCATAGGTGGTATTTGTCTTTTTATCTATTCTGCCGCATGGCTCGCCTGGCCGAAGATCCGTAAATGGAAAGTCACCAGCGGGCTGGATTGGATTCGCTACACTATGCTGATGGTATTTTTGCTGTTGATGTATGCGGTACCGATCAAGATTATTCTCAGGCAGGTTTTCAATGTGCGTTATGTCTTTGTTACCCCCTGGTTCAATATATAAGAGAGGCGAGTAATGGAACTGAAAACAAAAGATCTGAAGGTCCTGGTCGGGTTCTCGGTCGGCTTACTGGCACTCTTAGCCGTTGTGGTCTGGTTTGAGGTTGACCTGGACCGGCCGTGGAAACGATATCAGCGTGATTTTGTCCAGCTGGATAAAGAAATTAGTGGCAAAGAGCTGTCTGCAGCGCAGTCACAGCCCGATTCGGATGAGAAGAAGGCAAAGGTTGCCATGCTGAATAAACGCATGGAATTGATTGACAAGAAAAAACCGGTGATCAAACAGAGTTGGCTGACCCACTTTAATGAAGTGGATCGTTGTATGAGCTGCCATCTGGGAGTTGAATTACCGAGGTTCAAAGATGCCAAGCAGCCTTTTACCAGCCATCCGGGCAAACATATTGATTCCAGCCGACATGTGACGGATACCTTCGGCTGTGTTATCTGCCATGAAGGCCAGGGTGTTGGCCTTGATGAAAAAGAGGCCCATGGCCATAATCATCATAACTGGATGAAACCGCTGCTGGTCGGCGCCCAGGCGGAATCATCCTGTCAGGCCTGCCACCCGATGAAAAAAGGCGTTGCCAAAAACGCGGTGATGGAAGATGCGCCATCTTTTTCCCGTGGCCGCGCTCTTTACCTGAATAATAACTGTCTTGGCTGTCATCTCTTAAAAGGGTTTGAGCGCGATACAGGGATTGGACCCGTGTTGACAAAAATCACCACCAAGACGGATCCTTCTTGGACAGCTGCCTGGATTAAAAAGCCGGCAGCGTATCTGCCCAAGACTGAAATGCCCGATTTTGAGCTGCCAGATGATAAGATCAAGGCGATTACAGCTTATATCTTTTCTCTTGCCAAGGCTGGCAACTCAAATCCGGATGCCAGATCAAATCTCGATTCAGCAGATGCTGTAAAGCGAGGTGAGAATAAACTGGTTGAGCTTGGTTGTCTCGGTTGTCATACCGTTGATGGAAGCGATTCCGGATTTGGACCGGAACTCTCAAGAATTGGAGAGAAGGCGAATCCGGATTGGTTATATAGCTGGATTAATGATCCCAAAAAATACTGGTCTGAGACGGCTATGCCCTATCTCAGAGTTCCAAAAGAGGATGTTCAGGACCTGGTTGCGTACCTGTTCAGCTTAAAAGGAGATAACCCGGCTGCCGATATTGGTGATTTGACCGATAAAGAACTTGTTGCCAAAGGTTTAAAACTGACCAAGGATACCGGTTGCACCGGTTGCCATCAGATTGGCGACTGGAGTCTGGGTTACAATGCCCCACCCCATGACGGTATCGGTCAGAAACGGGTTGATGAACTGGTTTTTGGTAATACCAAAATCGACAAGAAACTTGTTGACTGGCTGCTGTTGAAGGTTGAGAACCCGAGGGCATTCAACACAGACGAGATACCGACCTTGATGCCTAATTTCGGTTTCAGCAAAGAGCAGGCAAAAGATCTGCTTACCTTCCTGCTCTCAATTCGAGACCGGGAGAATATTCCAGCTGAGTTTGTCAAGGTACTGCATGATGTGAACAGTCCAGCAATTAAAGGCGAAGTCCTGGTTGAGAATAATAATTGCCGGGGTTGTCACAAGATCGGTGAAACCGGTGGAACTGTTGGACCCGATTTGAGTTTTGAGGGACAGCGGGCCAATCCTCAATGGTTATCGAAATTCATTGAGAAGCCGACAAAAATTCGTCCTATTGATATTGAACCAACCAGGATGCCGACCTTTCATTTCAGCAAGGAAGAGGCAGACAGTCTGGCTGCCTACTTTGCCGACATGAATGAGGTCGATTATCCGTACTATCGTCTGGCCAAAAAAGAGATGACCCAGAAAAATCGCGACGATGCCTGGAAACTGTTCTGGCAGACATTTTCCTGCCAGTCGTGTCATGCCTGGAACGACACCGGCGGTATCATTGGTCCGGATCAGTCGGATCTTGCCAGCCGCCTGCGGCGTGAATGGGTGAAGGAGTACATCCTCAATCCGCAAAAGTTTATCCCCGATGTACAGATGCCCAATTTTGAGTTGTATCCTGATGAGGCCGAGCTGCTTGCCGATCTGATCATGAGCTTTAACGAGATTCCTCCGGCTGTTTGGGATCAGATCAAGAAGCGTTGGGATGAAGAGTTGCTGGCCAAACAGGCAGAGCAAATGATGCAATCAAGTCAATGAAACAATCACAGACACCCCATCATTTCGCGGTCGTGGTTGTCCGCAAAGGAAAGGCTATAGCGAACAACCACGTCCGTAGGTAAGCGAAGACTCCGAAAACCTGGGGCACCTGTAATCGTTTCATTTGGCGATCTATCATAGATAATTAAACAAGAGCTTATGAGGCAAATGCCCATGAAAGATTTAATAAAACAGACTGTTGTCACCCTTTTGGTTACCGGAGTCACGCTGTTTTTTTTCAGTCTCAATATGGTGACTGCATCCGATGAAAAAAAGCAGGCAAAGCAAGATGAGGCAGTGGCTGAAAAAACGGCTGAGCCTCAGATGCCCAAAGAGGAAGTGAGCCTTGAGTTGGGCCGAAAGGTCTATCAGCATTACTGTACCCCATGTCATGGGAATGCGGGTGACGGCAACGGTTTTAACGCTCCCAGACTGCTGGTCAAGCCGGCCAATCATACGGATGCCAAATTCATGTCGGAACGTAATGACCAGAAACTCTTTGACGTAGTTGATCTTGGCGGAGCCGAGGTTGCTAAATCCACCCTGATGCCGCCCTGGGGAGCAGTGCTGGGTGATGTGAAATTAAAATCGATTGTCCTGCGTTTGCGGGAACTTTGTCAGTGTCAGGCCAATAAAAATTGGTAAACCTAGAAAAATGCACAAACCGGGCTGAGGAGGGGCCCATTTTTGAAGTGCGCAAGGTAGTTGTTAGTGCAAATTGTGTAGTTTAACGAATAGCCATTCACTTAATGGAGGGGCTTATATGAAGTTGAAGTTCAAAAAGACACAATCCTTGCTGTCCTTTTGTGTGAGCGTGTTCGTTTGTTTAGCATTCGTTGGCATCTCGCCTGCGACTGCGGCAGATGATCCTGCCAACGAATGGAAAAAATGGCAAAAGAAGTACAATGAGCAGATGGCATCTAAGCAGCCAGGTAAGAAAGATATGTGGCTGAACAAGAAGTTTGTGGAGAAGACTCTGGTCATTGATGATGCCAAGCTGCCGCATAAGGCAAAAAGAGGCAAAGTGACGGAAAAATGTATGACCTGTCACGATGGTATTGAGCAGATTTCCGCTTTTCATCCCATCGCGACCTACGGTTGTACCATCTGTCACGGCAGTGATAAACCCGATTCATTAGTCAAAGCGGAAGCCCATAAAAACATGATTGCTTCCCGTTCCATGAAGGGCCAGAGAAATCCGGCAAACCTTCGTATTCTGGAGAAATCCTGTGGTCTGGTCGGCTGTCACTATGGCCATCATCAGGAAGACATGAATCATGTTTATCGTGTTCGTCGTACCGTTATGGGTCTGCAGTCCGGTATTTCCGGCGCCCTGCGTTATCAGTATGCCGCCCAGGAGACCAAGTTCTCCATTTATTCCGGTGTCGGTATGGATGACAAGGACTATGTACCTGCCCATCGCGGGGGTGTGAAGAAACTGGACACCCTGCCTGTAATGTCGGCTAAAGACCTTGAGACCGATGACGACGGCAACATTATCACCACAGATGATATGGGTAACCCAATGTCCATCTCCGGTGAAAATGCTGACTCTCAGTGGCGTAAATCCTGTGCCCGCTGCCACTTCTGGAATGAAGGAAAGCAGGCTCCGGCCGATTATCGTGCCCAGGGCTGTGCCGCATGTCACGTTCTCTATGACAACGACGGTAAGTACAAAGGATCCGACCCGACCATCCCCAAAGATGAGCGTGGTCACGGTAAAGTTCATCAGGTAACCACAGCGGTTCCTGCTGACCAATGTATCCATTGTCATAACCGCGGCGGTCGTACCGGTGTAACATATGAAGGTCGTGTTGAGTCCGACTTTTACGGAACGCCGTTTGATGCCGGTAAACACTCTCCTGAAAAATACCATGGTAAATACTACAACACCCCTCTGATGGATATCCATTATGAGAAGGGTATGGAATGTATTGACTGTCATACACAGTTTGACACCATGGGCGACGGTAACCTCTACTCCAAGAAGCATGA
>CAZLGM010000093.1:8271-12916 GCA_964558875.1 uncultured Desulfocapsaceae bacterium
AAAAAAGGCGTTCACTCCATTCCGCAGCATCAGGAAAGGATGGAATGCTGGGCTTGTCATGCCCGTCATACTTCCCAGTGTTACGGTTGTCATGACAACTATGACCAGATCAACAAGGGTAAAGACAAACTGACCTTCCAGAAGAGTAAAGGTAAGTGGCCGGAGTTCCGTACCTACGTACGTTACGATACGCCGCTGCTGGGCCTCTCCGCCAAGGGGCTTGTCACCACCTACGTGCCCGGATGTCAGGTATTCTTTAATGCCGTCAACTCCAAAGGTGAGATCCTTGGTGATTTTGACAACTTCGTATTCCAATCTTCTGAAGGTTACTCCTCAGTTGCTACCAACCCTGTGTTTACCCACTCGGTCAGGACAGAGGTCAGAAGTTGTGAAGACTGTCATCTCAACCCGAAAGCAATGGGTCTTGGTTCCGGTCAGTTGGTCATCGACTCCGATCCGTCAGGTAACAAAGATATGATGAAGTACACCTACGAGATGGATCGTTCCGGACTCAGTGCCGCCTTCCCACTGGATGTTATGGCTACTCCTCAGGGTAACCAGATTGCATCCACATCCCATGTGGGCTCCAGGCCGTTTAATCAGGCTGAGTTGAATCGTATTCTTAAGGTTGGTAACTGTCTGCCATGTCATGACGGTTACGATGATCCGATTTATCAGGACATCTATAAGGCCTATAAGGACTTCCCAACCAAATGCAAGAAAGATGATTTCTTGAAAAAGAATATGGCCGCTAAATAAGGAGGTGCTGCACATGAGTAAGAAGAAACTTGCTACCATTTTGTCACTCATAGGTGTGGGCGCTTTGCTTGTTGCAGGAGCAACCTCCACTTCTTTTGCGGCTGACAAGATGATTAAAGTCGGTGATAAGATGTACCCTCTGAAGAGCGAAGACACGATTGAGGACTTTGCCGATGCCCGCCGTTACGAGCTTCCCATGAAGAGTGTTAACGGTGAAAAGATGAAAGTGACACCTGAAGGTGTTCCTTTTGCCTGGGACGGCACTCGAGCCCACGCGCTTGAAGAGGAGTATTTAACCATTAAATTTCCGGTAGATAAAGTTTTTGCCGGAGCAAAGGCTGCAACTAAGGGCGGCGCCTGTCTGTCCTGCCATGAGGGTATTGAAGCAATTTCCGATACCCATGATTTCGCCTGTGTGCAGTGCCATATGGGTGATGACAAGGCAAAAGACGCTGATGCCGCACATAAGGGTATGTATTCCAACCCTTCAGATGGCAAGGTTGTAGCCAAAACCTGTGGTACCAAGGACTGTCATGCCGATCAGGTCGGCAAAGTCCAGACTTCGCTGATGGCAACTGCCGCTGGCGAGATTAATGCCACACGGTACGCCTGGGGAGCCCAGGATTCTGTAGACGCCAAATACGGTGTTGCCGCTGTTGGTGGCCTCAAGGCCATCCCCACCCAGAAAGAGTCCGGTCAGTTGGTTGACGATATGCTGCGTAAGAAGTGTCTGCGCTGCCACATCAACTCGCCTGCGCCGAACCGACTTGGTGATTACAGAGCAACCGGCTGCGCAGCCTGTCATATGGTTTACCAGAACACCGGTGAAACGCTGACCGGCGATAAAGCTATTCAGGCAACTCAGAAGAAGAATAAAGAAGAAAAAGCGAAAAGCGCCACGCTGAAGATGGACCTCTCCGGTCTTATCTCCAAGCGCGGTTACCCGGTCAAGCATCGCCTGACCACAGCTATTCCGACGGTCCAATGTGTCCGCTGCCACTCCGGTAACAGAGTTGGTAACGAGTATATCGGTCTGTTTGAGCATGACTATGAGAAGATGTACCGTACACCGCGTTACAAGTGGAATGCTCCGCCTGCACCGTATGGAATCGATCATCATACTCTGTCTGCCGATGCCCACTACGAAGCCGGACTGGCCTGTATTGACTGCCATACCGGAACTGAGATGATGGGTAACGGAAAAACTCTGGCGGCTGCCCACCAGGCAATGGAAGTAACCTGTGATTCCTGTCACGGAACTCCCGATGCCGGACCGAAAACAGCCAAGGTTGCCAAAGGTGACGCAGTTCTGAAAGCTGCTGCAGTTAATCCCAACTACTCTGTAAAAGTTGGGGATGAAGTTGCTGTAACCGCCAAAGGCACCAAGCTTGGCAACGTTAAGAAAACAGCTAAAGGCATGGTTCTGACCTCCAAGGTCACCGGAAAGCAGCATATGATTCCGACCCTGAAGATGCTCAAAAAACAACCCGTTGCCCATACCGTCAAAGGTCATGTGGCCAACATGGAATGTTCTGCGTGTCACTCAGGCTGGATTTCAGGCGATTTCGGTACTCACCTGATGAGAGAAGATTATCCTTCCTACAAGAAGTGGAAGCGCTGGCGTGAGCCGGATCCACAAACCTTGAAACTGCTGTACGCGACCCTTGGTAGTGGTGTTGGCGACAAGACCATGACTGTTGATCGTAAGTTTAAAGGTATGAAGAAGGATAAATGGCCTGCAGCCAAGTCCAAAGACCTGCTCACCGGTGAAGAGTCCACCGGTATCTGGTTCGGTTCCATGACCATGAGGAACTGGGAAGACGTTATCTTGGGCAAAAATGTTGATGGTAAATTCTCCATGTTCCGTCCGCAGTACCAGTACTTCATCTCCCATATTGGGCCTGATGTCGGCAAACTGCGTGGTATGGAGAAAGGCATCAAGAAGAAGCTCCTGATGACCTCTAATCCGGATGAGCGTAAGAAGATCAAGCTTGAACTTCGTGATTTGAAGAAGAAGATTAAAGCACAGATCTTCATGGACAATCAACTGGTCAAGACCAAAGACGGACGTCCAGGCCTGGTCATGAACGCCTACACACCGCATACCACAAATCAGCGTGGTCGTCGCTGTGATGAGTGTCATGCCAGTGGTTCTGCCGCCGGTCTAGGTCGCTCTACCTTCTATGCAGCTGAAGACACCTGGGCACCGCAGCTTGATTCCAAGCGTGCCGGTCTGCCCATCGACTTCCAGATCAAGCAGGTTGTTACTGCTGATGGTAAGCCGCTGCAGATTACCACACAGAAGGGCGCCCGTTTCCTCAATAAGGAGGAGATGGACGGACTGCTGAAGAAGTCCAACGCTTATCGTGCGGCTTTCTATCTGTCACTGCAGGAGCAGAATTTTGGAGCGCTTATGCAGCGTGAACCTGCGAAACTGACAGGTGGTGCCAAGCGTATGGTCAAGGAAGGTATCTCAAACGGTGACGTACGTAAAGTTGGTTCTTACTATGACACCGTACGCTACGGCTTCTGGCAGACCGATCCGATCGTCTTTACCGACGATTACTTCAAAAAAGGTCTGAAGACTAAAACCGGTCGGGCTGTTTGGTCTATTCCGGTTGTAGCTGAAGAGAAGAAGGTTATTGAGGCTGGCTCAAAAACCTATCTAACCGATAAAAACACTAACTTTAACTGGATTCCTAAAGATCAGCAGAAGTAATAGGCTGAGCTGAAAGGTAATCTCTGCCGGGACGGTCGTTTGACCGTCCCGGCATTTTTTAGCAATCTGTTGATTTTTACTGACACAAGAGCGACGATTGGAGTATTAATGCTTTGTTGTTGTGTGACTGAAAATCAATCCCGTCTCCTTCTGTTGTCGTGAAAACAGGAGAAAACAGAGGGGAAAAAGAAATAGAAATCCAAGGAGGAAAAAAGATGACCGGAAAATCAAGATCAGTTCGATTCATGGTTGCCTCTGTCGTTGCCTTGTTGATCCTGGGCTTGGTTATACCCTGTTTTGGTGCCGGCAACATCAAACGGGGAAAGCGCAATTATGATCAGTACTGTGTCCCATGTCATGGCAAGGAAGGAAAAGGTGATGGCACCAGGGTGGAAGTTGAAAAATTTGACCCGCTGCCGCGGAATCACACCGAAGGCAAATATATGAATCAACGAACCGATGTTCAGCTGTTCAAGATCATCAAGGAAGGCGGCAAGGCAATGAACTTCTCCCATATCATGCCGCAGTGGAAGCATATCTTAAATGATAAGGATGTTTGGAATGTGGTGGCTTATGTCAGATCACTTGCTTTAAATCCAAAGTGGACCGGCAAGCCTATTCCTCCGCCTAAGAAGTAGTCAGTAGAACAGAGTTTATAGAAAAACCGTTTTAAAGAGTAAGCATTGAGGTCGTTATGAATAGATTTATTGCTATATTTTGTGCAGTCTTTTTTTTGGCCGCACCCGCATTTGCTGTAGACAATGTAGAGTCCGATTTTGCAGGAGTTCTCTCCTGTAAAAAATGCCATCGAAAAGTATTCAGGTCATGGAAGAAGTCAAAAATGGCCATGTCGTATGAGATTCTTAAACCTGGTCAGCGAGCTGAGATCAAGAAAAAAGCTGGGCTAGATCCGCAAAAGGATTACACTAAAGACGAAACATGCCTCCCTTGCCACACTACAGGTTGGGGTAAAGAAGGGGGTTTCACCAGTGTTGAGAAGACACCCAATATGGTTGGCGTGAGCTGTGAAGCATGCCATGGGCCTGGAAAACTTTACAATGTAATTATGAAGAAGAGAAGCAGGATCTACGAGCAAGAGGAACTTGTTCATGTTGGTTTCATTCCTGATCCCCATCGTTCATGCCGGTTGTGTCATAATGAAAACAG
>CAZLGM010000094.1:0-1573 GCA_964558875.1 uncultured Desulfocapsaceae bacterium
TGTGGCAGGAAATATAGCAAGATATACAGTAGAAACATCTGCTTCCTGCAGTCGTTTGAACCTGATAGTGGCAGCAGGGGATAGAGCTACTGATTTGGGTGGATGAAAAGATTGTAAAAGAGGTTTCGATGACTATACTTTCCTGTATATCCTCTTTCAGATTTCCCAAGACATAATTTACAAGGAAACCTTATGGGTAAGATTGCACTTCTTCCAAGTGATTGTAGAAGCAGGGGTATTTATCTTGGCAACAAGAAACTACCTGATAATTATATGGCTGATTTTACACTGATGGGCTTTGTTGTGGACCGCTATCAGGAAGCTCTCACTCTCCTCACATTAGAGGGCTACCAGTTGGAAGAACAAATGGGCGGATCTGATATTTGCATTGATGACGCAAAACGCCTCCAGGAGATCAAAACCCTGCTGACAGCGAATAATATCAGGTGTGATTTCTCAGATATCGCCGACACTTTTTATCAGGCATGATGAATTTGAAGGCAGTCCGGTGGACAGCATCGAAAGGGAACTTATTTCCTGTTAAGGTATTTTTTTCAAGAGCCTTTTGTTTTACTGATAATGTCGGCAGAATATCAAGAATTTAACTCTATTTTTCTTCTTGACCCTGCAATGTTGATAGACTACCTTTTTTCAGGGAGATAATTAGCCACCTAACACAATGATGGTTAATCTCCGGCAGCATTCATGGGGAAGGTAATGTAGTATCAACATCAACGGTGTTTATTTGAGCATAAGCTCTATCATATTGTGTTCCCCTCCAAGTGAAATGATGGGTCTCTTCAGCATGGGAAACAATCCCACGGTGAGCGGTTTGGTCTCCGTAGCTGTGGCTCTGCAACAGGTCTCACGAATCTGAGTTTTTGAGAATAAGGGAAACACTCTTTATGAATGACAGTGCACTCTCCATCAATAAAATTTCGCCTCCGACCCTTGGTGAAGTAGTGATGCGTGATCGGCTGTTTGAGCTTTTCACCCAACCTCACCCCTCCTCAGCATTCTGGATTGCCGGCCCTGGTGGTTCGGGGAAAACAACGCTCGTCGCAAGTTATTTAAACAAGAATAACCTCCCGTGTCTGTGGTATCAGGTGGATCGTCTGGATAAAGATCCGGCCACCTTCTTTTATTATCTCGGACAGGCTGCAGCGCCTCTGTTCGCTCCGGGCAGTCCACCACTGCCGCTACTCACTCCAGAATATTTTCCTGATATTAAAACGTTTATCATCCGCTATTTTGAAAAACTATTTCAGGATCTCCAATCACCATGCTGGATCATTTTCGACAATTTTCATGAGGCTCCCGACGACTCTTTGATCCAGCAGATAGCCTCCACTGCCATTGAGATGCTGCCCCAAAACATCTCAATGGCAATCATCAGTCGCAACGATCTGCCTCCGAGTATGGCCAGACTTCGCGCCAATCAAGCCCTTCAGGTTATAAACTGGAGCAAGATCTCTTTCACGGCTGAAGAAACAAATCAGTTGATCAACCTCCATCATTGTCCCTTGGATGATAAAGAAACGGACAGACTCCACCGCTTTACCCAAGGTTGGGC
>CAZLGM010000094.1:1673-12841 GCA_964558875.1 uncultured Desulfocapsaceae bacterium
GACAAAAATTTTGTGGAAGAGGCCATCGATCTCTATAGTGAGGCTAAGGAGTATAAACCTCTGATTAAACTTCTCCTTGCCCAGGCCCCTGTCCTTATCTCTCAAGGAAGGCATCAACGACTGACCAACTGGATTGAACTCCTGCCGGCCGAATTGACTGAAAAAAATCCCTGGCTTCTATTTTGGCATGGACTGGGGCTGCTCCCCTCTCATCCTCGTGAAGGACAGGAATGCTGTATCCGAGCCTATGAACTGTTTAGTCAATTAGATGATCTGCCGGGCCGAATATACAGCTGGTCAACAATTATCGAAACCTTTCTCATCCTTCGGGCGGTAATTACCCCTCTGGATTATTGGATTAGCGAGGGTGAAAAACTGGAAACATTAGTGTCTGACAAGCTGGACATCAATCTTGTCGGCCGTTTTACCGGCAGCATGTTTGCCGCTCTCGTCTTACGGAATCCAGGACATCCGAAAATCCTTAAGTACCAATCTCAATGTGAAAAATTTCTACAGCAGTGCACTGACGAGCAGATTCTGGCCGTTTTGAGCACCCATCTGACTATCTCATACTTCTGGTTCGGTCAGATCCATAAATCAAAATTGATGCTGGCATCCCTCCAACCACCGGATCCCACACGCGTCTCTCCGGTTATCATTCTCGGATATCATACCATTAGATGTTTACTCCTGCTTTCTCAGGGAAATTGGACACAATGCCAAGAAATCGTTAAAGAAACGATCACAATTGCCAAGGAAAGCGGCATTCATATCTATGACTCCATTCTGTTAACAAACGGGGTCTATAGTGGTCTGCTGGTCGGTGACCTCGACACTGCCAACCGCTTTTTGCAGAGGGTTAAAAAATCCCTTCTTCCCCAGGCATTATTCGATGTTGGTCAGTACCATTTCGCCAGGGCCTGGTATAAAGCGGAAAAAGGACTTTTTCTAGAGGCGGCAAGTGAATGTGAAATAGCCCACGGCCTTGCACAGAAAAGCGGCCACCCATTTGCCATCGGTTGTACAACACTGCTTTTGGCCCAGCTGTATCTTGAAAACGATGAGGTTGAACAGGCTGTACAGGAATTGGAGCATCTCAGGGACAATCCAAGGCTGCACAACTGCAATCAGATTCACTTCTCAATGCATCTGATTTTAGCCGACTGTGCCTTTTCACAAAATCGGTCGAAAGCAGGGTATAGCCACCTTAAAACAGCTTTCTCCCAGATCAGTGAAGATGGGGTAACCGTGCCGCTGGGACTTGTTCGTGAACGGCTGGCCTTTCTATGCGCAGAAGCTCTGAATGCAGAAATAGAGACAGAAACGGTGAAAGCGTTTGTCAAGCTGGTCCAGCTGAGCCCTCCATCAAAAACGTCCGTTGGAGAAGAATGGCCTTGGCCGGTCAGGATCTATGTTCTGGGACAGCTGGAGGTGTATCATTTTGACGAAAAGCTCATCCTATCGAAGAAGACTCCAGCTAAGGTTCTGGAGTTACTTAAACTGCTCATCGCCACCGGAAAAACAAAACATACCCGCGAGAGCGTAGCTGATCGATTATGGCCGGACTCGGATGGCGACAAAGCAATGCAGAACCTATCCACGACCACTCATCGCTTGAGGAAATTGCTCCGTTTTCCAGACCCGGTCATCTCTGAGAAAGGAAGGCTTTTTCTCAACAGCAAAATCTGCTGGATCGATTCCTATTATTTTGCAGATCTTCTCAAGCAGGCATCACAGGTAAAACAACTGGTACAGAAGTCAGAGCAGATACGGCAGATCTTATCTGTTTACAGAGGTGGTTTTGATTTGGGCCAGAACTATAATTCGGTAATTGTCGGATACGCCGAGCAGCTTCGCAAACAGTGGGAGAATTTTGTCGTCCATGCGAGTCGTGAGTTGATGCTCACCAATCATTCCCAGGAGGCAATTGGTATACTCAATGATTTTTTAAATTTTGGCGGCAATGTACGTCAAATTTACAAAATGCTCATCAATTTCTTTTACGACGGTGGCCGTCTCAAAGAGGCCATGATGATATATGAACAGTATGAGACCGTGATCATGAAATCGGGTGAAGTTCCTGATGACGAATTAAAGGCAATTTATAAAATTATGTCAAAAAACTAATACAGTTGACAACAGGAGATGAGTGAAATGTTTTTTAAAGCAGGCACGATTGTTATTACCATAGTACTTTCTTTTCTATCATTCTCCATTCATAATACGTTTGCAGGCAGCTATCCCCATGGAGCTAAAGGAGCTGGTATGGGAACGGCCTTTTCATCCATCGCAGATGATCCATCCGCTATCGCCTATAACCCGGCCGGAATCGGTTTTCAAAAAGGTACCCGGATTTATGGAGGAGGTATTGCGCTTCTTCCGAAAACGGAGTTCAAGGATGCAGCCGGCAACACTGAAGAGACGGAGTCCGAAGTATTTGGTGCTCCTCACATGTTTCTGACCTCGGAAATATCAGATACGGATTTCACTCTAGGTCTGGGTATCTTCTCCCCGTTTGGCGTCGGCGGCCGAAGCTGGTCGGATACAGGATCGACCCGTTATCTTTCAACCTCCAGCCTTATTTCAACACTTGCTGCCAGCCCTGTTGTTGCCTGGCGTCCCCAGCCGACCCTCTCACTTGCCTTTGGTCCCATTCTAATGTACGCCAACGAATCAATGGAGCGCATGGTCAATCAATCCACGGTGATGGGCTCAGACGCTAAAACAAGTTTTGAGGCTGACGGCACTGGTTGGGGATGGAATGTGAGTCTTTTATGGAAGCCGTCGAAAAAGGTTCATATCGGTGCCGTATATAGAAGCCGTGTAACCTTGGATGTCGAGGGTGATATTGAGTTGACAAATATTGTTCCCGCATTACAGCCTCTGTTCGGCGGCCAGAATGTCTCAACCGGCGCCAGCAGTAGCCATGATTTCCCTGCCGTTGCCACCTTATCGGTCAGCTGGCTGCCGGACGACCACTGGACGTTTGTTATCGAAGGCGAGTGGGTTGAATGGTCGACTTTTGCCAATCAAACCATTTCAATCGACGATCCGGCATCAGCAAGAGGACTTACCGGCACCACAATTGTCATGAACTGGGAGGACAGCTGGATTTTTAAAATTGGCGGCCAATACAAGCTCAATGACACTTGGGCCTTTCGCGGCGGCTATTCATATACAACCAGCCAAGTTCCCTCAGAGACGATGACCCCGGCAACTCCCGAAGGAGATCAACACTACTTTTCAGCTGGAGTCGGTCTCTCTTTCACTAAATTGACTGTTGATTTCTATTACTCCTATACCCTGCATGAAGACCGCACGGTCTCCAACGCAGTTTCAAATGGAGAATATTCCAATAACAGCCACTCACTAGGTGTTAGTATTGGTTGGAAATTTTAGAACTTCAGCGACAACAAGCAGGCAGGCTTCCAGTCTTTAAAAGTCACACATTTGAGAATTGATGTCATCAGACTGTTAATCTTTTAAAAAGAGCCGTCGTTCGTCTTCATCAATTTCTGATGGCGGTGATTTAAGAGGCTCTGTCTTTTAAAACAATAGCCCTTTATCAGGTATTGACAAAAGCCCACCTGACATATTTTTTTCCGGATTCTCTCAGATAACCGCCATTATCCTTCTGTTGCCTCATCACAGCAGCCTTCCTGTCTAACATCGATGCTTTGATGACCTTTCATAACACGATCAAGTGATGGTCGTGCTTCAAATGTTCCAGCAAAAATAACAAAAAAGACCCATTTTTTTTATTTGTAATCTATTTGTAAGCTACACCAATTATTTTATCTGCATAAAGAAAACCAGATCGGAGGAGTATAGTGTTGAGTATATGATGATTAGGTTTTTTTGAGGAAAACACCGACAATATTACGGAGAAGGAGCAAGTCAGATGGTTTATTACAAGTTGGCTGTTTATGCTTCATGCTGCAGTGATTCTTCCCACAATGCCGAATTGACATGGATTGAACTGATTGATATAAGAAACCGCTCTTCCCACATCTTTAACTTTATTTCCGGCTCTACATATACTAATACGTTCGGAACGTGCGGCTTTTTCTGCAAAAAAGAGCAGATTCCCGACGATGTGCAGCCCAAAGCGGACATTGCTATTTCAGAAGCGACTTTTTTTGCCATGGTAAAAGAAGGGCTCTCCCTCCACAATCGCTTTCTATTTTACGATGACAATTACAACTCTGCTTTCTCTGTAAGCTCTTAACCAACCACACCCGATTTATTGAGGGAATCTATCTGTTCCTTTGTAGCATTCCAAGACAGTAATACCTCATAGTTCTCAAGCGAAGAAGCTGGGGCACCACCAGATATTAAAGGACCTGCAAGTGATTTTAACTTGCCGGTCCTTTTTTTTGCATTGCTGTTTTATAACTGATTCGGAATACTGAAGAAAAATGAAAAAGTAGCCACTGAAAATATTTGAACCACCCATTTATCAAGAAGTAAAATAAGAACAGGCGTCTTTGAAAGTAGATTGAAAAATCCATTATCTGGTTTCACTTAACAGCAAAGTGCTTATATTTTACAAACCTGTAGAAAAACACCTTCAGGTTTGTCCGTTACAGGAATTGTCGATATTCATTCAATGCCCATATAGGGCTGGAGGTGTAGTACTCACATGATAATGTAAAGGGTGAGACAATCGAAGGACGCTTGATCAGCCTTCAGCAGATGCGCCTTAGTATTTCTGGTACACGACTGGGATGGACTGATCGGTTTGAAATCAAGCAAACCGGTATGCTTGCTAATCCCCATTAATTTCGTTACTATTTTGTACTCAAATGATGCGCTTGGCAAGGCTACCTGCTGAAAAAATTGCAGAACTTATGATGGATACTTTATTACCAATTCTTTTCATAACATCAGATAAGTTATTCATCAGGGTTTATCGCCAAACACCTATTCATGCAAAAAATTGTATGCGGCATTTTCATTAGAGAAACGTTATGCCCACTGAAATAAATACATTTGATCACCAATCAGCAGACGTTTTCACTAAAGAAGTGATGGCCAGGTCAGGTCAGAACATTATTTCCTGCTATCAGTGCAAGAGGTGCGCTTCCGGTTGTCCTGTTGCGGTAGATACGGACATGGTCACCCCCAACCGCCTGGTCAGGATGGTAGTGCTGGGTGACATTGAAAAGGCCTTAACCAACAAGCTGACCTGGAAATGCCTCTATTGCCACACCTGCGGGGCTCGCTGCCCTAATAACATCAAAACCGGTAGAATTGCCGACACTCTTAAAAAAATGGCGCTCGATACAGGCATAAATCCGGAACAACCGGAAATAAACAATTTTCACAAAGTCTTTTTCAAACACAGTCTGCGCTGGGGCCGGATCAATGAAATCGGGATGATGAGCGAATTTGAACTAAGAACCATCTGGGATTTATTGAAAAAGAGAAAGTACGTTGCCATTGTTTCCGAACTCATGGGCAGATCAGCGCTGGCCTGGGAAATGTTTAAACAAAAACGTCTGCACCTTTCATTTCACTCCAGTCGGGGTCGTGATGAAATTCAGCGTCTCTATAAAAAATCATCAGGTCGAAAATGGATTTAGCCTATTACCCGGGATGTTCGCTCTATCAGTCAGCTGAACATTACAATCATCAAACCAAGCTGATTCTATCAAGGCTTGGCATACGGGTTCGTGAAATTGAGGATTGGAACTGCTGCGGGTCAACTTCCGCCGGTAAGATCAATGATTTTATGGCGGTTGCCCTGCCGGCCAGAAATCTTGGAATTGCCGAGGCCTCCGGCTTTACAGAGATGGTCATTCCCTGTTCTGCCTGTTACTCCAGGACCCTTGTCGCCCAGAAACAACTGGAAGATTTTCCCCTGTTAAAGCAGGAGATCAACAGCGAGCTTGCAAAGAAGGTCCAGGGCACGATTAAAGTATTTTCCATCCTCAATTATCTGGAAAAAGAGCTGGACAGAGGCAGTTTTTCTGCAGTCACCTTTGAGAAATTGGAAGGCCTGAAGCCTGCCTGCTACTATGGCTGCATGCACACAAGATTTCCCTATGATGTTGATATTTCAGATAATGTGGAAAATCCCCAGGCAATGGAAAAGATCCTTCAGGCCATGGGAGTGACCGCTCTCGATTGGAATTACAAGACCCTATGCTGCGGGGCATCATCGGTTATCTATAATCTCGAAAGAGCTTTGGATCAGATGGCAATAATCATGGAGGATGGAGTAGCCAGAGGGGCAAATTGTTTTGTTGTTTCCTGCCCCATGTGCCAGATGAACCTGGAGTCCCAGCAGGAGCATTATTGTGAGAAACATAAAATTAAGGCTCGTCTACCAGTCTATTTTATTACCGAACTGATTGGCATGGCTTTGGGATTTAGTAAGAAGGATCTTCAACCAAGTGAACACATGTTTGTCGGTGGAATGGACTGGACAACAATGTGCGGGGATTCAGTGTAATGCAGGAATCAGCTCCACGCCAAACAGGCAGTGTTGTAATCGTTGGGGCTGGTATTGGTGGTATGCAGGCAGCCCTTGATCTGGCGAACAGTGGTTTCCTGGTCCATATGGTCACCAAAGAATCTTCTGTTGGTGGAACAATGGCCATGCTGGACAAGACCTTTCCTACCGGTGACTGCTCCATGTGCATGATCTCACCCAAGACGGTAGAGGCAAGTCGGCACCCCAATATTAAAATTCATACACTGGCCCAGGTATCACACATTTCCGGTGTGGCTACCAACTTTACTCTCACTATCAGCCAACAGGCACGTTTTGTAGACCCTGATAAATGCACCGGCTGCGGTGATTGTGAACAGAAGTGCCCCCCAAAAGTTCCATCCGAATTCGATCAAGGCCTTATCAAGCGTAAGGCGATATTCAGTCTCTTTCCCCAGGCAGTACCCAATACCAGGGTAATTGATAAGAGTCACTGCATCTATCTGACCAAGGGTAAATGCAGGGCATGTGAAAAGGTTTGTACTGCCGGTGCCATCAATTTTGACGATACTCCCCGGGAATTTACACTTAAGGCCGGAGCAGTTCTGCTCTCTCCCGGTCTTGAAACGTTCGACCCTACACCTCATCAGGAACTGGGATACGGAAGATGGCCAAACGTTGTCACTTCGCTCGAGTTCGAACGAATTCTTTCAGCCTCCGGTCCATTTAAGGGTGAAATAAGAAGACCCTCGGATGGTAAGCATCCCAAAAAAATAGCCTGGATACAGTGCGTCGGGTCCAGGGATTCTTATCACGGCAATCCATGGTGTTCATCGGTCTGCTGTATGTATGCAGCAAAGCAGGCAGTAATTGCTATTGAACATGACAAAGAAATTGCTCCGACCATCTTTTACAATGAAAAGAGAACCTTTGGTAAGGACTTTGATAAATATGCAGACCGGGCAGCCGACGAAAAAAATGTCCGCTACCAGCGGTCTATGGTCTCAGCCGTTTACGAGGAGGCGGGAACCAACAACCTGTTCATGAGTTATGTCGACCATAACGGCAGGCTGGTAAATGAAAAGTTTGATATGGTTGTTTTGTCGGTTGGCCTGCAGCCATACAAGGGTGCTTTGAAGTTTGCCGATATATTTGACATCGACACCGACCCGTTCGGATTCCCGGTGACATCGTCATTTAATCCCGTTCAGACGACTCGGCCCGGTATCTTCGTAGCCGGTACTTACCAAGGTCCCAAAGATATCCCGGATACCATTGTCCAGGGCAGTGCAGCATCGGCTGCTGCCATGGGTATTTTGCACATGAACAGAGGACGGGAGGTAGAAAAATCTTTGTTGGTTCCGGAAAAAACACTCGGCGATGAAGATCCCCGTGTAGGGGTTGTTGTCTGTCACTGCGGTATTAATATTGCCCAGACCGTGGATGTGGAGCAGGTTGCTGAAAATGGTTCAAAACAACCGTATGTGGTCCATGCCGAAACCATTATGTATGCCTGTGCTCCTGATGGCCAGCAGAGAATTAAGGAACTTATTGATGAGAAAAAACTCAACCGGGTAGTAGTCGCCTCCTGTACTCCGCGAACCCATGAACCGCTTTTTCAGGACACAATCAGAGAAGCTGGTCTGAACAAGCATCTTTTCGAACTTGCCGATATTCGTGAACAGTGTTCCTGGTGCCACATGGGGCAAAATGAGGTGGCCACCAAAAAGGCCAGCCAAATTGTAAATATGAGCATTGCCAAGGCAAGTCGGTTACACGAGGTTCACTCCGAATCGGTTCCGGTTACCAAGGCAGCTCTTATTATCGGCGGGGGAGTTGCCGGGATGACGGTGGCCCTTTCACTTGCCGAGCAGGGTGTTGAGGTTCATATTATCGAGAAAGAACCACACTTGGGAGGCCTTGCGGCAGGTGTACGCACCACTTTGGAAGGTACAAGCATCAGAGCCCTGGTACGCCGTAAAAATCTTGAGATTGATGAGCACCCGGATATTACTGTGCATGCGGCCTGTGAGGTTAGAAAAACTCTTGGTTATGTGGGAAATTTTAAGTCAATCTTAAGTGATGGAAACGAGATTGATCATGGGGTGATTGTGATTGCCAGTGGTGGTCTGGAATATGCGCCCACTGAATACAATTACAATAATTCTGAGCGAGTATTGACCCAAAGGCAGCTTGAGCGGTTTTTGTCAACACATCCGATACAGGATGGAGACAGTTTTGCCATGATTCAGTGCATCGGTTCCCGGGAGGAGCCGCATAACTACTGTTCCCGGATTTGCTGTCTGGATGCAATCAAGAATGCAATAATGATCAAAGAAAAGAACCCAAAAGCTTATGTTGTGATATTTTATCGTGATATCAGGACCTACGGGCTCAAAGAGCAGTATTACACAAAGGCCCGAGACCTGGGAGTACGCTTTGTCCGCTTTGAGCCTGACAACAAGCCCAGGGTGATCAGAGATAAAAAGAGTAAAAAATTTCAGCTTGAAGCCTATGATCCGATCATGGAGAGTGATATCCATTTCTCTGCCGATTATGTCGTACTTTCCACCGGTCTTCGCTCCAACCCGGGAAACGAAGCATTGGAAAAAGCATATAAGTTAACTTTAAATGAAGACGGCTATTTTCTGGAGGCCCATGTTAAACTGCGCCCGGTTGATTGTGCCAACGAGGGATTTTTCATAGCAGGTCTTGCCCATGGTCCTAAAAATATTGATGAGACTATCACTCAGGCTCTGGCTGCCGCAAGCCGCGCCGGAACACTTTTATCCCAGGACCGGCTGCCCATCTCCGGTCTTATCGCCAAACACAACCGTGACAGGTGCATGTCGTGTCTGGCCTGCTTTCGGGCCTGTCCATTTGACTCTCCTTACATCGATGAAGATGGCAAGGTTGCTCACAACGAAGTCAAATGCACGGGTTGTGGCATATGCGCCGGTGTCTGTCCGGCAAAGGCATTTCAGGTCAATAATTTTGAAGATGAGCAGATCCTGTCAATGATTGATTTAATGGCTGATGAGAGTATGTCAGCTCAACAGGAAGAAAACAACAGCATGGAAAAGGAATATGGCACAAAATGAAACTGCCCCCCTATCAGATGCGAGTACTGATTCTGATACAGCGCATATCCAATCCGGCTGGGAACCAAGCATTGTTGCTTTCGCCTGTCACTACTGTGCCTTTGCAGCAGCAGATCTGGCCGGAGTCATGCGGCTTTCCTATTCACCAAATGTCAACATTATCCGTTTACCCTGTACAGGAAAACTTGATCACTCCTATGTTTTGAGAGCATTTGAAAAAGGCATTGACGGCGTGTTTGTTGCCGGCTGACTTGAAGGGCAATGTCATTTCCTGGAAGGAAATAATAATGCAAGAAAAAGGATAGAACATCTACTGACACTTTTGTCACAGGTCAATATAGAACCGGAGCGGCTTGAAATGTACAATCTTTCAGCTGCAATGGGCACCAGATGGGCCGAAATATGTACTGAATTTAACAAGAGAATACAGGAGCTTGGACCTTCACCGGTCAGGCTTGCCATCCAGAAATACGAGAAAAGGCAACCATAGGCAAAAACGAAACCTGACTGCCATCGGAACTGAGCAAAAGGTGGGGAGGGATCAACCGAATTTCAATAGTAATCAGGAAAGGAAATAACAATCATGATAGTGGGGCAGCAAAAATCCCTGGAAGAAATATGGGAGACAATAAAGGAGTACAAAAAAATCCTGGTTTTAGGATGCAATACCTGTGTGGCTGTCTGTCACCAGGGCGGTACCAAGCAAGCTGAGGTGCTGAGTTCTCTGATTAACATGCATGCTATCCAGGAAGGAGTGAAGATTGAACTTACGGTCAGTGGCATTGAAAGACAGTGTGAACATGATTTTTTTCATCCGGTAGAGGAGCAGGTCTTGGAAACCGATGGGGTGCTCAGCCTTGCCTGTGGTGTTGGTGTACAGTTCATGGCGGAAAAATTTCATAAAACACCGATCATACCTGCCTTGAACACTACTTTTCTAGGAGCGGTTGAAGAGCCCGGTTATTTTGTGGAGAAATGCCAGGCCTGCGGTAATTGCATATTGGCCAAGACCGGTGGTATTTGCCCAGTTTCAGGATGTGCCAAACGGCTTTTAAATGGTCCCTGCGGTGGAGTATCGAAAGGCAAGTGTGAAATTAACAAGGAACAGAACTGTGTCTGGTGTCTCATTGTGGGCCGCCTTGAATCCCTTGGTAGACTTGAGGATTACGAAAAACTTGCCCAGTTAAAGGACTGGTCCAGTGATCGGGCGGGTGGGCCGAGAAAGATGAGGGTCGAGGGGTATTTGCCATGAGCATCAATACGGAAAGTAAGCTTAAGCAGATACTTGAAAATGGACAGTTGGCAGTAACAGCTGAATGCGGCCCTCCCCGCGGAACCGATCCCGAAGTCATTATCAAAAAAGGAAAACTTCTCAAAAATCATATCGATGCCGTAAACGTCACGGACAATCAGACAGCAGTGACCCGTATGTGCAGCCTTGCGGCCTGTGTTCACCTAAAGCTCATGGGAGTGGAACCTGTACTGCAGATGGTCACCCGCGATCGCAACAGGATTGGGCTGCAAAGTGATATTCTGGGGGCAGCCTCTTTTGGCATAAACAATATTCTTTGCCTTTCAGGCGACCACCAGGTATTTGGGGACAGTCCCCAGGCCCAGAATGTTTTTGATCT
>CAZLGM010000095.1:0-1957 GCA_964558875.1 uncultured Desulfocapsaceae bacterium
CTTACGGTATGGGGCTTGCCGATACGGTGGCTGAAAAACAACAACCTGCATCCGGTGAACTCAGCAGCCGCAGACTGGTTGAACTGCTTAACCAGTTAGCCGATCTGCAGCAACAGACAGAGAAGGAACTCCTGGATCAGGGGATATCGGCTGATGCGATCCACAGTGTCCAGTATCTCAACCTGCGCTATCAGGGAACCGACACCTCGATCATGATTGAACGGCCGGATGACGATGACTTTGCCCGCCTCTTTCAGCAGGAATATCAGCGTGAATTTGGATTTGAACTGACACAGCGGGATATTCTGGTGGATGATCTGCGTGTACGGTCAATGGGAAAAGGGGCAGAACCGCCCTGCTTTCCAATTCAACAGGCTGAAGGACGGCCAAGGAAAAGAGCCACCGTTTCCTGTTATTTTGAAGGCGGTTGGCGCAAGACCGGCCTGTATGATGTCGATGAGCTATGCGGTGGTCACAGAATAAGCGGACCTGCTATTCTCATCCAGCAAACAAGCACCAATGTGATCGAGCCGGATTGCACCGCAACAATCACCGAGTACGGTGATGTGGAAATCACGGTTGAAACCTCCCAGGCCTATACCCTTGATACTGTAGTTGATCCGATACAGCTCTCAATCTTCAGCAACCTGTTCATGTCAATTGCCGAACAGATGGGCAGGATGCTTCAGAAAACAGCTATTTCAACCAACATCAAAGAGCGTTTGGACTTTTCCTGCGCCCTTTTCGGCCCGGACGGCAACCTTGTTGCAAATGCCCCACACGTTCCGGTTCATCTCGGTGCTATGAGCGAGGCGGTCAAAGAACAGATCCGCAGAGCGAACAATTTACAGCCCGGAGATGTGCTTGTCAGTAACCATCCAGCCGCGGGCGGCAGTCACCTGCCGGACATCACGGTTATTACCCCGGTTTTCAAAGACGGCAAAATCATCTTTTGGGTTGCCAGCCGGGGGCACCATGCCGATATCGGCGGTATCTCACCCGGCTCCATGCCACCGGATTCCCGCAGTCTGGCTGAAGAAGGCGCTGCCATTCATTCATTCAAACTTGTTGACAACAACATCTTCCAGGAAAAAGGAATCACCGAATTGCTACTGAGCCCTGCTGATACTCCTCAGGAAGATGGCCGGCCGCCGATCTCCGGAACCAGATTATTGAATGACAATATCTCCGACCTCAAAGCCCAGGTGGCCGCCAATACCAAAGGGATCGATCTGATTATCGAGATGATTGACAGTTACGGTCTTGAAATAGTCCAGGCCTATATGGCACACGTTCAGGATACGGCGGAAAAAGCGGTACGTACCAGTCTGATCGAGCTTTCCCGTCTCAAGGGAATGGAGCAGCGCGACAGTATCAGTGCAACCGATTACCTCGACGATAGCAGTCCAATAGTTCTGAATCTAACCATAGATAGAACTGACGGCAGTGCGATCTTTGATTTTACCGGAACCGGCCAGGAACTGGCAACCAATCTCAATGCCCCCAAAGCCGTAACCCAGTCTGCCATTCTCTACTGTCTCCGCTGCCTGATAAAAAAAGATATTCCTTTGAACCAGGGCTGCCTGCTACCCATAAAACTGGTTATCCCCAAAGGCTCCCTGCTTGATCCATCTCCACAAGCCCCTGTGGTGGGCGGTAACGTTCTCACCTCTCAAAGGGTAGTCGATGTTGTCCTCAAGGCTTTTGGCGTGGCAGCCGCCTCCCAGGGCTGCACCAACAATCTCACCTTCGGTAATGAACAGTTTGGTTATTATGAAACCATCGGCGGTGGGGCTGGGGCCGGCCCAGGCTGGAACGGTCAGTCAGGCGTCCATACCCACATGACTAACACCCGGATCACCGATCCTGAGATCCTGGAAAACCGTTACCCAATTCTTCTTCGAGAATTCTCCATCCGGAAAGGTTCAGGAGGAAAAGGTGAATATACAGGAGGTGA
>CAZLGM010000095.1:2057-12606 GCA_964558875.1 uncultured Desulfocapsaceae bacterium
CTAAACTAAAGACCGGCTATCCGTTAGCCGCAACTCAAGCTTCCTGATCAACAATGAACAGGGTAATGTCATTGCCATATAGAGAAGAGCGATTGTGATCCATATTTCAATGGTCAGATAGGTGGAAGCCATCAACTGTGTGCCCTGATAGGAGAGGTCCTGGATCGAAATAATCGATACTATAGCCGAATCTTTGATCAGTGAGATGAACTGCCCTGCAAGTGGTGGGAGGATTCACCGAAATGCAATAGGTAAAACAATATGGCGCAGAGTATGGTATTTTGAAAGCCCTAGAGCATGTGCGGCTTCCCATTGTCCTTTTTCAACCGATTCAATTCCCGAACGGAAGATTTCCGTAATGTAGGCCCCTTCAAAAAGCGCCAGGGCCAAAAGAGCAGAGATGAAGGCGGAACCGTATTCGGGAGGTGCGAAGAAAATCCCGAAAAATGTTTGAAGCGTGTCTGAAGCGTTGCGTAAAAAGGTATCAATGCCGATAACCGGCATAATTTGATCACTGATAAAAAAATAAAAGATAAAGATAATGACCAGCGGCGGCAGGTTACGCAGCAAGGCAACATAACTTCCGGAAATCATCCGCAATAAAGGACGCCTGGCCGTTCGACAAAGCCCCATGAACAAACCAAAAATGGTAGCCAGGATGATCCCCCAGAAGCTTAGCCGCAGTGTGGTTAGAAGTCCCTGGATCAGGTAATTTGGGACATACCTGCCCAGGTCCTCATCATAACGAAAGAGGTATTGGGGGATAACCTCCCACTGCCACTTGTAGTTTAGCCTGGTCGTAACCTGATAGCTTAAATAAGCGATCCCACCAACCAAAAGAAGCAGGACGATCACATCAAGCAGTGTGATGCCGGATATTTTTTTTCTGGGCAACAATTGTGCAATCGTCCCTGTTTTACTTGATATGGCCTAAATCAAAACCGCTATAGAAAGGAATCAATCAGATTTCCTGGCCCGTTCAGTCGGTACTTACAGTGCAAACGGCTCAATAGCTTAACGTCCTGCCCTTTTCATCCCAACATTTTCATTTGACCAGTTTTTCCCAATCCTTGGTTAAAAACCAAAACTTATGACGGTCCTGGATCCAACCTTTGCTCCTGGTTATTTCAATCCAGTTATTAAAATAGTTGAGCGTGTCAACATCACCCTTTCTGACGCCAAAACAGATCGGTTCTTTCATCAGGCTGACATCATAAGAGATCAGAATTTCAGGATAATCGACAGCGGTATGGGCCGGGAGCGGTTGGGCACTCACCATAGCATGGACTCTGCCGTTACGAACTTCCTGAACGGCAGCCGGTTCATCATCGAAAAGGCGAATTTTGGCCTTGGAAAAATGACGCTTTGCGGCAATAGCGGCTGTGGAACCCAGCCGTGCGGCAATAGTCACTTTGGGACTGTTGAAGTCCTTCAATTTAAACCCAGGTGCCATTTTCTTATTTGCAAGCAGAGCCTGGTGGGAATAGTAGTAGGGCTGCGTGAAATTAACCTTAAGGTTACGCTGCGGTGTGACTGACATTCCACCGATAATAACATCAAACTTCCCGGTTAATAACGCCGGAATGATACCGGACCATTTGGTGGGTACAAATTCTACTTTCACCCCCATATCTTTGGCCAGTTGTTTGGCAACATCAATCTCAAAACCGATCAACTCGCCCTTTTTATCCTTCATGGCCCAAGGGACGAAAATATCCATACCAACACGGATAACCCCTTTTTTAGATATCTTTTCAATTACGCTCTCGCCTGCATTTGCTGTCAAGACAGGGATGATCGTTACACATACAGCGACAAGCACAGAAACAAGAAAACGATTTTTTTTCATGCTGATCTCCTTTTCTACACCTAAAACCTACCTTTTATAATATCTGACTTAAAAACGTCCTGGTTCTTTCATGCTGCGGACGGGAAAAAAATTGTTCGGCCGACCCCTCTTCAACCAGACGACCATCCTCCATAAAAAGGACATGGTCTGCCACTTCACGGGCAAAACCCATCTCATGGGTAACACAGACCATGGTCGTTCCTTCAGCAGCAAGGTCTTTCATGACCTCCAGGACTTCACCAATCATTTCCGGATCAAGGGCTGATGTGGCCTCATCAAAGAGCATAAGTGCCGGTTTCATAGCCAAGGCCCTGGCGATTGCTACCCGCTGTTGCTGACCACCACTGAGCTGGCCCGGATACATCTTGGCCTTGTCCAGAATATTTACTTTTTTGAGTAACTTTTCGGAGTGAGCAGTGGCTGCACTCTTATCCTTTTTATGAACACATCTCTGGGCCAGATTCACATTGTCCAGGACCGTGAGATGGGGAAAAAGGTTAAACAACTGGAAAACCATACCCACTCTTCTCCGTATCTGTAAACGGTTCCTGGGGTTCCCGTCCAAAGGGATATCATCAATGGTAATGGTTCCACTGTCTATGACCTCAAGGCCGTTTAAACAACGAAGAAATGTCGACTTGCCGGACCCGGACGGTCCGATCACCACCTGTACGGCACCTCGTCGAACCCTGGTGGAAAAATCCACCAGGGCTTTCACATCACCGGTAAATGTTTTGCTGATATTACAAACCTCGGCAATATATTGGTTATTTTGTTGAATGTTCAATTGATAACCTTGATGTGGTTTTCCAGAAGGTACACAAGAGCGGATAAAAAGAGGGTAATACACAGATAAATTGCAGCAACCGTAAACCATATTTCAAAGGTCAGAAAGGTCTCGGCAATAATCTCCCGCCCGCGCATAGTAAGATCATATACTGCAATAGTACTGACCAGAGCAGAATCCTTGATGAGTGAGATTGACTGGCTGGTAAGCGGCGCCAACATTCTTCGAACAGCCTGGGGCAAGATGATCTTCACATAGGTGTCAAAACGATTTAATCCAAGACTGTGAGCTGCCTCCCATTGTCCTCGATCAATCGACACAATTCCGGCACGAAAAATCTCGGAGGCATAGGCCCCCTCAAAGAGGCTGAGCGCAAGCACAGCGGCAAAAAAACGATCCAAATGGATAATCGGAGCCAGCACGAAATAAAGAAAGAAAATTGTAACCAGTAGAGGGATGTTGCGGATGGTTTCCACATAGATCCTGGCAACACCTTTGGCTAAAAATGAATTGGATAAACGAAAAAGCGCCGTGATAAGGCCGAAAACAGTGGCAAGGACAATACTCCAACCGGTTATCTGAAGTGTCACTCCCAAGCCTTCGAGGAGCGGGCCGGGAATAAAAGTACCCTCATCTATCTGAAATAGAAACTTGGGAATCCGGTACCACTGCCAGTTATACCCAAGCTTCTCACCTCCCCTGCCAATAAGCCAGAAAACCAAACCACACAGACAGATGAAGAGAACACAATCCAACAAAAAAGATGGATTGATCTTTAACCTGAGACTTTTGAAAAGATTAGAGAGACGAAAAGGTAAAAGACGCATGACTATTTTCGTAACCAATCACGGGGTGAGCGCCAGACTGTAATTATCCTGAATCCGTGACGAGGATTGTTTTTAAGTTGGTAATATGTTGATATAATAAACAATTGTTGAACCAAGTTGTTTAACCTAAAAAACTCATTCGCCCTCCGGGGCATCCGCTAGCACTGCATCTTTACTTGATTTAGCTGACCGATATAGTTCACTATTATTGATCAGCTAAATCAAGTAAAGCTACAGCACTATCGGATGCTCACGGATTCAGGATTATGATTAAAAATTGTAAGAGATCGCAGAATGAAAGGATTTCCTGTTTTAATATTCAACAGCGACACGTCCTTTGAGATATACCAACTCCATAATCTACTGCCAACTACTTTGAGCTGGATCACGACAAGACTAATGAAGATCCAAGCCAGATCAATTTTCAGGCTTCTTGGCCCTCGACAGGCGTAATGAACCAATCTTCATCTGTTTTACACCCTTAAAATAAGGCCCCCACCATCGAATGGTCAGCGGAACACTGATATTGAGGAGAAAGGTGACGAACATGAGGATATAAAACTGCTCAGCTGTAATGAGACTGTTCTGCACAAAGGTGATGTTCAAGACAATCAACGCCAATTCGGCTCGACCAAGCATACCGAAGCCTATGATCACACTCTCATGCCAATGGTATTTCCCGGTAAACCTGGCAGCCAGACTGGCGGAGATAATCTGAAGAATAAAAACTGCGGAAAACAGCATTATAACTGCCGGCAGGATGGAAATAAGTATCTCACGATTGATCAACAGTTTGGCGCCGAGAGTGACAAAAAAGATCGGCCCGAATATGGAAAAAGCAACATCGTTAATAAATCGCTTGGTGTACCTGAGATGGCGTTTGAATTCCATCTTTGTTTCCTTGACCTTGATAATGAAATAATCCTCCTGAAGAAACAAAGCGGCAAAATAGGCGCCGATTGCCGGATGAAAACCGAACTCGTGCGCCAGGGCACCAATGCCTATGGCAATAAAGATCAGCAGCAGTGAGGAATGCTCGCTTCGCAGTAGAACCCTTAAGCCGGTCACCCGGTAAAACAGCTCGGGAATCCACAGTATTTTTGATTCTTTTCGAAGAGAGGACCTGGTCACTCGTTTCTGGGGGAACCCGAATAACCCGACAATGGAAAGAATAATAAAAAACAGAACAACCTTGCCAAGGACAATCAGAACATTGAAAAAGAGTTGTGAATTCTGCGTTGTCTCCCCGGAAAGATCCAGCAACAGCAACGGGATGACGATTGCCAATCCTGTAAGCGACAGGACATCATCTACCACGGCAGCGCTGATGATACCAGTGGTTACCCGGGAGCGATGTAAACCTCGGCTTCTCAAAGACATCAGGGTAAGCGATACGGCCGTAGCTGTCATGGTGAGTCCCCAGATGACGGCGGATCGCGGCCCATATCCCATGAATAAGGCAGTAGAATAGGCGCCGATAAACGGACAGACTGCCCCGATTATGGCAATGCCCCAGGCCTTGCGAATACCATTAATGAAGTTCTCAAGGCTCTCCTCGAAACCCAGGGCAAACATGATAAAAATAATACCAATCTGGCCGATATAATCGAGCGCTTGACTCTCCTGGGGAATAATGCCTAAATTTCCCAGAACAGCACCTATGACAATCAGCCACAGGACATCAACAGTTGCGGTCTTGGCAGCGATGATCTTGGCAATAATAACAGTGGCAAAAATGACAGCAGTTACTGCCCAGATAGTATGATCCATATCGGCTCGATATTGTAGAGGAGTTTATAAGATCAATTTTAAAACAATTGATTCAAGAAAACCAGAATGATCATCATGTGGTACTGAAATATTAGGTAAGCTGCTACCTGGCATTCGCAGCAGATACCATCAGTGGGGAATCATCAAGAAATTAACATCTTCGGTTTGGCAGTATTCACAAAAGGGATAATTCAAGGTACTCTCAAGACATGATCCCATTTGTTGCCATATTTTCAAGGTACTCTAAAAGTAACTGGAGCAATCCCAGCAATGGGTACATAATTTTTCTTTAGGCATACCAATTGCGGTGATCAGGTCATCCAATCTCTGATACCTAAGGCTGGTCAGGCTGAGTTCATCAATAATTTTTTCAATCATGGCTCTATGCTTATCTGAGCCGTCAATGGCATATTCAGTCAAGTCTGTATCTTCAGTGCCTTCAATTTTATAAATGGCTTTTCTACCTGCCAGATCAAGCGTTGATCTGGATGTTGAAAAATTGAGGAATTCACACGGATGAATCAGGCATGGACAGGCGATTCTCATATGAACATCTTTAGCTCCGTATTCATATAATATCTCCGTATTGTCCCTGAGCTGGGTGCCTCGGACAACAGAATCATCACAAAAGATAATACGTTTTCCCTGGATGATTTCCCTGATGGGTATCAATTTCATTCGTGCGACAAGGTCTCGCATTTCCTGGTTTTGGGGCATAAAACTTCTGGGCCAGGTCGGGGTATATTTGATATAGGGTCGCATATAGGGAATCTTACTTTCATTAGCAAACCCGATGGCATGACCGATGCCGGAATCCGGAATACCTGCAATAAGATCGGCTTCGGATGTTTCATTTTTAGCCAGGACGGTTCCGCAATTGTATCGGACTTGTTCCGTGTTGATTCCTTCATAGCTGGAGACTGGATACCCGTAATAGACCCAGAGAAATGAGCAAATCTGCATTTTATCTCCAGGTGCCTGAACCTGTTCATACCCATCTGCTGTCATCTTCACAATTTCATTCGGACCAACAAAATAATCAGTTTCAAATCCAAGGTTGGAAAAAGCAGATGATTCTGAGCTGGCAGCAAAAGCATTGTCTCTTTTACCGACAATAATAGGTGTTCTTCCCAACCTGTCTCTTGCGGCAAATATTTCGTTTGAGGTCAGCACCAACATTGAACAGGAACCTTTAATTTTGGCCTGTGCACTTGAAATGCCTTCCACAAATGATCCTTTCTGGCTGATGAGAATGGCAACAAGTTCTGTAGGGTTGATATCCCCCTGGCTGGATTCTGCAAAATGGATATTTTTTGAAAATGCCTCCTGGGCCAGTTCTTCAAGGTTGGCGATTTTTCCAACGGTCACCACTGCGAATTTACCAAGATGAGAATGGATGATAATAGGTTGGGAATCTGTATCACTGATGACCCCAATGCCCATATTTCCAATCAATTTATCAATGTCTGATTCAAATTTTGATCGAAAGTATGCATTTTCAAGATTATGGATTTTGCGGTGGAACTCATTTTTGTTTGCTGTGGCGATTCCACCCCGTTTAGTCCCCAGGTGAGACAGGTAATCAGTTCCATAAAATAGTTCTTGAATACAATTTTGCTGTGAGGCACAACCAAAGAAACCACCCATTTTTTACTCTCTTGTTTTTATTAAATATAACAAGCTATTATCCAGAAATTGGATATCCTGCCATCCAAAGACGGTTTAAGGAGAATGCCTTAACCAACCGTCTGTTTTCTAACTGTATATCATACATTATAAGAGTGATAGCAAAAAACCAGATATCATTCCCTCTTCGACAGTTTATTACGCCATTGCCAACCTAAACCAATTTACAGAAATTACCAATAGAGCTTCTTCCTGATGCCCTTAGGAGTAAGATGCAGGTGCGACGAGTACCGAATAGTTTAAAAAAACGGTGATGGACAGGAGCAACTTAAAGTTGCAGATTTACTCAAGTGGCTGAGGAGCTGAACTTCCAAAATTGAGACCAATACCAGATGAAGGTATCTCATTCTTGAACCTCTCCCATATTTCAGACAGCCAAAAGTAGAGATTTCGGGAGGAGATCATTTCCTGAATCTTTGAAAAACAGGGCCACTATCAGATAACGCGGGAATATATCTGAAAAATTATCAGATCGACTTAAACTACACAATGTGCTATCACGGGTGTAGTTCTCAATTTTAAAAGGCCAACCAGAAATTATTATGGTTGGCCTTGATTAATTGCTAAAGGATTTATGTTGTAAGTATGCAACTCATCTCATGCTTGTGCTTAGAGAGTTAATCGGTAGGGTTTCCTTCTTTGAATTCCTTCACGATATTTTCCCTAAATTCAGGAGTATCTTCATATCCATGAACTTTCGTTCCATGCTGAATAACTGCTTCAAGCAGCTCCTCCTTTGTATTGGCCGAGAGAGCTACACTACACTTTACAGTATCACTTGGATAGTCACGACAATCAATATGGAATCTGCTCATAACCATTCCTCCTGTAGTGAAATTTTAAGGTTGACTCAGATAGTAGCCACTGAAGGCATTACCTGAGGTTAAATATAACCTAATACCACATTGTGGTATGTCAAGATGTTCAATTCATTATCCTATAACAAATATAATGATCAGAAAAATGATCGCAGGCAGTGCAAATTTGTGCAAGTTTACTTGACTGCTATTTGTTAACCATTAGAAATAATCAACAACGATATGAGGAAAGTGATTTCAGGTGCCTCAGATTTTTGCAGGCGCTTTTGTTCGCTATCAAACTTTAGTACATGTGGTCAATTAAGATCGTGAAAATATGCTTGCCATTCACATCTACTATTCACCAACAAACTCAAATGAAACTTACAACACTAAAACACCAGAAAAATGATCGCAGGTAGTGCAAATTTGTACAGGCTCATTTGAACGTTATAGTTGTCCTATACGTTCAAATGAGACCGTGCAAAGATGCGCTGCCCGCGGTCATTTTCCATTAGCTTGGAGAACTTGGGTAGCCTGCTCCAGTATCCCCTCAGGAAATCCTACAAAAGGATAAATCACTAAGAAACCAACAATCCAAAGAAGCAGCATGGACAGAAGGAAGAACCCGAACCCATATTTAACAAAATCAATCGCCTCAAGAGCCCGCTTATTACTGTCGGGATAAACACCCAAGGCAAAAGTGAGGGCATTTGCCGGCGAGCCCACAATGAGAAAGTGAGCATATGATGAGGCCAGGGCCACACCCAGGCCGATGGCCCAAGGCTCTCCGGCAACCTGGGTCATAATTCCCATGGGAACCACGATCGGCCCGATCAGGGCCACCGTTGCCGCATCAGACATAAAGTTAGTCACCAACCCTGAGAAAGCGGACATCCCAACCCATAACCCGAGACCTTCATCCATACCGACTTGGGAAAGACCGTGAAGGAATTCGGTAGCCAGCCACAGAGCGCCGCCGCTCTCTTTGAGCAGCGCTCCCAGGGTCAAGGCCCCGCAATACATAAACCAGGCATTGAAGGAAATCCGGTTGATGATGTCTTCAAACTTAACCGTTTTGAATAAAACAGGAATTACCAGGGCCAGCAATGCCGGACCACCAAGCCCTGTTGCCTCTCCACCAAATATCCAAAGTATCACTATCAGAAAAAGTGTTCCGGCAGTCACATATTCGGCATACTGCATTTTCCCCATCTTACGGGTTTCTTCTTTGATGTACTGCAGACCTGGTGTCAGATCTCTTGTTTTAATCCGTTTAGAAAACAGGGCTGCCATATAGAGAACAAGCATAATGGAGCCCAGTGGTACCAGCGCCCAACCGTACTGCATCCAGCCTGAATAAGTGATCGGGATATCATACTCGTTGAAAAAGCCCATCATGATCACATTACGGCCGCCTGCCGACGGTGTCCCCGGGCCACCCATATTGAGTGCGAAGCAGAGGGAAAACAGCATGTATTTGGCAAGCGCCGGATCGTGGACGATTTTACCATCCGGACTGTTTGCCCTCACTGATCCGTAATAAACAGCCATCATCACCGGTACCATAAAGGAACACATTGCAGGCGCTGACATAAAAGAACCGACTATGGACATTGAGATGCACAGAACAATCATCGGCTGCCAGAACCCCTTGGTCCATCCCAGCAACCACACTGCAAGCCGTTTATGAAAACCGACTTCCACCACCGTAGCCCCCAGGGCAAACACACCAAGCATAAATAACGGCGCATCACCGGCAAAGGTCTTGCCGATCATATTGAATGGCAGCAGACCGAAAAAGTAGGCCATCAGCGGCATCAGGATACCGGTCACACCAATGGGCAGGGCTTCTACGGCAAAGAAGATAATAGCCATAGGCACAATCCCCAGGACGATCATGGTCTTAGCGGCAGCGCCCTCCTTGTCATGAGCGATCTCCCAATCGATCATCTTCTGGACATAGCCATACTTTTCCATCACCTCCACAAGAGACTGGGGCACCGGCAGGATAAAGGCGATCAGAATAAAAACAATAACACCTGCTCCGATCCACAATTCCTTTTGTGCAAATATTCCGGTTTTTTCCCCATGGGTATCCATGAATTGTGTCCTCCTCTTTTGCGATTGCGCAACAGTTTTACTGCAAGCAGCAAAAAACGCAGACTTTACCTGCGGATAGTGTTGCACATTCAAACAAAGATACTGCGCACTATTTGCTCACCAGTTAAGCCGGTATGCAAAACCACGCTATTCAAGCGTGGTTGTTTATTCCCCCAAGTAAAAACGTTCTCAGATCATCGCTGTCCTTTTACGCTCTACATTTTTTAATCTCGTTGCAGACAGTGGCATACACATCTGAAAGACGTAATATCCCTATTATTTCATATTCATTTTTCATGACCATCAGAGAATAAAAAGGAAAAACAAGAAGCTGGTGTAATGCATCTCCAAGCGTTGCACTCTTGTCAATCAACTCACCACGTTCCGGTGGTTCGACAACATCAATGACCATCAATTGACTTGCCCTGTCACATGCAATCTGCAAGGGGTCAATCCATAAAACATTCTTTTCTGTCAACGACTGGATGAGATCAGGGCTGTATCCTTCACGGGAAAGGACTTCTTCGCCTTCTTTATTTAAAGATTCTGGTTTAAGGGCACTCAGAATATTCTTCATATTCATTTTGCCGATCACCTTGCCATTCCTGTCCAACACAAAAATTGCACGGTGTTTATACCGTAAAGGATCAGTAGATCTTTGCGAATTATCAAGGACAACCACAGCTTCATAGAGTGTCGCATCAAGAGGAACAGAGGTATATGATTCGAC
>CAZLGM010000096.1:0-12422 GCA_964558875.1 uncultured Desulfocapsaceae bacterium
TGTAGTTGACCCCATTTGAACCGTACACCCCTATATGTTAAATAACGACTAGGGGTACGACTATGTCAAATACTAGTAATTCAAGTAAATACCAAAAAGTTGAGGTTATCACCTCAGTCCAGCGCCGAAGACGATGGACAGTAGCCGAGAAGCTTCAGATCGTTGAAGAGTCTGAACTCCCCGGCATGACTGTTTCCTATGTTGCCCGTCAACATGGCATCTCTCCAAGCCAACTTTTCACATGGCGCAGACTGGCCCGAGAAGGAAAGTTCTGTGCAGTCAAAGCCGGTGAAGAGGTTGTTCCAGCTTCTGAGTACAAGCAGCTCAATGCTCGTGTAAGAGAGCTGGAGAGACTCCTGGGCAAAAAGACCATGGAAAATGAAATTCTCAAAGATGCCGTCAAACTTGCCCATGAAAAAAAACTGATCTCGCGTATGCCCTCTCTACCCGAGGAGGACACGCCATGAAACGAGTTTGTGATACGCTTGAGGTGGCCAGGTCCAATATCAATGATCGAAGAAAAAGAAAGAATAGAAAGCGAGGCTGGTACAAGAAGGCTGATGATGCCAAGTTGCTTCCAATAATTCGTGAGCTTGTCGATCAGCGCCCGACATATGGCTATAGGCGCATAAATGTACATTTGAATAAACGTCTTGAGCGTGAAGGCAAGCCCAAAGTCAACCACAAACGAACCTATCGGATCATGAAGCAAAACGGGCTGTTGCTTGCCCGATATACTGGGAAAAAGGTGATCCGGTCTCATACAGGAAAAATAATCACGTTGAAAAGCAACTTGCGTTGGTGTTCTGATGTTTTTGAGATCCCCTGTTGGAATAAGGACGTTGTTCGGGTTACTTTCAGTCTTGACTGTTGCGACAGAGAAGTTATGAGCTTTGTTGCCACCACTGGTTGGATCAATGCAGAGATGATCCGTGATTTGATGACTCAAACCATGGAGTACCGTTTTGGAAATGTTGACCAGCTTCCTCACAAGATTGAGTGGTTGTCGGATAACGGTAAGTATTATCTTGCCAATGAAACAATCAGGTTTGCTCGTACAATCAACTTGGTTCCTTGCTCTACACCTGCATATAGTCCAGAAAGCAATGGAATGGCAGAAGCCTTTGTAAAGACCTTTAAGCGAGATTACGTCTATATTAATGACAGACCAGATGCGATAACAGTTCTTTCTCAGCTTGATCATTGGTTCAACGACTATAACGAAAATCATCCACATAAGGGCTTAAAGATGCTTTCTCCAAGAGAATTTCGATCTGCCACGGGGCAGGATTTTTTTATCCCTCCTCAAAAAGGGATAGAAAAATCCGGTTACGTTTCTAAATCAGCAAGTTAAACGGTGTCCGGTTTTATAGGGGCAACTCCAGCCACAAATCATTTCCTATATATTAAGAGGTGAAAATGGGAAATAAATCATTTTCAGATAGTTGGCGAGTTTGGTAATTTTCTCTATCACATAATTGATGATCGATACAGTTGTAAGGAGCTAAAGAGCATTCTCCATCATGGGTTCAGATTTTATAGTATATCAGTAAGCAGCAACCCAAAACCGATACTGTTCACATAGTTGTCGTAATTGATCAGGCTTTGACCGTAGCCGGTGAAATAGCGAATATAGCCTTTTAAAAAGTTGTATTTCCCCCACAGCGGAAAGCTCCAGCAAGTCTCAATCGCTCCTCTTTTAAAACCGGACTCCAGATGGTTACGCAGCAAAAAACTGAAGGTGTTGTTGCCATATTTATAGCCGATACGTATATGGCCATGGCCGAGGTAATCGGTAATCTCGGGATTGTCGTCATCTTCACTTGTTTCAGGGATACGGAACCACGGTTTGATACTGAAAGTGAAGGTGTCGCCTTGAAACAACATATCGTCCCGCTTAAACAGCATACTGGCATACACCCGGTTCCAGCTTCGTGAAAGGACACCGCCTTGACCGTTGGATTGATGGGTGAAGCCAACCCTGTTGAGTGTGTTGGTAAAGCCGAATTTCTTTAGGTTTTTCGGCCGATGCTGCAGCCATATTTCCGGTTCGTGATTGGTTTCCCGAAACGGGGAAGAGAGCCGTTTGTTATACACCTGCCAGAATGAGAGGTTGGTGTAGGCGGTAAACAGATCGATGTTTTTTCCCAATATCTGAACAGCAAGAGGCAGCTTGACCGAGAACTGAAACTGTGATTCATAGTTGTCTGCGGTGATGGATGAGTTTTGATACTGTTCCTGGTAGAGTTCGGGGTCAAAACCGTTGCCGTTGTATGTCGCAAAGAGGATATAGTTAGGTTTATGAGCCAGCAGAGTGAAAGGCCGAGGCAAAAGATCCTTCTCAACTTGATTGTCCTGATATAACGGTTTACCCAGTTTGGTACTGCTCCCGCTTTTCTGAACCGTTTGAACGGCAGCCGACTCCTGCTTTGCTGCCATATCGACACCAAGTTTTTCTTTACATTTGCTTCTCAGCTCGTAGACGGTGGTGTTGCCGGGCGCCGTTTTCAAGGCCTCAAGCATGCAGATTTCCATATCTGTTGCGGGAGGTGTGGCACCGGGACTCTGGTTTACCGGGAAGAAAAAAAGAATAGACAAACAGATAAGCGTCAAACGCAGCTTTTTCATGACTCGCTTCCCTCCCGTATTTCTTGTATAATCTTAATAATTTCTTCCTGTTTTTCTTCTTCGATTTCAAGTTCAACCATACCCATTTCCACTGTCCATACATCATCAGGGATAAGCTTTTTGAGCTCGAAGATGTGGTAGCTGTCTATACCAAGGGCAATTCCGCCAAGGGGGCCTGCAAAGCTCGGATCGCCGCTTTTAAAGGTTGTTGCCATGATCCTGAGGGTGGAGGGCTGGTTGATGCCGAGTATAACAAAAAATGGTTCATCCTTGTACTGTTCAGCCAGGGTCTTCACCGTTTCCTGGGCTGTCAGACCGACAGCGCCAGCGGCTGTTCACACGAAGCAGGCAGTCGATTCATAGATAACCTCGGCTCCGGCTGCAGCAAGGCAAGTTGAAATGGATTTGCCGGAGATATCGTCCCGCTCTCCAAAGACGATCACCTTTTTCCCCTTTAAACTGTCAAGTGATGTCATAACGTTACTCTCCTGTTGCTCTAGCGTTGTGGATTGGATTCAAGAATAAATGAGACGCCGTCCATGAGACTGGTACAGCGATTCAAAAACAGGCTGGCCCTTGCCAGAAACATAGCCCGCTTGATTTCTCCCCGTTCCATAAGACGGGTGGCATGGCCGATATAAGGGACAGCCGATGGAACGTGGCCCTGGGTGGGCGTAAAACCGACCATACCCACCTGGGCGATCCAGTCGTTCATTTCCTTTTTGTCAAGCTGGTCTGCCATAACGGCCATGGCGGCAATCTTGCGGTAATTTTTAGCGGCGATATCGCCGGAACCGGCATATTCCATGATCTCCGGGTTTTGCAGTTCAGTGGCAAACCGGTTTATGTCATGGCAGGTAAGCCCCAATTGTTTAAGCGGGTTTAACAGATAATGGCGAAACACCGATTCATCACTGGTTGAGGCTCCCACAGGTACGGTGCCGACAGCGCCCGGCTCCAATCTGATGATCGGGCTTTTACTGTCGTCCGTTGTGATCAGAAAAGCCAGGGAGGCCAGACAGTCCTCTAATATCTTTTTGTCATTCTCCAGAAAAGATAAAAACTTCATACCCAGTTTGGCAAGCGACCCCCCGCCAACCACTGCCACTCGTTTGCATAAGCCGGCTTTTACAAAGGCGGCCGCAGTAACGATTGCTGAGACCGGAGCGGCACAGAAGTTTTTTATATCCATGCCGGAACTGTTGATGCAGCCGCACATTTCCCCAATGGCTTTTGCCATCCCGCCTCCACCCCGCTGATATCGGTCGCCGCAGGCCTCTTCACCGCAACTGAGAATAAGATCGATCTGATCGGCCTGCAGTCCAGATCGGTGAAGCAACCAGTTAAGAGCAAGGGCGCCCGAACCTTTTGAGCAGAGATTTTCAAGCAGGTTCACCGCGCTTAGGTTGTCATCTCCCTGTCCTTCGGCTCTGTTGTCTCCAGAGAAGACTCCAAATGAACGATCTGCGGAGTTGATAACAAGAGGTGAATCCGAGTTATTCCGGTTGCCGACCGGGATTGCCGAATCTGAAGCCTGTTGGAGTTGCTCGCTGTAGCGTGAGAGTAGAAAGTGGTCCTGTATGGCGGATTGCAGCCGAAAAAGAGTTTCTTCATCGGTCTGGTAAAGCGGTGGATTGAGCTGGTCCGCTATTTTAAGCAGTGCGAGAAAACGGGTTTGATCAAGAATTTCCCCAAAAGGATCGGTTGGTGTTCCGGCATTCTTGAAATCGATGGGATGATCAGCCCATGGCCGGGGGATCTGCCCAAGTTTTTCCGGTGATATATTGCCAATATAGGTTTGATTTGCCGGGTAGTTGAGGGTTTCTTCGTAAGATCTAAGAGCGGATTGGAGCCGGGGAAGCAGGGCGGGGTTGTTATTTATTTCCCGTCTAGGTTTTGAGCCGTAGCGAACAAGGTCCGGCACATGTGCCAGACAGTAAGAGAAGTTGCTGATCACTACCTGTTTTGTCATAATCCCCGATTCTCCCTGGCTTTTTCTTCATCGACAAAAAAGAGCAGTATGATGCCCAGGATGAAAAAAATAATCAGTGAGACAATGGCATTGCGGGAAGAACCGCTGAAATGCCTGATGATGGCAAAGATGAATGGCCCCCAGACTGCCGAGAATTTATTGATGATCGAGTAAAAGCCGAAATATTCGGCCGGTGAATCGATCGGGATCATGGATGCATAAAAGGAACGGCTGATGGCCTGCGAGCCGCCCATGACCAGGCCGACAATTGCCCCTAAAATAAAATACTCAACAGGAGACTGGATAAAATAGGCGTAAATGACAACACCGCTCCAGACAACCAGGGTGCACATGACAGACTGCTTGGTGCCGGTCTTTTTCGCCAGCCAGCCAAACAGCAGGGCACCGAATATGGCGACAAACTGAACGAGCAGCAGCGTCAGCATCAACGTTGTCGCGCCGAATTTCAACTCCTGTTTGCCGTAGATGGTCGCCATTTGAATAACGGTCTGAATACCTTCGTTATAGACAAGAAAAGAAATTAGAAAAAGAAGAAGGTGCGGCCGCTTTCGTACCTTTTTCATAGTCTTAACAACACGCATGATACCGATGTAGAGATAGTTGACCCCCCTGCTGGAACCTGTGAATTTTTCAGGTGGTGACTGGGTAAATGTTCTCTCTTTGAGCAGAAAAAAAGTAAACAGAGCAAACAGCCCCCACCAGAGTGCTGCAGTCAGCATGGCGATTCTGGCGGCGGTGGACTGTGAGATGCCAAAGGTGTCATGCATGGCGATCAGAACCAGGGCGAAGGCGAACTGAATGCCGCCTCCGGCATATCCGTAGGCAAATCCTTTGCTGGAAATTCGATCTTCCTGCCCCTGTGAGGCGATCTGGGGGAGAAAGGCGTCATAAAACACATTGGCTCCGACAAATCCGATCTGCGAGATGATAAAGAGCAGCATGGTCTGGTACACATTCCCCTCGCCGCAAAAGGAAAGAGCGATGGATCCGGTGACACCGAGATAGCAGAAAACAAAGAGGAACCGTTTCTTTGCAGAGCAGAAATCGGCAATGGCGCCAAGGGTCGGAGCCATGAGAAAAACCAGAAAGGCGGACGCTGAGATCATGAATCCCCATAATGTTTCCGGAGCATACAGGGTGCCAGCGATGGTAAACCCTTCGGAACCGACTACAACAGAGGCAAAATACATGGGTAAAACGGCCACAGCGATGGTCGTCATGTAGGCGGAGTTGGCCCAGTCATACATGGCCCATCCGAAGATGGATCTTTTTTCAGTGGTGGATTTCATGGCCCTTGTACATAGCTTTGATCTGTTGGTAGTACCGTTTTTCGATTATTTCTCTTTTCAGCTTCAAGGTCGGGGTCAGCAGACCATTCTGGATATTCCATTCATCCAGCAGCAGATGAACAACCCGAATTTTAGCATAGGATGGAAAAGCATGGGTCAGCTTCTGGATTTTATCAAGTATATATTCGATTACCTGCGGTGATTGCAGAGTAGACTCATCTTCGGGATCCAGATCCAGTTGCGCCGCCAGTTTATGCCAATTTGTCTTTTCCAGAACAATAAGGGCGCTGATATACGGTTTACCTTCACCGACCGCCATGGCATGGTCGAACAGGGGGTTATTGGTGATGGTCATTTCCAGATCGGCCGGAGGGATCTTCTCACCCGTTGAGGTTACCAGAATCTCTTTGAGTCTACCACGGATAAATATCCGCCCGTCAACGATTTCAACCACATCGCCTGTATGGAGCCAGCCCTCAGAGTCGATGGCCTGCTGTGTTTTTTCTTCAAGTTTCCAGTATCCCAACATGACTCCGGGACTTTTAACAAGCAGTTCGTTGTTTGAACCGAGCTTATATTGGACATCGGGCAGAGGTTGGCCAACGGATGCGGGAATGTTATCCGTCAGCAGGTTGGTTGATACAACAGGTGCTGCCTCAGTCAGTCCATACCCTTGAAGCAGGGGCAAACCAAGCCCCAGAAACAGTTTTGAAATTTCCTCATGCAGGGGAGCGCCACCGCTGACAGCAATTCTGATCCTGCCGCCCAAGCGACCTAATACCCTCTCGGCGACAAGTTTTTTGCAGAGGGGCCACAGCAGCTTTTCGCCCAAAGAGATGGGCTGTGGCTGTCCCTGATCGGTTAAAAACCGCTTCCAGCCAATATCAACGGCAGTTTCCAGGAGTTTTCGGGCAAAAGCCGGTTTATGCTCCATTTGTTCATGGATTTTAGAGAAAATCTTCTCGTATATCCGTGGAACGGAAACGATAACGGTGGGCCGGATGGTCTGTAGGTCCTCACGGAGTTCTTTGATCGACCGCACATAGGTCACACTGGCTCCTCCCATCATAGGCGCATAATAGCCGACCGTACGTTCAAAGGTGTGAGAAAGCGGTAGAAATGAGAGAAATAAATCGCTTGGATAACAGGCAACCTGTTTAAGAGTGGCTTCCACATTCCAGAGAATATTCTGATGGGACAGAATGACACCTTTGGGCTTACCCGTTGTGCCGGAGGTGTACACAATTGTTGCCGGATCATAGGAGGATTGCTCGACTTGGATACGTTCTCCGGCTGCTCCTTCTAGCCAACTGGTGACGGAACAGACTGAAAGGGCCTGGTTGTTTGTATCCGATGTTTCCGAGTGGTACAGAACCATTGTCAGTTTGGGAAAAATTAGGCTGTGCGCGGACAACTTGTCCCACTGGTCGATGTCGTCACAGACAAGGATGCGGCTTTCGGAATTGCCGAGAATGTAGGCGATATTTTCGGCGCTGTCCCAGGTATACAGAGGAACGACAATGAGTCCCAGAGCCAGGGCAGCCTGTTCGATGGCGACCCATTCCAGGGAGTTACCCATCAGGATAGCCAGCCGCTCTCCCCGTTCGAGTGATTCCTGCTGCAGTGCCCGTTGATAGTCACCAACCAGGTCGTCAATCTGCTGCCAGGTTGTGCTGATCCATTTTTCCTGTTGATGGCTGTATTGGTGGTAAGCGGGTTTTTCGGCGCTACGGGCTACCCGGCATTGAAACAGGCCGGAGAGTGTTTTCGCTTCGGCTGTTGAAATGGAATCAAGTCCGGTTGAGTTGTTTGTGTTCATAGCTTTCTCCTCCGGTTTGAGTGCCTATCCATAAATGGCCTTTTTCTCTACGCCTCGATTTAGAAGAAAAATGCTCATTTCTGGACAGACACTAATTAAACCGCATGTTGGAATGGACACACGTAGCTATGGTTTCTTTTCTCGTATTTTTTCTCCTGCCTCCGTTTGGGTGATTGATGTAATGGTTTTTGCCAGATCCGGTTCTCTCAGGTGGCCCAGAATCTCAGAACGGGTGCGATCTCGAAGATCCAGGGCGTCGGACCATGAGTCGCCAGTCGGAGCCAATGGCTTACTGAAAGTTACCCAAACCCCACCCGTTCGTGGGTACCATGTTCCTGACCGCAATTTATTTCGAGTTCCGCGAATGGTAATCGGAATGATCGGAACATTGCAACGGGCCGCTATGGTGAAGGCTCCAAGTTGAAAGGGTAGAAGCCCCGGCATCCGCTGAAAGGTCCCTTCGCAGAAAAACAAGGGAAAGGCGCCGGAGGCGACCAGCCCGGAAATAGTATCGATATCCTCTATACCTTTTTCAAAATCGAAACGATTAACAAGAACCACATCAATTCTGGACAGGAGATATTTAAGAAACGGCTTGTCGCCTAATTCCTCCTTGCCGATAAAGCTGCACTGTTTTGGCAGTACCGCCCACAGAACTATTGAATCGATATAGCTCATGTGGTTGGAAGCCAGAATCGCAACTGTTTCGGTATCAAGATGTTCAAGGCCGGTTGTTCTGATAGTGGTGCCGGAGAGAAAGGCAAGGAGCCGGCAACCGAGGCGGCAGAACCACCACCGTCCTTTTTTGGATGGCAAAACGGCGACAACCAGGGCGGTAACCGCACCGATAATCCCGAACAGCAGCCAGCAGTAGCAGGCATAGAGCCCGGCAGTGGTTCGGTTGAGCAGCCGGCGTGTCTGCGGGATAATGGTTTTAGCGGCCATTCGGGTGATCTGGAGCCAGACAGCTCTGGTCGGTTTCCCAATCCTTTCCTGCTCAAACATCTCTTTGTTTGCCGCCCGTCGTATCTTGCCACTCGAGGTTTTGAGCACGTTTCCCGGCTTGGCCAGCACAATTTCATCGGGTACCATGCCGGTAAGGTCGAGAACGGTTTCACTGATTGTCTGCTTGAGCTGATCGATGGCTTCCTGCTTCCGGGCACGGGTTTCGGCAATGATTACCAGTCGCTCAGTGGCCGATTGGTGGTCATGGCTGCCAAAGGCAACCACACATCCTTTACGGACCTTATTGATATTACCGATTGCCCCTTCTATTTCGTGTGGATAAATATTGCGCCCACCTCTGATGATGATGTCTTTTTTCCGCCCGGTCACATAAAGCTCGCCATTATCCATATAGCCCAGATCGCCTGAATCCAGCCAATCATCGTGGAAGAGGTATTTGTTCTGTTTGGGATTTCTGTAATAGCCGCTCGTGGTGGATGGGCCTTTGAACTGGATGTGGCCCTCCATTCTATCCGGCAGTTCCCGGTCCGAATCGTCAACGATTCGGATTTGATGACCGGGCAGGGGTTGCCCGCAGGCAACAAATTCCAACATGTCCCGGTGCTCCCCGTCAAAAGGTGTTGATTTGCCGGACCGGGTGAAAGTATCCCGATGGATCCGATCGATGAGGAACGGACGGTCGGGTGGTGGAAAAGCAAGGCCGACAGATGATTCCGCCAGACCGTAGACCGGGGCAAGGCTGGTTTGTTTAAGGCCGTAACTGCGGAACCGTTCTTCAAAATTAATCAATGTTTCCGGGCTGATCGGCTCTGCCCCGTTAAAGGCCATTCGCCATGAACTCAAATCCAATCCTTCGAGTAATTTATCGCTGATCCGTTTACAGCAGAGTTCATAGCCGAAATTGGGAGAAGCGGACAGGCTGCCTCGATGATTGTGAATTGCCCACAGCCACCTTTGGGGCCGCGCAAGAAAAGTGAGCGGCGGCATGATCACCAACCGGCAGCCGTAATACAGACTACCAAGCCAGGCGCCGATCAGCCCCATATCATGGTACAGGGGCAGCCAACTGACAAAGACGTCGTCGCCGGTTACCTGGACGGTCTCTCCCATTGCACGGATATTGGCCAACAGGTTCCTGTGGGTCAGAACGACCCCTTTGGGATCTCCGGTTGAGCCCGATGTGTACTGGAGAAAGGCGGTATCATCAGGTTCAACCGCCACTTTATCAAATGATTCATGATGGGCGGTTAATTCGCTGTTTTCAAGAACATGGTTGAGGTGCCTGGTCTGCGCCTTCAAGAGTTGAGCCACCGGCTTGACCTCGGGAATTGTGATCAGGATTTTTGCCCGGGCATTGGTCAATATTTTTGCATGCCGCCGCATGTGTTCTTCGATTTGGGTTGGGCGTACCGGCGGATACAGGGGAACGGGAATACCACCCGCCAGCAGAATGCCAAAGAAACTGAAAAAATAATCGAGACCGGTAGGCAGCATGATTGCCGCGCATTCACCCTGCTGAAGCCCATGGTGCTGCAGGCCCCTTGCTATCTGAACAGCGCCGTCAAAAAGCTCTTTGTAGGTGAGCTGTTCAACAGTGTCTTCTGTAGGTTCGAAAATGATATGGGTTCGATCGGGATGGTTGGCAGTATGGAACAGGATGACTTCGTTTAATGTTTCAGCCTGCTGTGGAACCTTGCTTTTCTGATCCGATTGTTGTGTTGCTTGGAGTTTGATAGAGGTGTCCTGTTCTTTAACAGCAGAGGACCTCTCCAGTGTTCTGAGCAGGTCTCGCGGTGTCTCGGCCGAGGCAAGCAACTGTTCAGATAACTGGATGCCGAATCGTTGTTCGATCCTGGTTAACAGTTCCATTCTTGCCAGACTGTCCAGACCAAGGTCCCGATCAAGTGACGAGTCGAGAGAAACCTGTACCCGGTTCAAACGATGGGAATGCAGTTCATCAATGAGCTGTTCGATCACCTGAAGAAGGGCTTGATGTTGTAACTGACTGTCTGTGTTGTTCTGTCTGCTGGTCATAGAGTTTGTCTCATCATGCTGTTGAGGCCAGGCCGATTGTTCCCGCGATACAAGAAAACAACCTTCAATCACTCTCCTGTTTAAATTTTACCATTATTGGGGCCGGTTGAACAGGGATGAATCCATGTTGTCCTGCCTGGTGGGAATAATGGAAACATTGGGCTGTTTGGTTGAAAGAGGAAGCCTCCCAGTAAGTGGGTGACCCGCATGGCTGTAGCCGTATAGGGGATAACTCGGTTTTTGCAGGTGGATTGTTCTACGGAAAACAATCAGGTGAATAATGCTGATGACATCAGGTGCAGTAACTGTACTAGTTATATTATTACAGCAGGTTATGTTGGAAGAACCCCTTGGCTGTTTGTTGGTGCGCCTTGTGATTTTCAGTTGATTTGCTATAATTTAAACAGAAGGAGTTGGTCTCAAAATATCAGTAACAATAAAAGGGAAAAGTGGAGGTGCTCAGATAAAACACAAACAGCATCCAGCCGCTGCCTGACATATAATAGGTTGGAGATAGTTTTAGTGTTGACCGGTATTGAGCGATTTTCAAGCTATTGATTGTTTTTCCTGAAAACTATCAGGATATCAATAACAAACAGAAACAGAAAAAATTTGAAACGCCCAATGGAGGTACGATTAATTCAACAGGGGAGGTCGGAGAATGGATAAAGGTCAATTCAAACGGCGTGATCGACTGGTTAAGGAGAAGCGACACGATACCTACAGAGAGAGCGGCAAGTGGCCTGAACCGACGATTTGCACCGAGTGTAAGGCAGTTTTTGCTCAGGGCCGCTGGACCTGGAAAGAAGAACCGCTTAATCCGAACAGGGTGGTTTGTCCAGCCTGCCAGAGGATACGCGATAACTATCCTGCCGGTTGGCTGGTAATCACAGGTGATTTTATCCGGCAGCATCGATCTGAAATTCTCAACCTGATTCACAATGAGGAACAAAAAGAGCGGGGTGAGCATGCTCTTGAACGGATTATGAATATTGAGGAGGATGGTGAGCAGACAGTTATAACAACAACGGGAATTCATATTGCCAGGCGTATTGGTGAAGCTGTTGCCAATGCCTACCAGGGGGATCTTGATTTTCAATATGGCGAGGGAGAAAAGACCATCAGGTTAAAATGGAACAGGTGAATTAGAAGAGAATATCGAACCGCAAATGCCGAAAGATGAATTGTAAGATCTTCCCTTCGATATTCGTTATTCTTTGTACGATAATCAGGGGTTTGTCTGTAAGACTATGAAGTAAGAGTCGGCGAGTATTTACCTGTACAGGCAGAGTAAAGGTCTTGATTTGCGAGAGTAGGAAAGGTGTAATTACCAACCCGTCAATTCAATCAGCAATTGTCGGGTCGGCAGTTACACACACCGGATGACGACCAGTCAACCGGTCATGGAGGGTAGGAGGATGCTATCCATGAAGTGCCTTGGGATTCATCAAATTGTCTTCCATATGACGGATTTCATCAATACCTGAGACCACTATGTTGGGGTCTGGTATCAGTTTGTCATCAGAAACCTTCTTGTCATATTCAATATGAGATAAAATATGTTTCATACAGTTCAATCGGGCCGGTTTCTTCTCATCTGACCTGATGATTGTCCAGGGAGTAAGAGTGCGATTGGTCTCATTGAGCATCTGAAACTTGGCAACCGAGTATTGATCCCAGTATTTCTGGGCCA
>CAZLGM010000097.1:0-12385 GCA_964558875.1 uncultured Desulfocapsaceae bacterium
TGAATTTCGCCACCGCCTGGTCATCCAACATGGTGTCAATCTGCCGGGCAACCGGCCTGGAATGTGTGACCAGGGTTGAGCGCTCGCGTCGATATATGGTCCCTGAAGGAGTGGATCTCCAGGAGTTTATCGACGGCCACCATGACCGGATGACCGAATGTCACTACCCTGAGCCGATCACCACGTTTGAGACAGGGGTAACCCCTGAGCCTGTGTATGAGGTTGACATGAAATCCAAAGGGCCCGATGCCCTTCTGGAGATACCCGGTATCTCCATGGATGAATGGGACCGCAATTTTTATTACGACTATTTCGTAGGCAAGCATGACCGCAATCCCACCATCGTTGAGCTGATGGATCTCAATAACGCCAATTCGGAACATTCCCGCCATGGTTTTTTCAAAGGTAAACAGATTCTTGATGGCAAAGAGCAGGAAAGGACCCTGTTTGAACTGGTGATCGATACCTGGGATGCCAACCCCAAGGGCTCATTGGTCGCATTCAAAGATAACTCATCGGTTGTAGAAGGTTGTGAGATCACCACAATCTGTCCGACAAGACCAGGAGAACCCTCCCCCTTCCAGTCAGCCGATGTTTGCTACCATCCGCTGTTAACGGCGGAAACGCATAATTTCCCAACCGGAGTCGCTCCCTTTCCGGGAGCAGAGACCGGTACCGGCGGCAGGATTCGCGACGTCCAGGGAACCGGTAAGGGTGGTTTGGTCATCGCCGGAACCGCCGGCTACTGTGTCGGCAATCTTCTCATCCCCGGTTACGATCTGCCCTGGGAAGAGAGGTGTGCAGCCCCTGACAATCTGGCCACACCGTTGATGATCGAGATCGAGGCATCCAACGGGGCTTCCGACTATGGCAACAAATTTGGAGAGCCGGTCATTGGCGGTTTTACCCGCTCATTTGACATGCGCCTTGACGACGGCAGCCGCTGGGCCTATCTCAAACCGATCATGTTTACCGGCGGCATCGGCCAGATAGATGATCGTCATACCGAAAAGGAGAAAGAAGAAAAAGGTATGCTGATTGTTCAGGTCGGCGGTCCCGCCTATCGGGTCGGTTTTGGTGGCGGTGCTGCTTCGTCCATGCTCCAGGGAGAACAGGATTCCAAACTGGACTTTGATGCGGTCCAGCGTGGTGACGCCGAGATGGAGCAGAAGATGAACCGGGTGATTCGGGCCTGTAACGAGATGGGGGAAAAAACCTTAATTGATGTGATCCATGACCAGGGCGCAGGCGGTCCCGCCAATGTGTTGAAAGAGCTGGTTGAGCATTCCGGTGGCTGGGTGGAGATCAGAAATATCAATGTGGGCGATCCCACCATGTCGGTACTGGAGATCTATGTGGCTGAATATCAGGAGCGAAACGGTTTTCTGATTAGAGCTGAAAATATAGAACAATTTAAAGATATCTGCCGACGGGAAAAGGTGAATTGCGAAGTGTTGGGCGAAGTAACCGGTGATCTGCGCTTTGTCCTGAAAGATTCACAGGATGGTTCCACACCGGTCGATATTGAGCTTGAGGATCTGCTGGGCAATATTCCCCAGAAGACCTTTGAAGACAACAGGAGCAAACCGGAATTTTCATCACTGACAATACCTCCGGATTTAGCTGTAAAGGATGCCCTGTTCAATGTTTTGAGGCTGATCTCTGTCGGTTCAAAGCGGTTTCTTACCAATAAGGTGGACCGGGCGGTTACCGGCCTGATCGCTCAGCAGCAGTGCTGCGGGCCGTTGCAGTTGACTGTGGGTGACGTGGCTGTTGTGGCCCAGTCTCATTTCGGCTTCACCGGAGCGGCCACAGCTATTGGCGAGCAGCCGATAAAGATGTTGATCGACCCTGCTGCCGGTGCCAGGATGGCAGTTGGAGAGTCGCTCACAAACTTGGTGTGGGCCAAAATTAACGATTTAAACCAGGTCAAGTGTTCGGCCAACTGGATGTGGGCACCCAAACTGCCCGGCGAAGGCGCTGCAATTTATGATGCCGCCAAAGGCATGCGGGACGCAATGATCGAGATCGGCATGGCTGTGGACGGCGGCAAGGACAGCCTGTCCATGGCAACCATGGTTGAAGGTGAAACCGTCAAGTCGCCCCGGGAACTGGTTATCTCCACATATGCAGCCATGAATGATATCCGTAAGGTTGTCACCCCGGATCTGAAAGAGACAGGCTCTGTCCTGCTCTTGATCGATCTCGGTAATGAGAAGAACAGGCTTGGCGGCACAGCCCTTGCACAGACGCTTGGGGCTCTGGGGAATGAGCCGCCGGATATGGATGATCCGGCCCTTGTGAGAGAAATATTTCTGGCGATCCAGGATCTGATCGAACGGGATCTGATTCTTGCCGGTCATGATCGCAGTGATGGCGGTTTAATTACCTGCTTGCTGGAAATGGCCTTTGCCGGCAATCGAGGATTGGATATTGAGCTCGACAGCGTTGACTCGGTATTTGAAATGCTGTTTTCAGAAGAGCTCGGCCTGGTTATCGAATGCAATGAGGGGTCGCTGGATGAAGTGCAGGATATTCTCTCCGCCTGCTCGGTGCCTTTTGCCAAGATCGGCACCAGCCGTGTCGAGAAACAGATCCGTATCAAATATAACGATGAACCGGTACTCGATGAATCCATGGAACTGCTTAGACAATGGTGGGAAGAGAGCTCATACCAGCTGGAGAGGCTGCAGATGAATCCAGAGTGTGCAGACAAGGAAAAACAAAATATCTATGAGCGTTCCAGGCCAAACTATCAGCTTCCCTTTGGGCCGGTTCCGACATCTCCCGAGCACCTGAGTGGCGGTGACAAACCCAAAGTGGCCATTCTGCGCGATGAAGGATCCAATTCCGATCGCGAGATGACCTCCGCTTTTTTTATGGCGGGTTTTGAACCATGGGATGTGTGCATGGCCGACCTGCTGGAAGGCAAGGTCGATCTCTCTTTGTTCAGAGGCCTTGCTGCGGTAGGCGGCTTCTCCTATGCCGACGTTCCCGAATCGGCCAAGGGTTGGGCGGCGACCATCCTGTTGAATGATCGTCTGAAAAGCATGTTCGATGATTTTTATAATCGAAAAGATACATTCTCTCTGGGTATCTGCAACGGTTGTCAGCTGTTCGGCCTGCTCGGCTGGGTGCCCTTTGCGGGTATCGAAGCGGAGCGACAACCCCGTTTTGTTCAGAATATCTCCAAACGTTTCGAGTCCCGTTGGACCACCCTTAAAGTTCAGGAATCGACTTCCATTTTGATGCGCGGCATGGAAGGGCTTGTTTTTGGTATCCATGTGGATCATGGTGAGGGCAGACTCCATTTTCCAGATAAAAAACTGAGGGAGCAGGCTGTCGCAGAGGGTTGGACACCGGTGGTCTATACGGATGATGATGGCGAGGCCACGGAAAAATACCCGTTTAACCCCAACGGATCACCCCTTGGGCTTGCCGGTCTCTGCTCACCGGACGGTCGCCATCTGGCCATGATGCCCCACCCGGAACGAACCTTTCTGCCCTGGCAGTGCCACTACCTTCCCCAAGACATGAAGCATCTGGAAGTATCGCCTTGGATGAAAATGTTCCAGAACGCTTATGACTGGTGTGTGAAAGAATAAAAAGAAATTCCCGGATCTCTTCTTTGAAAAGATCCGGGAAGAAATTGGAACGGTTTAATAGGTTACTTTGCGCGGCAGATCTTTGGCTTGGGCTACCCAGTCACCGACCTGTTTAACTGTGGGCAGCTTTTTGACCAACACGCCACCTTCATTTTCTTCAACCATCTTGGCGTGAAGATTTTCCGGGTTGCGTTGGGCCAGTTCGGCCACCGTGTCGACGCCGGCAAATTTCAACAGATCGCCGTACTGCGTGGATATACCCTTGATCCGTGAAAGATCGGCCTTGTTGACCCAGATCAGGATCGTTTTTTCATTGATACCGGTTTGCCCGGCAATGTCCTTGCGCCCCTTCTTTGTACAGCAGGTGTCCAGTAATTTTTCCAGTGTTGTGATTCCTGCAGCTTTCAACTTGTCGGCGTTTTTACCGCCGAGCCCTTCAATGTCGGCTAGTTTTGCCATGACGGACCTCCTTGATTTTTCACTGTTCAGCGGGGATACGGATCTTCTGACCCACATAGATCTTGTCCGGATCCTTGATCACTTCCCGGTTGGCCTCAAATATCTTCATATACTTTGAGCCGCTGCCGTAAAATTTCTTGGCAATACCAGAGAGGGTATCACCGGAAACGATCTCGTAGTATTCAACTGTTTCCGTCTGTGCAGGCGCACTAAGGTTGTCGTATTTGACCTCTTCAACACCCTTGATGTTACCTGCCAGCAGGATGGCTTTTTCAGCAGCCTCGGCGCTGGTTGCCTCACCGCTCAACGAGACCACACCATCATTGATTTCAACGGAGAGATTGTCCACACCCGGGTTGTCTTCTTCAACATGAGCTTTGATCAGCTCGGGAGCTTCATCTTCCCTGTTGAAAAGCTTTTTACCAATGTTTTTTGCAAAACTTAACAGACCCATAGCTCCTCCTTGTTTAAGGCTAAAAATAATTAGTTGATTGAAATTGAAACCGTCAGGTTATCACTCAAATTATACATGACCACAGGGGCTTTGTCGAACAGGAGTAGGTAAAGAATTGGTAAGGTAAGGATTCGAATGCTGATTATGACAGACCGAAAGAGCAGCACAGTGTAATGCCATCAGTTTTCGGTAGGAGTTGGAGAGTGAAAAAAGTAGCGCCGGAGGGAAAACGTATTCCCTCCGGCGAAGATTTGGGTGAATCGGGATATGAAGCTAGCAGCCTTCTATCGCTTTTTTCTTGACCGGCTTTACCTTCACCTTCTGTCCGGTTTTGAGCTTGTCACTCTTTTTGCAGGTCATGGTGACGGTTTCACCATCGATTGAATCAATGACACATTTTACGGTGCCGGCAATAACAGCCCCGGCAACGAAAACACTGAGGATAAAGGTCAAGACGAAAATTTTAGATTTTTTGTTCATGTCAGCTCCCTGGTTAAATTATAAGCAAATTGAACAGTCAGACTAATTGGAACTATACGGGGAGCATCATGGCCGTGTCAACTTGAATTTCGAAACACTAAAATCGGCTTGCTGAAGACAGTATCTTTAAAAAATACTGTTTTATCATATCGTTACGCGCAACCATTTTTTGTAGGAATGTGCTGACGGAAAAAAGGTGCGACAATATGCCACATTGATCTGTGGAGGGAAAACCGGCAATATAGCAAGTGCCACAGTGTAGCACCCGTGGTCGGGGCCGGTCGATTACCGCAGTACGACAAGCAAGTTCGGCCACAAATCGGTTTTGCGGGTAAAAACAGGAGGTGAAGACAACGAGTGAAACTTGCAGAGAACAACTTCACAATGAGCTGGAGCAATCAGTCTCCGGCATTCAATAGAGGAGAAAAAATGAAACGTTTTACGATAATTTTCAGCGTCGCCTTACTGGTCGGAGCTGTATTTTTCGTTGGCCAGGCGCTCGCCTCCAGCCATGGCAAGAAGATGAAAGAGGCAAATACCATAGATGAGCTGGTCGAGATGTTTGACGACAAAGCGTGTGCTGAATGTCATGAAGATCAGTATGAACAGTGGGAGAAATCTTACCACTCTAAAGCAATTAATTCATCGCTTGGCGGCATCCACAATTTTATCAAGGTAGGTTTGGAAAAGGAGTGGAAGACGAAGGTGAACAAGGCACAGCTCATGAAGTGTCTTGACTGTCATGCTCCGGTGGTAGCCTATGCCTCGGAAAAACTGGCAGTTGAAATCGGCAACATGATCGTTACCGCCCATGCAAAAAAAGGGACTCCGGAATCAGATGCCGCTAAAAAGCAGCTGGCAAAGCTCAATGTGGGCTGTATCGCCTGCCACAATATCAAAGCCGCAGCCACAGCTAAAAACTTGCGCGGTAAACCGGTTCCCGGAGCAGTATATGCTGTCAATGATGCGGATACTGAAGACCATGAGACTATTCAGTCTGCCGAGATGAAACGCTCCGTTTTCTGTATGCAGTGCCACGGTGTCTATACGGCTCCGGATGGTGAGACAGTTCAGTGTAACACCCTGTCCGGCAGTTATATGCACGATTATAATGTCAAAGGCGGGACCCAGACCTGTCAGGATTGCCATATGAAGGTAAAGGACCGGGGTCATACTTTTCCCGGAGGTCATAATCTTGATATCGTCAAAGACGGCCTTGGCCTTGATGTCAATATCGCAGCATACCGCCATCTGCCTGGTAAAATCCCTGGTGTGAAAAACAAAAAAGCTTGGGTGCCCAGTGCGCTGGTGACGGCAACTGTTGAAAATAAGGCGGGGCATCGAATCCCTGATGGCTGACTCTGGTCAGGCAAAGTGGTCCTGGAAGCGACCGCAAAAGATGCAGACGGCAAAGTTCTGTTCAAAGACCAGAAGACTTATTTTGAAATCGGTGTCGATACCGAAGGCGACATGCGTTATGGTGCCTGGCAGATCAAGGAAATCATCGATCTGACCTTAAAGCCGATGGAGAGGCGCCAGGAGAAGTTCCTCATGCACTTCACTACGGAAACCGAGGAAGTGGAAGTCGAGGTCAAGCTCCTGTATTACATCAAAGGCAGTAAGGGAGATGTCATTTACAGCGTCAAGAAACAGCTTGAGTTTGAAATAGATTAAACCAAAGAAAAGTTGGTGAGTCTGCCGTTGCAGGCAGATTTTAACCACGAGTCCCCGCTTGAAAGTGGAACACAACTTTCAAGCGGGGTTTTTATTTGGGCGCATATTTAAACAGCTTTCGCTGCAGGGTGCGGCGGTGGATACCAAGTTTTTTAGCAGCAGCGGAGATGTTGCCATCGCAGTCGGCCAGAACTCGCTGGATATGTTCCCACTCGACACGGGCAAGCGATGGCGGTTTGATGTCCTGTTCTTCCGGTTCCAGGTAGGCTTTTTTCTCTTCAAAGGCCGATTGGATTTCTTCCAGGCTGGCCGGTTTGGCCAGGTAGGCAAGAGCACCGAGTTTTATGGCCTCGGTTGCCGTTGCGATAGAGCCATAGCCGGTCAGGACAATGATGCGCAGTCCCGGCTGAAGCTTGATGCTGTCCCGCACCAGTATCAGGCCGTTTTTCCCCTCCATTTTCAAATCGAAAAGCGCCATGTCAATAGCCTGTTTTTGCAGGATTTCCATGGCTTCGTCATATGAAGCGGCATCAAAGACTTCATAATCTCGCCGACTGAAGGCCTTTGCCATCCGGCTGCGAAAAATGTTGTCATCGTCTACTATAAGAATGGTGCTCATCGGTATATTAGAACGTGTGTTAGTAGTAAAAGCTCAGGTAATTCGATCAAGCGGCATAATCAGGGTAACGGTTGTACCCACATCGACCTTTGACTCTATTATGATTGAGCCGCCAAGCTGTTCGGCTAAGGTCTTTGCCAGAAAAAGCCCGAGCCCCATCCCGGTTTCTTTTGTAGTAAAAAACGGTTCCATGACCTGAGAGCGTATTTCGGGGTGAATACCACTGCCGTTGTCACTGATTTCAATAACCATCATGTCATCCTGATCATACCAGTTCATATTCACGCTAGCGTCTGGAGAAGATGCTTCCAGAGAGTTTGTCAGCAACCCCTTGATGGTTCGGCACAGATTCCTGAAACCCATACGTAATGTCTCGATATCCGTTGACAGGTTGACATGAACTCGCGTGCGTTCAACAGAATTCAACTCGCTTAGAATTTGCTCGACAGCCTCAGACGGGGGAAAAGACCGCAGCTGTTCCCCGCGAAGCTCTCCGGCACCTGCGGCTATCCGGTACAGGATTTCTTTACAGTCATCAATCTGGCTCTGTATCAGCCGGGTGTCTTCAATAAGTTCATCATTGGCCTCGGCGGCCTTCAGTTGATAGACTATCTCGTCGGCTACCACCGTTATGGTGTTTAATGGAGTGGACAGCTCATGGGCGGCCCCGGCGGCAAGCCCGGTCAGTGACATCAACCGTTCGTTTCGCAAACGGGCCTCTCTGAGGGACAGCAGGGTCTTGTTATGACTGGCCAGCTTCTGTTGGATCTTTGAAACAAAAAAGACGACAAAAAAGGAGGTGATAGCAAAAGCCAGCCACATCCCTTTCAAATGAAGAAGCAATGCTCCGGATTGTTCTCCCGGCATGTGGCAGATAGGGCCCGATTCCGGAACAATGGTTCCCGAGAGGTCCCGGGTAACGGGAGGAGGTAAAAAAAGCAATCCATAACAGCCGATGGTGAGAATGGTAATGGCCCAGGAATATTTTGGCTCCAGGATGATTGCACCAATAACGATATGGACCAGGTAGAGAAATGTGAACGGGTTCATGGCGCCACCGGTCAGGTGGAGTAAGCCGGTGAGCAGCAGGGTGTCGACCAGAAAAAGAAGAAAAATGACCGTTTTGGAAATGGGTTGTCCTTTTTTAAACGGAATATACAACAGAAGGGTAGTGAGTATTTCACCACCGATGATCAGACCGATATAAACAGGCGGCAGTTCAATGTCGATTGTAAAACTGACGACAACAATGAGCAAGATCTGGCAGCAGACTTCACCCCATTTAAGGACAAGCAGCCATGGAAAAGCGACATTGAGCTGCTCTGTCTCCTCTTGAAAAAAGGACGGTGTAATCTGTTCAGTGTTCATGAGAACTCCGGGTTAAAGTTCAGCAAATTGGCGGAGGCCAGCTGCTCGCCAGGCTAGCCTCCTGTCAAGCAACCGATCTCTTGTTGGCAGATTGCTGAGTTTTGATGGTCATCAGGTTCGTAAATACTCCATATAGCACTGTCTGTGCAACCTGGCAGAACAGAAAAAGCCTGAATCCGTGATGCCCGTAGGACAAAATAGTATTTTTAGTCTAGATGCATAATCCAATAATTTCATGACATATTAAAGTGTTATCAAGCAAAAATACAGTATCTGGCACGGATTCAGGAAAAGGAAAAAAAGAGGCTGGTGCGACAATTTGCCGCATTCTCATCCATTGAGATTTGGGGTATAAAGAAGGAACAAAGACGGTATTGCACGTGCCGGCTTAGAGCAGACAACTTTCCTGTTCTTTTTCTCATAGGAGCGACTTCGACCATCCCGGAGTCGCTCTTTTTATTTTCAATTGCGCTGTATGAATGTAACAGGAATATTCAAAATCCATCGGCTGTCTGTTTGAAAAACGAAAATTGAAGCTGTCTCAGTATATATCCATATGCTCTGAGTTAGGGTGTAGTATTGGATGGAGAAAGGTAGGCCACTTTTATGTGTAATTTGAACTGGTTTGGTGAACTGGAGCGCGCGGATATCGGTTGACAGAAGAGGTTGAATAGACTAGAACAAAATAAGTATGTAAGGATTTGGTTATATACTGGTTGAAATGGAACGTTTTCCTTGGAAAATAGGTGTTCAGCCGGTATGATGAAGATTGAACGGAAATTGTTAGGTATGGGGGCTCTTCTCAAAGAGCCAAAAACATCAGTCAGGAGGAAGGGATATGGTAAAAAAGTTTTCTGTAATAGCCCTTGCAAGCCTTATCGCTCTACCCACATTAGCTTTGGCCAGTGCAGGCCCGAATGTGAGCGATATGGAGCGCAAGATTGAAGAGTTGAGCAGTGAGCTCAACAAGCTCAAAGCCGATTTGGCCGCCCAGAAAGCCGAACTGGCATCTCAGGGGAAGGTGGTTTCAGACCTGGAAGATAAGTCGGATGCCTGGGATCTTGCCGCACGCATTAAGTTTTATGGCGATTTCCGTACCCGTCTGGATTATTATAAAGCTGATACCGCCGCAGGCAGATCATTATCCAACGATACTCTGTGGACTAATCGTTTCCGGCTGAACATGCGTGTGAATGCCACGGAAAATGTCGAATTCAAGGCCCGTCTGGCCATGTTTAAAGTATGGGGTATGGAGTCCCAGTTTGATGACGGTTCCGGTGCAATGTGGCCGCTTTTTGACGGCAACATGTCCCGTACGCCGAATGACAGCTCCCTGCTGGTTGATCGTGCCATCATTAACTGGAACAATATCGGCGGCCTGCCAATGTGGTTTTCCATTGGACGTCGTCCGACAACCGATGGTCCTCCCGCGCAGATTCGTATGGGTAACGATGAGCGTATGGCTACTCCGATGGCCTATATGGATTATCCGTTTGACGGTTTGACCGTTGGCGTCGCCTATAACTGGCCGGGTGAAATCGGTTCCGGTCGTGTCCGTTTCTGCTATGGTCGTGGATTTGAATCCGGTCTGACCGATGACTCCACCGGTCATAACAATGATATGGATTTTGCCGGATTTGCCTGGGACGTCCTGAAGAAGGAAAACAGGCTTCTCTATGTACAGTCCTATATGGCTTTCAACCTGGTTAACTATCCGAACTTTAACGATCCGATTATCAACGCCCAATTTGGCACCATGTCGGGTTTGGGTGATCGCAGAACCGACGGCAACATCTGGCATACCGCAGCGGTATATCAGGACAAGATCGGTCCGGTCAACTTCTTCGTAGTTGGTGGCTGGTCACAGACCCAGCCCGACTACGACGGTCTGCTCAACGACTATGTCGGTATGCAGATGCGCACAACCGGAGCTAATACCGATAATGAGAATGGATATTCCGTTTATGTTGGTGCCCGTTATGATATCGACTCAATTGGTCTGAAGCTTGGTGCAGAATTCAACTGGGGTTCCGAGAACTGGATCTCTATGACTCCCGGTCATGATGACATCTACCAGTCCAAACTGGCAGCCCGTGGGTCTGTCTTCGAGGTTTACGGCATCTATAACCTGCCGACAGGTGAGGCTGTTTCCAAATACGCCAAGACCTTTATCCGGTTCGGTTATCAGCATTATGAGTACGATTATGCCGGATCCGGAACCTGGGGCATGAAACCGTATGACCTCAACAGTGCAACCGACAGGGCTTACCTGCAGGCGCTGGGTCAGGATCCTGTTACCACCGCTGATCAGATCTATTTGACCTTTGAGGCCTATTTCTAATCAGTAAACGTTGGTTTATTACTGCTAAGCAGATCAGGGGAACACTCCCATAGGGGGTGTTCCCCTTTTTTCTTTTTGGCATCCTTAAATTGTCATGTTCCAGCAAGCCGAACTATTTCTCGATACCGGATGTTCCAGCCTTATCCACGGGTTCTTTAATCGCCGCAATGGCCTGGGTAGTGGTCCGTTCTCCTCGCTCAATGTCAGTTATGGTGTAGGAGATAATGACAGCATTGTTGTCGGTAACAGGGAGATTGTAAAAAAAAATCTGGGAATAAAGAATCTAGTTTCGGCAAAACAGGTTCACGGAAGCAGGATTGTCGTTGTCGATCGAGTTATCAGGGAAGATACCGAACTTGATGGTTACGACGGCCTGGTTACCAACCAGCCGGGACTCGGTCTCATGATTCAACAGGCAGACTGTCAGGCTGTATTGCTCTTCGATCCTGTCCGAAATGTAGTTAGTGCGCTCCATAACGGTTGGCGCGGTAGTGTGAGCAATATCATTTCAAAAGGGTTCGGCAGGATGGTGAGCGCTTTTGGCTGCAATCCAGGCGATATGGTGGCGGCTATCAGCCCGTCCCTTGGGCCGTGTTGCGGTGAGTTTGTAAATTTTAAAAAAGAGCTGCCGACCCATTTCAGCAGATATATGGGTAAACCAAATCATTTCGATTTCTGGCGGATTTCAGAGCGCCAACTGATGGACTGCGGCCTTCAGCGAAACAGAATATGGATTAGCAACATTTGCACCTGTTGTCATGACGACTATTTCTCATACAGGCAGGCAACAAAAGCAGGCTCTCCCGATACCGGTAGGAATTGTTCGGTTATCGGCCTCCTGAAACCATGAGCACCCGCTAGCACTGCATCTATACTCGATTTAACTTGCCGATATAGTATGAGCTATTATTGACAAGTTAAATCGAGTAAAGCTACAGCACTATCGAATACTCAAAGATTCAGAAGCTTGAAAGTCGGATGATCCGTGCTTATTACTTTTATGGAATGCACAGGGTGAGTTGTGGGTAAGTCAGAAATAACCAAAATCGGATGATATGCGAATTCTTGTTGTCGAAGATGATAAAAAAATCGCCTCCTTTTTAAAAAAAGGGTTACAGGAGGCCGGCTACAGTGTCGATGTGAGTATGGACGGTATCGATGGACTGGATCTGGTCAAGACCGAGCCGTATGCCGCGGCTGTCATTGATATTATGCTTCCGCGACTTGATGGTCTCAGCCTGATCGAACAGATGAGGGCTGATGATATTGATACACCGGTGTTGATCCTCAGTGCCAAGCAATCGGTGGATGACCGGATACAGGGTTTACAGCGGGGTGGTGACGATTACATGGTCAAGCCATTCTCCTTCAACGAACTGCTGGCC
>CAZLGM010000098.1:0-12196 GCA_964558875.1 uncultured Desulfocapsaceae bacterium
ATGAGTCAATCCCTTGCCTTTGGCGGGTCAAACGGTGTTGTCATACTGGAGGGTTGCTCCGGATGAGCGTTGTTATCTCAGCTATCAACACGGTTGTAGGAGGAATGGAAATAGCGCCCCAATTCCAAAGGGAACTGAGACGGGCTGACGATTTTATCCGGTTGGCCGTCATGTCCGTTCATGGCTTATCTGTTTCGGAATTACCCCTGGATGATGAACAGTCGAATAACTGGGGATTGGTTGTCGGTAGTTCGTTCGGGCCAATGGAAACCAACTTTGTTGTTCTCGATCAAATCGTGAAAGACGAACAGACTTCACCCACCTATTTTTCCCATTCGGTTTTCAACGGCGGTGCCGGTTATCTCACCCGCATCTTTAACGTCCGCGGATATACTGCCACTTTAACCGACTTCTTTTACCCGTTTTTTCAGGCTCTGTCGGCGGGTTGTCAGGCAGTCCGTTCAGGCTTGATAAAAAAGTGCCTTGTTGTACAGGTGGAAAGCTATTCGGATGTATTACATGATGCCAAAAATGCAAACCGACAAAGTGAAACGGTCTGGCCCATGGGTGCCGTGGCCTGGCTTCTTGAACGTGGAGAAACAACAAGTCAGCATCAGGTTGTCGACCATATCAAAACGGATTTTTCTCCGAGCTGGCATCCGAACTATCTCTGTCCCGGTGACAATTTAATCCACAACGGGAAGGAGATACATATCGACCATCCGCTGCAACCGGCTCTATACATCAGCCAGGCCCTTCTTCAACCCGGAAAAAAGGAAAACTTCCGGATTCAGAGTCCAAACGGTTCCATTGAACTGCAAACAGAGAAATTAGGATAATCACATTAATCTCTGAATTACATCCAACTGAGGCACGACACTGGAAAATCACGGCATGAGTACACTCAATTCCGATTCAATTCTTCTGGTCCACCCTTTAGGATATCAATCCGAATCGGCGGACAGAGATATCTCAAGAGTTGCCAATATTATGCCGCCCATCGGTCTGGCTTCGATTGCTGCTTATCTTGAGAAAAACCGGATTTCAGCTTCAATCATCGACTGCTATGCCCATCCCGACTCCATTCAACGCATCAAGTCTTTCCTGCTGGCCAAAAAGCCGGCCTGGATTGGGATGAGTTGCACAACCTCGACATTTCTTGATGGAGTAAGAATCTGCTCAATGGCAAAATCGCTGCTTCCGGAAATCAAAACGGTTTTCGGTGGTGTCCATGTCTCAGCTCTTAAAGAACTGATTCTGCGAGATTTTGAAGAAGTAGATTACTGCATCGTCGGCGAAGGGGAAGAGGCTCTTCTTCAACTGATACAATCAGGGCAGGATAGTCCTGAGACCATTGAAGGTCTTGTTTTCCGGGAAAACAACTCGGGTGTTCGTTTTACCGGTTACCGTCGCAAGCTGATCGAACTCGATGATCTGCCGTTTCCTGCCTATGAAAAGCTCAGTGGTTATCCTCAGACTTATACATTGCCCATTTTCAATTATCCAACTGCGCCGAACTCAAGCTGTATATCCAGCCGCGGCTGCCCTTATGCCTGCAGCTATTGCGACCGCTCTGTTTTTCGCCGCTCTTTCCGCTACAATTCTGCCACCTACCTGTACGAGCATTTGAGATATCTTCAAAAGCGGTTCCAGGTCAGACATATCAATTTTTACGATGATCAGTTCACCTTCAACAGACAGCGTGTGGAGGATTTCTGTTCTCTTGCCCTGGACAACGGTTTGAACATGACCTTTAACTGCGCGGTTCGGGCGGAACACATCGATGCTGATCTTTTGAAGATGATGAAAGCAGCCGGCTGCTGGATGATCAGCCTGGGTATTGAAACCGGTGATGAAGACTTACTGGCCCATCACCGGCAGAATGTCAATCTCAAGATGATGGATGAGACGGTTCATATGATAAAAGATGCCGGTATCCGGGTAAAAGGACTGCTGATGATGGGGCTGCCGGGTGAGACCGAGCAATCCATCCGTAAAAGTATGGATTACGTTTTTTCACTGCCGCTGGATGAATTCAATCTGGCCAAATTTACTCCCTTCCCCGGTTCTCCACTCTATGCGAACATTCACAACCTTGGAACCTTTGAGGAGAACTGGGAGAAAATGGACTGCATGGATTTTGTCTTTATTCCTCATGGAATGACCAAAGAGAAACTGGACAGACTGTATGTGAACTTCTACAGAAGCCATTTTAAGCGGCCAAGAACTCTGCTCGCATACCTTTCCATGATATGGAAATCGCCGGACAGCTGGCTCCGCTTTCTGAGAAATCTCGGCAGTTTTCTATCCTTTGCCAAATCCAGTAAACGGATCTCAACATCACCATCGCAGGAAGAGAACAGATGACGGAAAAAACCGTATTTATTACAGGAGCAAGCCGGGGAATCGGTGCTGCCATTGCCAGGGATCTTGCCGCCGCCGGATACAACATCTGGCTGAATTATCACAGCTCCCATGAACAGGCCCGGCAAATTCAACAGGACATTGAGCGGAATGGCCGGACATGTACTTTGCTGCCTTTTGATGTGGCTGATGAGCAGGCGATAAATGATTCGCTGGAACCACTGCTTGCTGAGCAGGTACCATGTGGCTTTATCCACAACGCCGGAATTACCCGCGACACTCTGCTGCCGTTGATGCGCCGTGATCAGTGGGACGAGGTTATAAATGTTCACCTGACCTCTTTCTTTCTACTGTCACGGCTGCTGACCCGGGCAATGATACCCAGAAGGGAAGGCAGGATCATAGCCATCGCTTCAACCTCTGGACAAACGGGACAGCCGGGACAGGTTAATTATTCAGCAGCCAAAGGTGGCCTGATAAGTGGGTCCAAGGCACTGGCAAGGGAACTTGCCCGCAGAAATATCCTGGTTAATGTTGTCTCACCTGGTCTCATCGATACGGAGATGGTCAAAGAACTGCCCAAAGAACAGCTTCTTTCCATGATCCCGTTGGCCAGATATGGAACTACTGAAGAGGTTGCCGGTGTTGTTCGATTTCTGCTCAGCGAACAGGCTAGTTATATTACCGGCCAGGTTATTGGGGTAAACGGCGGTCTATACATGTAACCTTAGTCCGTGAGCACCCGCTAGCACTGCATCTTTACTCGATCTAAACGAACGATATAGCCAAACTATAATCATCCGTTTAGATCGAATAAAGCTACAGCACTATCGAATGCTCACGAACAAAGGTTTAGGATACGATATGACTAATAAGCAAGCCGACATACCGAAACTGCCCTGTCCTGCTGACACTCTTATCCCTCATGATGGGGTGATGCAGCTTATTGATTGTCTTCAGGAACGCTCCGAAGATCGGAAAACAGCTGTGGCAACTGTCTCCTTGACCAGGGAACATCTGTTTATCGGTGCTGATAATCAAATAACCTGCGAATTTTTCATCGAGATCATTGCCCAGACTGCCGCTGCCGCCAATGGATTTGACGCCCTTATGGATGAAAGAAAAACCGGGCCGGGTTTTCTGGTACGGGTTGATGATTTTTCCCTTTTTCATCACCAGCTTTCAGACGAGCAACTCAGGGCTAAAATTGAAGAGATCTTTGTGTTTAATGATATGACAATTGTAAAAGGCGAACTGTTTTGCGGCAACAATCTGCTTGCCTCTGGAAGAATTCAGGTCTGGGAAGAGCAAAAACAGCAGTAAATCCATTAAAGCTTCAGGTCTGCCAACAACCCGCTATTTTCCGATCTGGTATCTACAGGACCGGATTTCAAAAAAAAATTCAAAACCGATGGACTGTTATCCTCTCTTAAAGGACCGTCTTTAACAAAATCCATCATGGAATCGAGCATGGTCGATAATAGTTGTCTTGTTTCTATCATTTAATACTTCCTGTCAGAATGAATATTAAAAACGGTTTTATCTGTTTTGCTATTGGGATGAAACTGATAAAATACCAGCCTTATGTCCACTTCTGTCTGTTTAATGAACGAAATGAAACGCTCTCTTTTGTTTATATTGTTACTGCTGACCGGGTTCTTTTTCCTGCCTGGCAATAGTTTTACTGACACTGGAGTAGACCGTGATCTTCACTCTTTTCTGGAAAAAATCCGTACCCAGGCCTCAGACGTCCATTCTTTCTCGTGCAGTTTCTCTCAGGAAAAACACCTGTCCCTCTTTCCGAAGCCGGTATTCTTTCACGGCAAATTGAAACTTATCCGGCCGGATAAACTGAGATGGTCCTTTATCAGCCCTGTTCCATCAACCCTGATATTTAACGGCGACAAAGGAGTACGCTGTGATGACAAAGGTGAGCCCATCCACTTCTCAATTGATGATGACCCGGTTATTCGGATAGTAGCGGAGCAAATCTGGTCCTGGCTGAATAATGACTTCACAAATCTGAGCAAGCACAACACGATCGAAAAAACAGGAGAGACCACCTTGCGGATCAGCCCGACAAATACAGCACCAGGACAATGGCAGGCCACTATTTCCATCACATTCGACCAGGATACCTTTCACCCGCAAAAAGTCGTTATAACAGAGCCTGAAGGAGACCTGACAAAAATCATGTTCAGCGACTACCTGTTCAACACAGATGTTCCACTTTCAACATTCACCCAGTGCAGGTAACGTGATTCGCCGATTCAATCTCCTCGGCTTGGTTCTGGTTGCCTCTCTTTTGATTGTTGGATTGTTGCTTTCCCGAAATATCACAATCAGTGATACCGCTGTGGATATGCTGCCCTCCAAAGCAGTCCGTGGCGATTTCCAATTGCTTCAGCAGTTGGGCATGGTAGACAAGATATTTATCTGCCTCAATATCGAAGAGGATGAAAAACTGACAGGGCAGCAGATATTTGCACACTTGACCCGCTCTGTTCATCAACTGGCTGACCGGTTGAAAGAAAGTGGTCGGTTCAGTTCCCTAATATACAGGCTTCCCAAGAGCCATGAGACATCCCTGTTCACCTTGTTCCACGACCATCTGCCAGCTCTTCTTGACCAACAGGACTATCAGTCACTGCAATCAATCATCAGCACCAGCGGTATCGAAAAGGGTATGGCAACCAACTTTATCCGACTAAACTCCCTTGCAGGTTTCGGCTCCCAGACACAGATCATCCACGATCCTCTTCACATGCATAACCTGATACTCGATAAACTCAAGTATCTTAAAAGCTCTTTTTCTTTGACAATAAAAGACGGCTACTTTTTGTCTGAAGACGGTAAATCCATCCTTATGATCGGGGTTTCAAAACATCACCTGATTGACGGCAATAATGCTGAGCTCATTGCCAAGACCATTGATGACGGGCTGGCAGACAGCCTGGCACCTGGTGTGACAAGCCGACTTATCGGTACCCTGCCCCATACACTTGCCAACAGGAATTCAATTCGTCATGATCTTCGCACCCTGATCCCCATTGCCACCTGTATCCTTCTTGCTTTGTTGATTAGTGGGCTGCGCTCATTCAAAGGTCTGCTGGTGTGCGCCATCCCCTTTCTTGCCGCCCCGCTTGCTATCTCCGCTACCAGCCTGATCCATGGCAGGATCGGCGGACTGGCCATCGGTTTCGGCATCGTTTTAATCGGTATTGCTGTAGACTTTGCCATCCACCTATACATGGCACTGAGATATGAAACAGGTACCCACTCAGAGATTCTTCACCGAATCAGAAAACCGATCCTGATGGCCGCCTTGACTACAACTTCTGTTTTTATGGTACTGCTTTTTTCGCAGATTCCTTCCCATAAGCAGATGGCCACACTTGCTCTTGTGGGTGTTGCAACAGCCGTGCTGTTTTCCTACCAGATCATCCCGCCAATTGTTGCAGGTGGGCAGAAATCGAGCCGTCCAGACTTCTTTGTAAAACTGCAAAGTGTCTCCCTGCAACCGTATGCCATACCTGTACTTGTGATCTGGCTGCTGTTTGTGATCATTGGCCTGTTCTGCTGGAGCGGTCTTAAATATCGGGGTGATCTACAAACATTTGATATCAAAGAACCATCCATTGTAGAAAATGAACGTTATTTCAAAACAACTTGGAAACAGCGGGGAGAACAAGGTTTTCTGGTCGCCCGGGGAAAAACCATGGACGAGGCACTGGGACGCAACTGGGCTATCTATATGACACTTAAGCATCATAATTTTGATTTTCAATCCATGGCACCATTGTTGCCACCCTCTGAGATCCAGATAAAAAATATCAGTACCTGGAAATCATTCTGGGAACAAGAACGGGTATCATTTGTCAACCGGTTTTCCGATCAGGCAATCAAGCAGGGATTTGCGGTCCAACCATTCAATCCTTTTTTTTCATGGCTGAGCGGTGACACAAAACCGATAACCATCAACTCTTATACCGATACCCCCCTGCAGCCGATCATCTCTTCAATGATCAAAGAAGTCAAGGAAATGGGTCGGCAGGGATCTTCGCCATCCTATCTGATCTCGACAACACTTGACACCTCTGGTAGCCTGTCAGCGCCACTGCTCGAACTTGACCGGTTGCCAGGAATCACACTTATCTCGAACAGCAAGTGGAGAAAGACTGTTGAAACACTGCTTAAGCAGGACATCCTTCGTCTCACTCTCGGGGCAGGCGGCCTGATCCTGGTTATTGTGGTATTCATTTTCCGAACAACCAGAAAAGTTACCGGCGTTCTGGCGCCCGTACTTTCAGCACTGTCATCAATGGCCATTTTCAGTTATATCGATGGGGCGGAACTGAATATGATGCATCTGCTCATGGGCATTATGGTCATCGGTCTCAGCGTCGATTATGGTATATTCATGGTCTGCTCTTTAGAAGGAAAATCCTCTTCGGTTTCCCCGGCAGCAGTGTCGATCTGTGCCGCCAGCTCACTGATTGGTTTCGGTGTCCTCTGCTTTGCCCAGCATCCAGCTTTGTATAGTCTCGGTAAAACGGTTCTGATGGGTATCGGCGCGGCCTGGCCAACTGCAGTCTTGATTACACCATGTATTCTCGGATTCCCCTCTTCTCCCAGAAAAAAGTCATGAACAGCAGCTTTACATACATATTAAGGATCATTCTTCTGTTCTGGCTCCTTTTTAGCTGCGTCGGCTGTAGTCTGCCCCATACCAGGAATATTGGCCCATCGGACCCGGCAGTTTCCCAGGATCAATCTGTCTTTTGGAAAATCCGCTTTTTTCGGTGGTCCAAACCCCTGTTTTCAGGACTATTGGGAATTAAATTTGAACAACGCTCGCTCCAATACGTTCTACTCGATGGGTCGGGAATCACCCTGGCCCGGGCTCAGGTTGACCGAAGCGGCAAGATCAGCAATCAAAGTGGAATAGCCAGGATCATCGACAGCGGTCTGCCAAACTATCTTGGCTCAGCTCTTTCAAAAATTTATTTTCTTGAACCGGCAAACATGCCCTGCAGTCACACTTTTTTCTTCAAACTCTGTAAAGAACGAGGTAAAAACGATATCGTAAAATCCCTGACATCCGGTCCGTTTACACTGTACACCATTAAGTATTTAAGCAGGGTTGCGGACAGCCCGGCTGCCATACGTTTCTCGCAGCCCTGGTATGGTGTACGAATAGAATTTAATGACGTTGAACAGCCAGACACACAACAATGAACCCTTTGGAAAAAGAAATCATAGACTGCTGCCTCGGTCACCGGACCGAATCACCTGAGCCGGACCGGCTGAACATTTTCGCAAAATGGAGTTTTCCAACTTCATTTACAGGATTTTCAGGACACTTTACCGGACAGCCGATCCTGCCGGCAGTCGTCCAGTTAACACTTGTCCGGCTGTTGGCGGAAAAAGGATTGCAATGTTCGTTATTTCCGGAAAAATTTGATAAAACCAAATTCCGCCAGATCGTGGAACCCGAACACCGGTTTGGGGTCGAGCTGAAAATCACAACCCTGGAAAACCGGGTTGATTGCGATTTCATACTGAAAAAAAAGGACGATACAACCATCAGCAGTGGTCGATGTACTTTTTCCTTTGTTGAACACTGAATTCGTGAGTATTCAAACAAGATTTATCCCAAAAGGTATAACATGGGTTTTGCCAAACAATATTTCACAACAAACACAAATGACCCGTCGCCTCTGTGTGCAGAAACAACCACCCGGGTACGTTTCGAAGAAGTAGACAGTATCGGTATAGTGTGGCATGGCCGCTATATCAGCTATTTTGAAGATGGGCGAATCCGCTTCGGCGATCGGTATGGCCTGACGTATCAGCGCTTTATGGCAAACCGGACACCGGCACCGATTGTCCAAATGCATGTTGATTTCAAATCTCCACTTCGCTTTGATGAATCCATCCGAATCCAGACCTGTCTGCACTGGAACGAGGCCCTTCGGCTTGATTTTTCTTATCGAATCTTCAATCAGGAAGACATCCTCTGTGCCAGCGGATATACCATCCAGGTCTTTACCGAACCTGATGGTACAATATTGCTGGTCCCACCGTCATGGATCAATGAGTTTCGGGAAAAGTGGAAAAACGGGGACTGGAATATAAAATGAGAGAGGTATATCTGACAGCAGGCGGGATGCTCACAGGAGCAGGTTCCCTGAATCATACCTGGTCAACACTTCTGGCCGGTCGCACTGCACTCCATACGGATACGGGTTTGCTGGAAACCGATTTTCCTTTGGGGATCATTCCAGGGTTAAAGCAACCGGTTGGAACGGCGGCCAGGCTGGACGAACTTCTCGACCACCTTTTTATAGACTTGCCGCCATTACCTGAGGATACGCCACTTATCTGCGCATCGACCAAAGGGGCAGTCGATGAGCTGCTGACCGATCGAGCTACCGATTCGGGTCAAATCTGGCAACTTGGCGAACAGATCCGCGCCTGTCTGGAATTAAAAGGAGAAGCATCGATTGTCAGCGCTGCCTGCGCCTCAGGAACAATAGCGGTTATCCAGGCCGGAATGCGGATCAGCAGCGGGGAAACCGATCAGGCGCTAGTCGTTGGGCTTGATATTCTTTCCCATTTTGTTGTGGGAGGTTTTACCAGTCTCCAAGGGCTGTCTCCTGCTCCCTGCAGACCCTTTGACCAACAACGCGACGGCCTTTCCTTAGGTGAAGGCGGCTGCTGGCTTCTGTTGACAGCCAAAAGACCGGATCATTCAGCAGAAGGGATCCATCCCTGCCGGCTCGAATCATGGTCGATCTCCTGCGATGCCACCCATATCACCGCCCCCTGCCGGAATGCAAGCGGCTTAATTCGAGTTCTGGAGGAGCTGCAATCCAAAACGACCATCCCCATCGGCGGCATCAATGCCCATGGCACAGGCACCGTCTACAACGATGCCATGGAACTGCTGGCCTTTGATCGCTGCCTGCCAGAGCAGACTCCCGTCTGTTCGGTAAAAGGATGCATCGGTCACTGCCTTGGCGGTGCCGGCTGCATCGAAATTATTCTGGCTATGAAAAGCCTGCAGGAAAATTGTCTGCCGCCAACCGTCGGGCTTGCCACCCATGAAAAGAGCAACATGCGGCTCTCAGGCAGCCGGCAGCTGGAATTATTGCATCCGTCAATTCTTTCATGCAATTCCGGTTTTGGTGGAATTAACGCCGCGGTACTTTTAAGCCGGCTGTAGGTGATGGTGAAGTGATGTTATTCGAACGACTTCATCGGGGCTCTGAACGGTCAATCAGATCAGACACCTCACTCTTCATAACCCTATCGGCCACCATCAACGGACTCATAGAAAAAATCTTTTGAACTAGGAAAAAACAAGCTTGCAGGTATCAGGGAGAAGGTAAATATGATAGCGCCGGTTTCAAACATTTACAGTTGTCTCTTTGTTTAGACTGTAAAACGATCTACAGCAACAACAACAAGCCAGAGCGTCATGAACAGGTTAAGTTGTACGAAAAGGCGCATACTTACTGCAGGTTCAGGACTACTGCGATGATATCGAACCAGTGCGCCAGCCAGCAGCAACATACCAATAATCACTCCAATCCTGCTCAAATCAGCCTGGAGCAATCCAACAAGGTTAGTACAGGTAATTCCTACCAGTAAAGCACCAATCCAGACAATGCTTAAACGACGCAGTTGAAGAGGGTTGATACGGGAAAAGAGATCGGGCAATCCGTTTCGCCTGGCATCTTCCGGATATGCCAGTGCCAGCAGCCAGAAATGAGGCACCTGCCAGAGTACGATTATTGCTGCCAACATCAGGATTGGGTAATCAACCATGCCGCCACCGGCTAATACCCAGCCCATGACTGGCGGTAAAGCCCCGCAAAGAGCACCTGGCAGAACAGCAAAAGCAGTCACTTTTTTAAGATGGGTATAAACACCGTTGTACCAGATAAGTGAAAATAGTCCGAGCAGGACGACTGTCTGCGATCCGGTTGCAACGAGTGAAAGAAGGCCTCCAGATATCAAAATAACTGCGATTATCAGGCCGGAAGAGAGTGACATACAACCGGTTACCAGCGGACGGTTCCGGGTCCGTTCCATCCTTGAATCGACATCCCTTTCCTGTGCCTGGTTTAAAGCCGATGCTCCTGCAGAAAGAAGCCATATCCCCACGAATAACAAAAAACCTTGTGCGGGTTGTGGCTCAGCCGGATGAAACAGGAAGCCGGCCAGTGCCGAGAAAGCGACAAGTAACGAAAGATGCAGGCGGGTTAAACGACTGAACATTTACTTGAATGCCTCCAATGCGTCAATAATTGCATCGACTTCTTCTGTAGACAGTTTAAATTTACGCATGATCGGCCGGTACCCGGCAACAACCTCAGACTTCGGATCTGATATAGCTCGGTGCAGATATTCCCTGTCGCTGGTCAAGGTCATCGCCTTGCCATCCTTTTCTATAGTTACTTCGCGGCCAAAGATCCCTTTGAACGTCGGGCCAAGCTTTTTGCTGCCATCTTTTGAATGGCAGGTAAAACATTTCTTTTCTTCCAGCAGCTTATTCCCATCCAGGACGGGAGCAGCCTCTTTGTCACCGGACATCAGAAAATCGACAATGCTATGTAATTCTGCTTCATCAACTTTTCCTTTGTATGACCGCATTATTGGACGATAATCTTTAACGATCTCAGCTTTTGGCTCAAGGATCGACCTGAGGATGTACTCTCGGTCGGCCTGAATATTTTTCTCAGCACCATCGACCACCAGGACCGTTTCCCGTCCGGCAATATCTTTGAGTGTCGGGCCCATTTTTTTGGAACCATCCAGTGAATGACAGCCCAGGCAACGATGCTTATCCAGCAGAGCTTTTCCAGGATGCGGTTTGTCTGCCTCTACGGGTTTCAACCAGGTGTTGAATTCTTTTTCCGGAATTGCCTCTACAGTCGTCAACATTTCGGAATGACCGACCCCGCAATACTCTGCACAGAACACATTATAAGAGCCGGCCTCTTCGGCTACGAACCAGGCATACGTTTCCATGCCTGGCACACAGTCTCGTTTAACCCGGAACGCCGGCACATAAAAACTGTGCAGTACGTCATCGGCGATCAACTTCACCTTGACCGGTTTACCTACCGGTACATACAGTTTGTCGCTCGTCTTGCCATTCTCATAGGTAAAGAGCCACGACCACATGCGGGCATTGGCCTGTATTGGTATCGCGTTATCCGGAACCCGTCTCAGTGAAAGATACCCTTCCCAGCCGAACCAGAACATCAGCAGTACGATAAAAGTCGGGATGATCGTCCAGGTAATCTCCAGCCAGAGGTTGTGATCCACTTGTGATTCCGGCACCGGACATCGTTTACGGTTATACCGTATAACAAACCAGATCATGGTCGCAGCGATTCCTATCAGCATCACTATGCTGATGCCGAAGATAAAGTAGAATACAGGATCTACTGCTTGGACTGTTGTAACCATTTCCGGATTCACATCTACCCCTTACCGGTAAAGAACATCGAAAAAAGTAAAGCCGATAAAAATGGCCAGGATCGCCAGTGCTGCCACAAGGCAGATCTTGAAAAGCGGCCGCTCGTACTTCATATGCATAAAAAAAGCAACCACCAGGCCCGACTTGAGTGAGGCGATGGTCAACGCCACCCAGACATTTAACGCTCCCAGGTCAACTTTAGCCGCTGCCACTGTAACCCCGGTCAGGATCACCAACACGATCCAGACTATGATAAACAGCTTGTAGCTGACGATATGTCCATTCTGTTCTGAAACTTCGCTCATACCTCTCCCTTCAGATGATCAGATAATACAATGG
>CAZLGM010000099.1:0-12171 GCA_964558875.1 uncultured Desulfocapsaceae bacterium
GATGATCAATCTCTTCGATGGAGACGATCTTCTCAGGTTCCAGAGTGTTCTCAACCATTTTTTTAACGAGTTGGCTGTCCTGGAGTCTGAGGAGCCTAAAGCGCTGATGCGCATTGTTCAGGGCCAGCATCCCATGAAAAAGCTGGCTGAGCGACTGCTGAAATTAAGTGAAAACGGAACGCTTGCTTTCGACTTTTCTCCGCTGGTCGAATTAATGCGGATCATCTTCCGCTTGAATTACAAGTACTGGCTGTCCGAAGGCGATCCCAGGCAGTGGTTTCTCGACCGATGCGGTGTTCTGTGCAACGATTTCCGTTCGGAAACGGTGTTTAACGCCATCTCCCATAGCTCTATTCGGGAATATCTCAAACAGCTCGATATGATCGATCCGGCTGGCGATTCGTTTGGCGCCCTGGCTAACCTGCTGGAGCTGCCCGCCCATATCGATATCGTCCGCTATCATAAGGAGATTCCGAGCCGACTGGCCAATGTGGACGAAAGACTGGACACCTCTAACCACGACCATGAGCTGAGTGTCGGTCGCTTTGCCGAGAACAGAAAGCTGCTCTTTCTCTTTCGCATCATGGATACAGACGGACTCTACCTGATCCACGAAGAGACACTCAGAGAAATTAACCGCAGTCTGGTGCAGCTGGTCCGTCAACAGAGTTTTGAAGAGATTGAAGAGTTTCTGCTGACCACCTTTGACCTGTTGAAGGTTAATGTCCGCAAATATCCGCACACCTCCCTGCAATGTATCCAGGTCCTGGGTGGCGAAATATTCGACCGTGGTAATTCGAGGATGGTGGAAACCTTCCTTTGGCAGACGGTGGGCTTTGGTTTCCAATATGCCAATGTTATGGGTGTGGACGAAGATTGGCAACCGATCACCAATCCATCCCATCTGGCCAATATCAGGGTTTGGCTCAGCCTGATCATGCAGGAGCCTAAATGGTGCTCCACTCTACTCTCCGCCCTGATTATCAATATCAAGCTGACCGGAACCTGCGTCAAGGATACCGACCTGTTCCAGCGTGATATTACCGAACTGCTCAATCATCCAATTGAACCGATTTATAATCTGACAAAGCAATTCACCAAGTTGATGCCGGTTTTCTTTAATGAAATCGGTGCAGAAGGCGATCTGCGGGATGTGTCCACTGAGCTCGATGAGATCCATAACCGCCAGGACAGGCTGATCCATTTTCTCCGCAAGCAGAGCCATGTGGAGAGTTCCAACCTGATTGTTGATTTTATCCAGGCCATTTTTCTGTACTGGAAAAGCGGCAAGAAAAAACTGTTGAAATCTTTTCTGCCCGATGAGGTCTATTCGGAAATCGAAGTCGGCGGGCCCTTTTTTGATGAGCAGCACAAACTGGCCGATCGGATCACCAAACAGCTCGGCTTTGTTTCAATGCAGGATATTCTCAATTGGAATGACCGGCAGCGCAACGACTTCCTTGAACGCCAATCAGACATTTCAGAGGCTGAGCGAAATCGTTTCAATCTGCTGGTTAAAATGTATAAGCTACTGTATCAGAAGTACAATCTTGGTTTTCAGGAACTCAGGTCCGAATTGCACCAGGCGGAGAGAGCCGGTTTTCCGGAAATGGGTAATTTGCTGGAAAAACTTGAGAACTGCAATACCGAAGTGTGCCTGAAGACACTGCTTAAGACCCTTGAGAGCTTGAAGAAAATCATCCTCTCCGAAGAGCATTTCGAAGCAAAAGAGGATATCTACTATAAGCGGCATATAGCCGTTGACATTCCATCGGTATATGGTCGTTATCGGGAAAAGAAGTTCGACAGCTTAAGCCTCACCTTCAGGCTTGAGAACCTGGCTAATATCTACCTGGAAAAGCTGCCGGAGATTGTTAATCTTTCCTTTATCACCCAGGCCACCTTTTACCGGATTGTAAAATGCATTAAACTCTATATGCGGGCGCTGGAAATTGACGGCATCACTTCCCGCCGGCTCGAAATCCACCTGGCCTTACTGGTAAGTTCACTCAAAATCAGGCGATTTTCCTATACTCAGTATCTCGATATCTTCAGGGGGCTGTCCGAAGGTGTGAAAGATATTATTTACACTTTTTATACCAATGCTCACCAGAATAATCTCTCCATCATTATCCCCCAGATTTCCCCTGATAATTTACTGACCAAGTATCGGGCACAGATCCGAATGGCGGGCAAGAACAACCGCACTCATATGTTGTCCGAGGCCTTTCTGCGGGATCTGATTGCCTCTACCTTCGGCCTGCAGCATCTGGATAATTTTATCGTCCGCATCATCCAGACCCTGGAGAGCCAGAAAGATGTACTCGATGAGGAGAAACTGGATCTTCTGATGACTTACAACCCGGAAAAGGCTATTTCCCTGCTCCACAAGTCCAATCCTTATACCCGTGATCTGATTCACCTGGGAAATAAAGGCTTCAACCTGATGACACTGACCAGAGAGAAGAAAGTCAAGGTGCCTCCGGCGTTTATCGTCACCACAGAGGTGTTCCGTTGTTGGCCGGTAATTAAGGATTTTTCCAAGGCAAGGGACGAGTTTATGCGGCGAGTGCGTGATTCCCTCACTGTCATAGAGAAACTGACTGGCAAGGTGTTCGGCTCGCCTGAAAAGCCGCTTTTACTCTCCGTTCGCAGCGGCGCCGCTATCTCCATGCCGGGTATGATGGCAACTATCCACAATGTCGGTCTCAATGAAGATCTGATCAATGAATGTCTGAAAAGTGGCGGCAATGAATATCTTTCATGGGATAACTATCGCCGGTTCCTCCAGTCGTGGGCCATGAACTTTGGTATGGACAGGGAGGATTTCCAGGTACTGATGGATGAGGCCAAAGCCAAGCACGAGGTCGATCTTAAATCCCAGTTCACTCCAGCCCAGATGCGTGAACTGGCTCTGGCCTACCGTGATCTGATCCTGGATCGTGGTCTGGAAGTACCGGAAGATCCGTGGCTGCAGTTGATCGGAGCTGTAGAGAAAGTTTTGGGCTCCTGGAAGTCGACCAAGTCTCTTGATTATCGTAAAGTCATGGATCTGTCAGAATCCTGGGGTACCTCTGTTACCGTCCAGGAGATGGTATTTGGCAACCGTAGCGATAAGGCAGGCTCCGGTGTGTTGTTCACTTCCCATCCCTATCGCAAGGTGCGGCGGGTTGCCCTGTGGGGCGATTACGCCTATGGGGATCAGGGCGAGGATATAGTCTCCGGCCTGGTGGTTAGTTGTCCCATTTCCGTTGAGCAGGCGGAGCTGGACGGCCGTAACGTCGATGAAACTCTGGAACGGCGGTTCCCTGAGATTTACGAAAGCCTTTTGGCTATTTCCCGGGAGCTGGTCTATGGAAAGTTGTGGAATCCCCAGGAGATCGAGTTCACCTTTGAAGGGCCTAGAGCTGAGGACCTGTATCTGTTGCAGACCAGGGATATGATCACCATCAAGAAAAAAGAACGTCTGAAGGTCTTTGTCGATTCCAAAGAGATTGAAAAGTCGTTACTTGGCCGGGGCGTCGGTGTTTCCGGTTCAGCGCTTTCGGGCCGGGCTGTTTTTACAACGGAAAACATCATGGAATTACGCCGGGAAGATCCGGAAACCCCGCTTATCCTCATCCGGCAGGATACGGTGCCGGAAGATATTATTGAAATCGATCAGGCCGATGGTCTGCTGACCTCAAGGGGCGGCCAGACCTCTCATGCCTCGGTGGTCGCCGTACGGTTGGAGAAAACATGTGTGGTCGGCTGCAAGGATCTCAAAGTGTACGAGTCCAAAGAGTACTGTGAGATCAACGGTACCCGTATTAACTATGGCGATCCTCTCTCCATCGACGGACGCAACGGCCTGCTTGTCAAGGGCGACCATCCCATCCAGCAGGAGATGCATATTCTGCCTATTTAATGTTCGCCTATCACCAGTATCCATTATGCTCCCATAAGGTTACGTAGAACAATCGGAATCGGGATCGAAAATCGATTGCAATCCGATCCCGATCCCGATACCGATACCGATACCGACTTCCGAATCCCAACTTTCCGACGCATTTTCATAGTTACCATTCCTGGTGAAAACAGGATAAAAGGAGTACACTGAAAATAGAAGCACTTCTCAATTGAGGGCTGGAGCATTGTTGAAAGAACACGATCTGCATGTTCCAAGAGAAGTCCATTTAGTGGCTCTTTTTTGAAAAACCGACCCCCATTTCCTGCCAGCCGGCAGGAAAAACAATGGTGGATGTATGAACAGGTTTGCAGGGTGCCTAATCTGTCTGATAATTTTTGTCCCCTCCTGGTGCGGTAATGCGCAAGGTTCTTTCAAATTAGATTTCTCCGGCCTTCTTTCTCTTAAACACCAGAGCCTGCATACAATAGATGGGTGGCAGAGCAGTACGATAGTCAGGTACCTGCCCGAGGTGACGGTGCAGCAACTCTTTGGCGAATTGTTATGGGATATCAACCTTTCCGTTGTGGCTGACGCCGGGTTTGAAAGCGGCTCGCAAACGGATACCGAAACATCGGCCAGCATCTATCGTCTCAATACCCGATTAACCACCCCCCAAAGCGATATCAGGCTTGGCCTGCAGAAAATCAATTTTGGTCCCGCCCTTATTTTACGCTCCTTACGATGGTTTGATCAGATCAGACCGACCGACCTACTACGGGCCACCGATGGGACAACAGCTCTCAGGTATCGCTATTTCTTTGACAATAACGCCAACATCTGGCTCTGGGCTCTTTATGGCAACGACGATCCCAAGGGGTATGAACAGGTGGCCACCAAAGAGGAGAGTGTGGAGGCTGGCGGACGGTTCCAATACCCGCTCGAGTCCGGGGAAATAGCGTTGAGCTTCCATGCCCGGCAGACAGAGCGGCTTGGCTTTTCCGATGAGGATGTGGGAAAAGATCTCGTCGAAAAGAGACTGGGGCTGGACGGTAAGTGGGATCTGGGCCCTGGCGTCTGGTTTGAGTATGTGCTGATCGACCAGGGTGCGGGATCGCTGTCGGGAAACAATTGGCTGAGTTTGCTCACCCTTGGCACAGATTATACCGTCGAGGTTGGCAACGGTATTTATGTGATGGCGGAGCACCTTGTGACGACATTGTCTGATGATCCTGCAGGCTGGGAGCAGACAGACCATATAAGCGCATTACAATTCAGCTATCCGCTGTCCATCCTCGATTCGTTTCAATTGATCCAGATCTATTCCTGGGAGCACTTCCTCAGCTATCATTATCTGAACTGGACCAGAACATACGATGACTGGTTGCTCAGTCTGGGTATTGTCTTTGCGCCCGAAGAGTCAGACCAGAGCGATGTTTTAGGCTTTTCAGGCAACGGTATACAATTAATGTTAGTCTTCAACCATTAACTCGTATTTCTCATCAGCAGGTAAACAAACATGGACAAAACGATCGTCATTGAAGTCAAGGGAGTGAGTAAAAGTTTTCCCATGGGAGACGGGCTGTTTACCGCTTTAAAAGATATTGACCTTGATGTCTCTGGCGGAGACTTCCTGGGATTTGTGGGGCCAAGCGGCTCGGGAAAGACAACGTTGCTCAATCTCATCGGCGCGCTCGATACGCCTAGCAGCGGTTCTATTCGTGTACTCGGCGACCGGGTTGAAACCCTCAAGCATCATGAAGCAGCAAAGCTAAGAAAAACAACCATAGGCTTTATCTTCCAGACCTATAACCTGCTGCCGGTCTATTCGGTTTATGAAAATGTGGAGTTTCCCCTGTTGATTTCCGGTATGGACGAGAAAGAGCGGCAGGATGCGGTGCACGAATCGTTGGAATGGGTAGGGCTTCTTGACAAAAAAGACTCGAAGCCGGCCCAGCTATCAGGCGGTGAGAGCCAGCGTGTTGCTGTTGCCAGGGCCATGGTGAAGAAGCCGAGGATTGTTCTGGCCGATGAGCCGACAGCAAACCTGGATGCGCCAAACTCCCATAATATTCTGGCGATGATGGCCAGACTCAACGAGAGTCTTGGCACAACCTTTCTGTTCTCGACCCACGACCAGAAGGTCATCGACTATCTGCGGCGAAAAATCACCCTGCTGGACGGCCGGATCGTTGCCGATGAACCAGTTGTGCCTGTAAGACAGGGAGATTTGCCATGAAGGTTCTTGTAAAACTTGCATTGCGCAACATCCTGGGAAAGGGGCTTCGCACCTGGCTGAACGTGGGTGCCCTGTCGTTTGGTTTTGTGATTGTCATCTGGATGCAGGGGCTGTATATGGGCATGCTGCAGCAGATGATTACCGCCTCCGTCGATGCAGATTACGGCGGCGGCCAGTATTGGCACAGACTGTACGACCCGTATGATCCACTTTCCCTGGAAGATGGTCATGGTGTGCCTGGTCCGGATCTGCAACAGCAGATGGCTGATGGCCAGGCCACGCCTGTGCTGCTTGTTCAAGGATCTGTTTTTCCACACGGCAGGGCTCAACCGGCTGTTCTTCGAGGTATCAACCCGGCCCAGGATATTATCAATATTCCCACCAGTGCCCTTATAAAAAAGGAGATGATCCCGGTGATGATCGGTGAGCGGATGGCCAGGGATTCTCACTTGAACATCGGCGATACGGTGACTGTTCGCTGGCGGGATGTAGACGGTACTTTTGATGCCGCCGATGTGGAGATTGTGCATATCATGTCAACGGTGGTTCCCGGTCTTGATTTCGCCCAGCTCTGGCTGCCCATAGAGGAATTGCGGCAGATGGTCGGTGCTCCGCAGCAATGCTCTTACATCATCACTAAGAAGCATTACACTCCCACCACGATCGAAGACGACTCGTTTGTTTTAAAGAATCTCGACTTCCTGCTGGCAGATGAATATGCCATCTACCAATCAAAACAGGTCGGCGGAATCGTTCTGTATATCATTTTGATGGCCATGGGGCTGCTGGCAATTTTCGATACCCAGGTGCTGGCCATTTTCAGACGCAGAAAAGAGATCGGCACCCTGATGGCCCTGGGCATGAACCGCTTTGAAGTGGTGACGCTGTTTACAATTGAGGGCAGCATGCACGGGCTGCTGGCGTTACTGGTTGGGGCGGTCTGGGGAATTCCGTTGATCGCCTACACCTCAATTGTCGGCATCACCTATCCGGCGGAAGTGATCGATGAATTCGGCATCGCCATGGGAGCCACCCTTTATACCAGCTATGCGCCCGGAGTCTTCGCACTGACCCTGGCAATTCTGATGCTCTCGGTGATTGTTGTCAGTTTCCTGCCGGCCAGGCGGATTTCAAAAATGAAGGCTACCGATGCCATCAGGGGGAAGGTGTAATAATGCTGAGTTTCATCATCAAAGGGTTGTTGCGCGACCGCCATCGAAGCATGCTGCCGATTCTGGTCATTACCCTCGGGGTATTTCTTACCACAGCCATGTATGGCTACTTGAGGGGTGTGTTTGGCGATATGCTGGCCACCAGCAGCAAACTCGACACGGGCCATGTCAAGGTGATGACCAGCGACTACGCGGAAATATCCAAGCAGATTCCCAACGATTTGGCCATTCAGCAGTTGTCGAGTGTGATTAAAGGTCTGGAAAAGGATTTCGATATACAATGGGTGCCGAGAATCCGTTTCGGCGGCCTGTTGGATATCCCTGATGAGCATGGTGAAACCCGCTCCCAGGGACCGATAATGGGGCTCGGAATTGATCTGCTTTCTCCCTCCTCCGGTGAGATCGAACGATTTGATCTACAAAATGTAATTACCCAAGGTCGGCTGCCCAACCAACCGGGAGAACTGCTGATTTCCAGTGAATTGAAGAAAAACCTGAATATAAAACTGGGCGAGACGGCAACCGTTATCGGCGGAACAGCCACCGGCAGCATGGCCATCCATAATTTTATCGTTGTGGGTGTTTTTCATTACGGCATGCCCGGCCTGGATAGAAATATGGTGTTTGGTGATATTTCAGATATTCAATACGCCCTGGATATGAAAAACGCTACCGGGGAGCTGCTCGGATTTTTTTCGATCGGTTATTTCGATAATGAGCTTTCCGAGGCAGTTAAACAGAGCTTTCAACAGCAGCCCCGAAAGGATGGCGAAGGCAACCTGTTAACTGTAATGTCTCTCGTGGATCAGGGAGGATTTGGCGATTATTTTAAGTTGGCAGAGGTGTATATCGCCATCATCATCTGCGCCATGATCCTGGTGATGGTTGTGGTGCTCTGGAATGCGGGGCTGATGTCCGGCCTCAGACGTTATGGTGAGATTGGTGTTCGGTTGGCCATGGGCGAATCCAAGGGGGAGATCATACGGTGGCTGATCTACGAATCACTGGTTGTCGGTATTATCGGTTCAACTATCGGCACGTTGCTTGGCATGGCCTTTTGTCTCTATCTGCAGGAAGTCGGTATCGATATTACCGAGATGATGCAGGCGTCAACCATCATGATGTCTCCGATCCTGCGGGCAAAAGTGACCTTTGAGGGATTTTTTATCGGTTTTATTCCAGGTATTATCTCGGTTGTTATCGGTACAACGCTTGCCGGCATCGGCGTCTATAAACGAAGCACCGCTTCACTGTTCAAGGAGCTTGAAGTATGAGATGGAGATATTTGGTTCTACTGTTGTGCTGCGTCTTGTGTGTCGCCACACCTGTGTCTGGTACCCAGAAACTGTCAGCCGTTCAAATCCTCCAGCGTGTTGATGACAACCAGGTCCTGGAGCACGCAATAGTTACCGCCACCATGATCATCCATGGCCGATCCGGTACCCGAACCATCACCTCCAGGTCCTGGATCCTGGGAGAAGATCAATCTTTTTCAGAATATCTCAGCCCGCCGCGGGAGAAGGGTAAAAAAATGCTCAAACTGGGTGACAAACTGTGGACCTATACTCCCGAACCCCATGACCGCATTATTGCCATTTCCGGCCATCTCCTCAAGCAATCGGTCATGGGTTCAGATCTTTCATACGAGGATATGATGAGCAACGACTCGCTGGAAGAGGATTACACAGCTGTGGTCATCGACGAGGAAAACGTCGGAGAACGTCCCTGCTTCGTTCTCGAACTGACAGCCAACAGGTCGGATGTGTCATATGCCAAGCGCAGGATCTGGGTGGATTCAGAACGCTGGTTGGCCATCAGGTCGCATCTGATGGCAAAAAGCGGCAAACTCCTGAAAACCCATGTGGTTAAGGATGTGTTTCATCTTGAAGACCGTTGGTACCCAAAGGTCATCTTTTTCAAGGATATGCTGGCAAGAGGCGGTGGAACCGAATACCACCTGGACTCCATCGACTTGAAGACATCCGTTCCAACAAGTAAATTCACCAAAGCTTCCCTGAGAAGGTGATATTGGCAGGAGTCTTATTTTATGAGATCGCCACAGTCGCTTTGCTCCTTCGCGACGACGGTTTACATTTAGTCGTTACGAGGAGTGAAACGACGAAGTAACCTCATGAGCATCTTCTTTGAGGCAGAGACATGAATGTTACAACTCCAGGTGTTTCTGGTGAGCCAGCATAATCTTTATCTCACCGTATGAGATACCCTCACCCAGCGCTTCTTTTAATTCTTTGAGCTTAGTGGTCTGAACGGTCTCCAACACTTTGGTGATCTTCTGCTGTTTCTCAGAGGACAGCAGCCGATTAACGTCCAGCTCTCCACTTTTAATAAAAAAGCAGAGGTGCCTCTCAATGGTGGCGCGAGTTCGCCCTCTTTCCTCCACAATCATCTCGATACTCTTTCCTTCATTGAACAGATCAAAACTGATTTCAGCGGTATTCCTGGCAGGCGGGTTTTTTTTCGGCTGGGGTTTTGTCTCTTTTTCCACCGTTTTCGGCGCTTCGGGCAATATCACCTCGGTGATGCCATGTTTTCTGCGATAGGCGGCAACCATATCAATAATTTCATCACCGTATTTTCCGACAGTTTTAGGACCGACACCCTTGATTCTTTGGAGATCAGTCAGGTTGTCGGGCAGATAGATCACAATTTGGATCAGGACCCGTTGATACATCACCTGAAAATGAGCAACCTGTTCTTTTTGGGCGGTATCAGTTCGCCATTGTCTTAACAGGGCGAACAACTCAGGGTGATCAATATCCTGCTCGGAATATTCGGGTAATTTCTCCTTTTTTGGTTTTTCAGGCTGAAAATCGATCTCAGCGGCCGATACGGCTCGCAGGTAATTTGACGGGGAAAAGGAGTTCTCACAGGAATGGACAGCAGCCAGTTTCACCCGGAATTCTTTGTTCAACTCATTGAGGCTTCTGTTAATTTGTTTCCTGATTTCAGCATTATCCGTTTCAAAACCCAGATTGGTCAACGGTCCTTCGAAAATGTCTTTTAGCTTCTCCTGAAACCAGCAAGACCCTTTGGCAATACGTTCAACAGTATGGGGGTCGGATTCCGGCAGAGTATTAGAACTGAAAATAGTTTGCAATTCGCGTTTGAAGCTGTCGCTGACCATGAAAATATCATGGCCGGCCCTCATTTTCAACTGATCCAGGTCGATATTACCAAGAGGTTGAATGACCCGGTTGTGTCTTGTAAACAGGTGGACGAGGTAGTTCAGACGGTTTCTAAGAGCCGAGAAATCAAAACAGTCTAAAAGCAGTTGCTGCTGGTAACTCCTTTTCTCTCCCTGCAGCAGATCTGCAGATGGTGGATTTTGACGACCCTGCTGATCGAAATGGAGTAAGGCTTCATCCGGTTGGGCAGTTGTGGTGGAGATGGGAGAGCTTAAAACCAATCCTTCCAGTGTTCGGCAACGGCTCAACGCAACATAGATCTGGCCATGGGCAAAGGCCGCTTTGGCGTCAATAACGGCCCTGTCAAATGTAAGACCCTGACTTTTATGGATGGTAATGGCCCAGGCCGGCTTTAAAGGATATTGGGTAAAACTGCCGATCGTTTCCTCTTCGATCTCTTTGTTGTTGTCGTTAAATGTGTATTTAATATTCTCCCAACAAAGCGGTTCAACCTCAATGGGCGTTTGCTCTCCAGGACAGAGAACAGAAATTCGGCTTTGTGAAATGCGTGTTACGGCACCGATTTTACCGTTAAAGTAGCGCTTGTCGGAGGACGGATCGTTTCGGACAAACATCACCTGGGCGCCTTCTTTCAGATGTAGATTGTTCGCGGTCGGATAGGTGTGCTCCGGGAAGTCTCCATCAATTTCTGCGTTGAAACTCCACTGCTTGCCTTTCAGGCTCTCCAGTTTCTTGAGGTTAATGGAGTCGGCGCTGGCGTTGTGGGTGGTGAGTGTGATGGAACCATCGCTGTCTTTTGGTTCATAGTTTGGAATATATCGACTGTTCAAAGCTTCCTGGGCGGTTTCATCAAGCCGATTGTCCCGCACCCGGTTTAAGACCTCAATAAAACGACTATCCGACTGGCGATAAATCCGCTTCAGCTCAATGGTCACCAGCCTGGTCTGTTCAAGAGCTCTGCTGCTGAAAAAATAGACCGAATCGTAATAGTTTTGCAGAAGCCGCCATTCCTCCTGTTTAGCCACTGGAGAAAGCTGGTGCAGATCACCGATCATCAGCAGTTGTACGCCGCCAAACGGCTCACTGCTGCGCCTGTGACGACGCAAGGTGGCATCGACCGCATCCAGCAGATCGGCCCGCACCATGCTGATCTCATCAATCACCAGAAGATCAAGGCTTTTGATAATCCGCTTTTTTTCCTTGCTGAATCGGAAATGACGCTGCCGATTGCGTTCATAACTCTCACTGCCCGGAACATATGGCCCAAACGGCAACTGGAAAAAGGAATGCAATGTTACACCCCCGGCGTTAATGGCCGCAACACCCGTGGGAGCGGTAACGATCATCCGCTTGGGGGTATTTTCCGGCAAAGAACGAAGGAAGGTTGTCTTGCCGGTGCCGGCCTTGCCGGTCAGAAAAAGATTGCAACCGGTATCGCGGACAAAGTTATGCGCAAGTTGCAGTTCGTGGTTGGTTGGGACCATTTATTTTGTTTGGGTATTGTGCGAGTGCAACATGTTTAAATGGTTATCTAAAAAGAGAGTTGATACCCAGGATACTCTCAATTTGGTTTCCGATCAAACTCTTATGAGATGCCGGTCATTTGATCAAGGACGTCGAGAGGACTAGTAACCGGGTTACGCATATCTTTGACCGTAAGCTTCCCTATTCGGTAGACACATCGAAAGTAGAGTTTTCCATCTTTTG
>CAZLGM010000100.1:0-12152 GCA_964558875.1 uncultured Desulfocapsaceae bacterium
GCCCATCACCGTATACCACAAATTTCTGGGTTGTTAACTCCTTCAAGCCCATTGGACCATAAGCGTGCAGCTTAGTAGTTGAAATACCGATCTCGGTACCAAGCCCCAACTGACCGCCGTCATTGAACCTTGTTGAGGCGTTGACCATTACGGCCGAGGCATCAATTTGGGCAATAAATTGCTGCGCACGACTGTAGTTTTCCGTGACAATCGCTTCGGTATGCAAAGAGCCGTATTGCTCTATATACGATCTGGCTTCATCCATATCATCAACGACCTTTACACAAAGAATCAAATCGAGGAACTCAGTTCCCCAATCACTGTCTTCGGCATGCTTGATGGAATCGACAATCCGGTTACTCCGGCTGCAACCCCTCAGTTCTACCCCGCTTTTCTGGAGTTCTTCCGCAATGGCCGGCAGATACTTATCTGCAATATCCCGATGAATAAGTAATCCCTCAAGTGCGTTGCACACCCCAGGTCGTTGGGTCTTTGAATTCATGATGATAGGAGTTGCCTTATCAAAATCAGCATCACTGTCAACATAGATATTGCAGACACCTTTGTAGTGTTTTAACACCGGAATTTTTGAATTGTTGGCCACAAACCGGATCAATCCTTCGCCACCTCGTGGAATGATCAGATCGATAGACTCCTCCTGAGCCAGCATGAAGTTCACTGCAGCCCGATCGGTTTTATCGATTACCTGGATGGCGTTCGGATCCAAAGACTCTTTCTCTAGAGCATCCTGGAGAACTGTTGCCAGAGCCAGGTTAGAATTAATGGCCTCTGAACCACCACGCAGAACCACTGCATTTCCTGCTTTCAAACACAGTACGGCCGCATCGACAGTTACATTGGGCCTTGATTCGTATATCATACCAATAACACCAAGCGGGATTCTCATTCTGCCAACCAGTAACCCGTTCGGTCGTTTTATCATCTGCTCAACTTCACCCACCGGATCGGACAAGGCAACAACTTCCTCTATTCCTGTTACCATAGAATCAATTACCGCATCGGACAACTCAAGCCGATCCAACATGGCGACTGAAAGCCCCTTTTCTCTGCCGTTTTTTAGGTCTTTTTCATTCTCCTGCTGGATAAATGAAGTCTGACTGCGTAAACCTTCGGCCATCCGCAAGAGGACACTGTTCTTCTTAGTTGAGGAAAGTGTTGCCAGTGAGCGGGCTCCAATTCTTGCTTTTTCAGCCATTTCAATAATTGTTTTTTCCAGTTGATCGTTAGAGTTCATCGATATTCCTTTTACTGTTATTTTTGTTTGTCCGGTGAGCTTAACCAACAATAGAACACCCTCAGGACTGAGAGCTACATGGTTCCAGGCGTGCTAAAAACACAGTTATCCCTGTGGATGATTTCATCACTGTCTTTGAAGCCCAGTACCGATTCAATCTTTTCTGATGCCAATCCCTTTATTTTCAACAAATCAATAGAAGAGTAATTCACAAGTCCAACAGCAAGCTTCTCATTTTGCTCGTTTACGATTCGAACAGAGTCACCGACACCAAATGATCCTTTCACCTCTACAACTCCTACCGGCAACAGGCTCTTTCCATGCTTTTTCATGGCCCGTTCAGCGCCACTATCGATCACAAGCGCCCCTTTGGTTCTTAATATATTGGCTATCCACTGTTTTCTGCTGTTGATCCGGTCTTTTCGAGGCAGAAAAAACGTGCCGATCATCTTACCGCTGAAAAGAAGTTCCAGAATATTTTTCTCACGTCCAGGTCCGATAAACGAACTTCCTCCACCGGCAGCCACCATTTTCGCAGCTTTCAATTTTGACTGCATACCACCTGTACCTAATGAGCTCTTAACGTTACCGACCATTGCTTCGACTTCCGGAGTAATTTCTGCAACGGTATAGATCGGTCTGGCATTGGGATCGGTTTTGGGATTTGCGCTATACAGACCGACCACATCGGTTAAGCAGATAAACATGTCCGCCTCGATCAGGTTGGCTATATAGGCACCTAGGGTATCGTTATCGCCAAAACGCAGCTCTTCGACCGATACAGTATCATTCTCGTTGACAATAGGAATTACGCCAAATCGAAAGAGTGTAAACAGAGTGTTCCTGACATTTAAAAATCGGTCTCTGTTGGATAGATCGGAATGAGTAAGAAGAATCTGTCCTATTTTCTTGCCGTAATGACTGAAGGTTTCGTCATATATCTGCATGAGCCGGGACTGACCGATGGCAGCAAGCGCCTGTTTCTCTTTCAGTCCGACAGCGGCACTATCGGAAAAGTCCAATCGCTTTCTACCGGCAGCTACTGCTCCGGAGGATACCAGAATTACTTCTCTTCCGCTGTTATGAAGAAAGGCCAGTTGGCGGCAAAGATTATCGACAACCTCCTGGTTAATCCCGGACCCATCAGTCAGAACGGCAGAACCAACCTTTACAACGACTCTTTTTGCTTTGTCAAAGAGAGTCTGACGGTAATATAATCCGTCATCTCTGCTTATTTGAAAGGCCATACGACGACACCTGATAGATGATCACCTGAATCTGTACCTGAATCCATGAACGCTCCGACGAAGTGCTCATGGAGTCTATTTCTATAGTGCTGCTGCTTTATTCAATCCTGGCTCTGTAAGGCCAATCACTACAGTTACCGTATTCCATCGAACTGTGCAAGTTGGAACCACCATACAAAGAAGATGGATAAATCTATCGAGCAGAACAAATGAACGACCCTTATTACCTGTCTACGGCAGCATCTTCCTGATCAATAATTTCGCCAAGACATTTTTTAAGTTCCTCGATGCCCTCTCCCTCCAGAGCCGAAATGGTCAACACCTCGATCCCTCTCTTTTTAAAAGATTGTTTGAGCTCAGCTACAGTCCTGCTATCTATAAGATCACACTTATTGAGGACCAGAACAGATGTTTTATCTGCCAGCTCCTGCTGGTAGGAGACCAATTCACGGTTTATGATCTGGTAATCGTTTTCCACATTATCGCTTGAAGCATCGATTATATGCAAAAGAATCCGTGTTCTTTCTATGTGTTTGAGAAACGTATGCCCCAGTCCGGTACCCTGATGGGCACCCTCAACCAGCCCAGGAATATCAGCGATGATACAAGGGTCCTGATATTTAAAATGCAGTACACCCAGCTGGGGTTCCAGGGTAGTGAACGGGTAAGCACCGATTTTAGGATTTGCCGCTGAAACTTTTGACAGCAAAGTCGATTTACCGGCATTGGGTAATCCCACAAGACCAATATCGGCAATCAGCTTCAGCTCAATCTTCAGCCATTTTTCTTCACCTTCCCTGCCATCGGTCGCAAAACGGGGAGTACGGTTGGCTCCAGAAGCAAAATGTCTATTACCGAGTCCTCCATCCCCTCCCTTTGCTGCTATAAAACAGTCACCTTTTAAAACAAGATCTGCAAGCAGTTCTCCGGTCTCACTATCCTTGATCACAGAGCCTACAGGTACAAGCATGACACAATCTTTTCCATTGCGGCCATGCCGGTCCTTCCCCATGCCATGTTGGCCCTTTTCCGCCTTGAAATGAGAACGATACCTGAAATCAATCAGTGAATGGAGGGAGTCACTGGCGCAAATGATGACATTTCCTCCACTGCCACCATCACCACCATTGGGTCCACCTTTAGGGACATACTTTTCCCTTCTGAAACTGACACAACCGTTACCGCCATTGCCAGCCTTCACATGAAATTTTGCCTCATCAATAAACGCCATCTTCAGTTGCTGCCCTTTGCATATGCCTGTTTATTCTTTACTGAAACACTCTTTGATACCATCGAATTCTAAGCATCATTCCATGTCCTCAAACCCAATAAAAAAACTCGATTTCAATGTGACCAACAATCCGCTAGCGGTTGTCACATCAAAATCGAGTTTTACTCTGACGAGGGCAAAAAAGCCTATCGCGGCGCCGGAAATGATTAACCGGCAGGGTAAACAGACACCCTTTTTTTCTTGTGACCAAAATCCTCATAAGTGACAACACCATCAACTTTTGCAAACAGAGTATAGTCTCTGCCGCAACCGACATTTGTTCCTGGATGGATCTTGGTACCGAGCTGACGGACAAGGATATTCCCGGCTTTCACTTCTTGACCGCCGAATCGCTTAACCCCTCTTCTCTGCCCTTTACTGTCGCGGCCGTTTCTGGTACTACCGCCTGCTTTTTTATGTGCCATTATTAACTCCCTGAGCGAGAATTTCCGATTTATTCCTGCATCGGAAATAATTAAACAGTAATTTCTTTAATTTCCAGAGCTGTATAATGCTGTCTGTGACCTTTTTTCAGCTTATAGCCCTTTCTTCTTTTCTTCTTGAATACAACAACCTTCTTGTCTCTTCCCTGTTCTGTGATTTCAGCGACAACTTTGGCGTTTTCAACAACCGGCTGACCTATCTGGACATCTTCACCATCGACAACCATCAGAACATCGTCAAGTTCAACAGTATCACCAACATTGCCTTCAAGCTTTTCAACACGCAATTTGTCGCCACCGGCAACTTGATACTGTTTTCCACCTGTACGTACTATCGCATACATTTTTTCTTCCTTTATTAAACTTACACGGACTGGTTTCCGTCATATTTTTTGAAACACTACTTAAAACAATATTTTTCTAAAAAAGTCAATTTCTTTTTACTATTATAGCACCTCAAAGGTCAAGAAACACCCCCTTCCTCCATGCTTCCCATACAATCATAATCCGGATATTTAATTACAGACTTTTAATTGCACAACGTTCGCTGCTCTATTCATTCGTTCAGCCAGAATGAAAACAGATGGGTCAGTTTACAGAAAAATGTGCCTATCTTGCCACCATGTTCGGATTTCTCCAATTATAAAAACAAGGCTATTGGCATTAAAACACTGATAACCCAGGAATCATACCTTTTCTACTGTTGGGCTGATATTTTCGGGCTATATAAAAAAAGAGGTTAACCGATCACACAAAGGTGTTCGATCAACCTCTCTTGTACAGATAGATTATATCTTTACTGTTTGCTTAAACAGAACTGGATAAACGGGCCATTTCCTTTTTCTTCCGGATAGCGCATGCACGCTTAAAAGCTTCCCTCTTTCCGTGCTTCCTGATGGAAACCGAGGTTTTTCCCTGCTTGCCATGCTCTGTTACCCAGCTCACCTCGTATCGATTGAGCTTTTCATTCAAACGTACGCCGACGACTCCGGTAACCGAATTGGAAACAGTTACAATATGCTTGTTCGTCCTGATCTTACCAAGCTTCTTCTCAGTTTTATCCCGCCATGATATGGCAGATAGCAGACTGGAATATCGCCCCCCGCATTTTTTGTCGGAAAAGAACTTAGAATAGGTCTTTCCCTTGAATCTGACGCGAACATACCAGCCATGAGTTCTCTTGGACTCCTGGTCGATACGGGCAATATCCTTGTGTTTTTCCAGTAAGATCTTCTGTTTTTTCTGGTCTTCCATAGTACTTTCTCTTTTGGGTTTTATTTACTCTTGATATACTTTTTCTTATAACAATAAGGGTGAACAACCCAAAGCAATCCACTCTTCTGTCAAAATATTCTAACACCACATTGTAGCATTGTTATACTATATTAATAACAGATTATTCCTATCCTGTCATTATTTATTTCTTCTTCTTTTGGTCAGGTTTAAGTTATCAGTATTTTATTTTTTTGTATAATTATAAACACTAATAGTTTTTATAAATATTTCTTAAGATTAATCAAATAAAGAACTCAAACTCCTAGATAATCATATGACACCTCAAACAACACAAATTCAAGACCTTATCCAAACAATCGAAACACTCAGAGGTCCTGAGGGTTGTCCATGGGACCGCAAACAGACCTTAACCTCTTTAACAAAATACTTGTCAGAGGAGACCGAAGAACTTGTCGATGCTATCAAAAAAAATAACAGTCAGGATATATGTGAAGAACTAGGAGATCTATTTTTTATTCTTTTGTTCATCTGCCAAATCAGCAGGGAAGAAAATCGGTTCACATATGAAGACATGTTAGGTGCTATCAATGACAAATTAATCAGACGACATCCCCACGTTTTTGCTGGCCTGCCTGCTGGTGATGAAGAAAGTTTACGCAAACAGTGGGAAAGAATAAAGCAGGATGAAAAAACCGAAAAAAAATAATTTGACACATATCAACACACACTGTTAATATTAAAAGTTTATATTCTCGGAATAAAATTTCGTAGAATGCAGTTAATTGTAGTTTAAACCCTCTTTGCTCTTACATGTAAAAGTAAGGGCCGAAAACAAGACCCGGTTTAGACCGGGCTCGCAGAACACAGTCCATAAGGAGGAAATTATGCGAAGGTACGAAACTATTATCATTCTCCGGCCAACACTTACGGAGAATCAAATCGACAGCGTTATCGATAACGCTACCGACATCATCACCTCTGATGGTGGCACCATTATCGAACTTGACCGATGGGGCATGCGTAAGCTTGCTTATCTCATCAAAAAGGAGAAGCAGGGATTTTACGCCTACCTTGATTACAGTGGCCAGTCAGACTCGGTCAGTGAAATGGAAAGAAAATTCAGAATCGATGACTCGGTTCTTAAATATTTGACCATCAAACTTGCTGACTCAATTAACGATGAAGAAATCTCCCTAGCCCAGGGTGAAGCTGAGAAGAAACGTGCTGCTGTGAAGGCTGCTCAAGAAGCTGCACAGGCTGAAGAAGCCGCCAAAGCTGAGGAGGCTCCTCAAGAAGTCGCCGCGAAACCTGCAGAAAAAGTAACTGAAGAACCCGACACCGACAACGAACCCGAAAAAGAACAGGAACCGGTGACCGAGAAAGACGACACTAATAGTGACAATCAGGAGTAACAACCTGTCCGTCACCTGATTATAAGCCGGCAGAGAAAAGACTGCCAGAGTGTCCAAGAACAGATTGATTGCAGTAGCACAAACAGGAGAAATGCAAATGGCTGGAAAACCAAGAAGAAAATTCTTCACCAGAAAAAAAGTCTGCCGTTTTTGCGCGGACAAAGAACTGGTGCTTGACTATAAAGACGTAAAGACACTGAAAAATTTTGTATCAGAAAGAGGTAAAATCATTCCCCGCAGAATCCTCGGAACATGTGCGAGTCACCAGAGGCAGCTTTGTACGGCTATCAAACGTGCCAGACAGATTGCCCTTCTGCCTTACGCCGGCACCTCGCATAACCAACCCGGGAGCTAAAGAGTGACTGACCAGGTAAAGAAAAAAAACGGCGGCAAGTATTTCATAGCCCACCTTGCTATTATTACCTCCGTTATTCTTCTTCCTGGTTTACACTGGGCATTATTGGGGTGGCTCCATGTTTTACTGCCGCTGGTAGCTTTCTACTATCTGTACCGATTTGGAACGACTGTTGGTTGGAAGTATCTATTGACAGCACTGATTATTTCTACAATTTGTTCCATATTTCTACAGTCACTACCGCTTGTTCTGTTTTCTGTCACAATGCTCCCCGGTGGCTATACACTGGCTCAATGTGCCAAGAACGGTGAATCGGTTATTAAAAGTGGTTTGAAAGCAACAATCAGCGTACTGGCCGGATGGCTGCTTTTTTTATTGATTCTATCGTTTAGCAGTGAGTCGTCGATTTACGGAATTTTTATCCAGTCTCTGGAAACCGGAGTTCATGAGGCAATACGACTCTACCGGCAGAACGAAACGCTCTCTCCGGAAACATTGCTGGCCTTTGAACAGACACTGCGGAACGTACAGATTTTCTTACCAAAAATCTTACCGGCACTGTTTGTTTCAATGGCAATTATTGTCATTTGGGTCGGCATGGCGGCTGGTAACTACTTTTTGCTGATCAGAACCAACAATTGCCCATGGCCGAGATATCAGCTCTGGACATTGCCTGAGAAGCTGATTTGGATCTTTATCGCATCGACATTGATGTTTTTGGTGCCGGGATCACTCCCGGCAACCATCGGGGCAAATTTATTGATTGTTTCGGGGTTGTTATATTGTATTCAAGGATTTTCAATCGTTGTCTACTTCTTCTCCAAATGGAACCTTCCCCGTTTTGCCCGGACTATTTTTTATATTATGATTTTATTTCAATCAATTGGAACACTTATTATCCTGGGACTTGGCTTGACCAATACCTGGTTTGATTATCGCAAAATTAAACTATCCGATCAAACCCATGCCTCCCATTGAAAGGTATAAGAATTAACACATAACAAAAGAGAACTTTAGAGGTAAATACATAAGGAGTAGATCATGGAACTTATTTTAAAAGAAACCATCGACAATCTGGGAAGAGAGGGAGATGTCGTTACCGTCAAACCCGGATATGGTCGTAATTACCTTCTGCCCCAAGGCAAAGCGGTTGTTGCTAACAAAGAGAACATCCTAATCGTTGAACGCAACAAAGCTGCCATTGCGGCCAGAATTGAGCAGGAGAGAACAGCTGCCGAAAAAATGTCCAAAAAGCTCTCCGGTATTGTCATTGAACTCGAGCAGCTGGCAGGTGAAGACGAGCGTCTTTTTGGTTCCGTCAATGCCGGAGATATTCGCGCCAAGCTTGCGGAAAAAGACCTGGATATTGATAAAAAGCAGATCCTGCTAACGGAACCGATCAAAACCCTTGGAGAAACGCAGGTTCCCATCAAGGTCGGTTTTCAAATGAAAACAGAAATCACCGTAAGAGTCACTGCTCTGGAGAAATCTGAGAAATAACCTGTTTTACTTTTTACACTCAATCAGCCATCCGGGATATTTTCACTCTTGATCCCGGTTGTCTATAGATCTTCAATGCACCGCCGGACCTCAGTACCCGGCGGTGCATTTTTTATAAACGGAAGTGTTTTACTTCATCGGCCAAATTTGCTATACAGTAATGATGAGGAACTGGAGCGACTAATCATTTATTATAGTATTTTCAACAAGATACCATTATCACATGAGTCATGATTGATGCCACATCCCAATCGCTCAATTCTGCTTCATCAATTAGCAGTAAGATACCTCCGCAAAACCTTGAGGCTGAGCAGTCTGTCCTTGGTTCCATCCTTCTCAAATCCCGATCGTTTCATGATGTAACCGAAATTATCGGGCCAGGTGACTTTTATAAAAATAGTCATCGGATCATCTTTAAGGCGATGATCCAACTGTTTGAAAAAGGTGAACCCCTTGATGTATTAACTGTCACCAATCACTTAAAGGACAACAATCTGCTCGAAGAAGCCGGTTCAGCCTCCTATCTTGCCACCCTCACATCTATTGTCCCGGTTGCCGCCAACATTGGGAGCTATGCCAATATCATCCGTCAGAAATCCATCCTCAGAAATCTGATACGGATCAATACCGAAGTTGCCCTTCGCTGTTATGATGAACAGGGAGATATCGACGCCCTGATCGACGAGGCTGAGCAATCTATTTTTGATATCACCGACTCGAAGAAGGGACAACATTTCACTGCACTTAAGAGTATCATTTCCGGCACATTCAAAGCGGTTGAAGACCTCTATAAACGTAAAGAATTGATAACCGGCGTGCCGACCGGCTATTACGGAATCGATAAAATGACCGCCGGACTACAGCCCTCTGACTTGATAGTCCTTGCAGGCAGACCCTCTATGGGTAAAACGGCACTGGCAATGAATATTGCTCAACATGCCGCTCTGGTTGATAAAGTCGGGGTAGCCATCTTCAGCCTTGAAATGTCCAAGGAGCAACTGGCCACACGTCTGATCTGTTCTGTGGGCAGAATAGACTCTCAACGGATTCGGACCGGTAAACTTCGAGATGAAGACTGGCCTAAACTCACCCGGGCAGTCGGTATGCTTACCGATGCCCCCATCTATATTGATGATACACCAGCCATCTCATCACTTGAAATGCGCGCTAAAATCAGGCGTCTTGCCTCGAAACATAACATCGGCCTGATCCTTGTCGATTATCTGCAGTTGATGAGGGGGCGCTCCAACACCGAAAACCGCACCCAGGAAATCAGCGAAATATCCCGGTCACTCAAAGCCATAGCCAAAGAGTATTCCGTTCCCCTCATGGCCCTTTCGCAGTTGAATAGGAGCCTGGAGAGTAGATCCGACAAGCGGCCGATGATGTCCGATTTACGTGAATCAGGCGCCATTGAGCAAGACGCTGACGTTATCTGCTTTATCTATCGTGATGAGGTGTATAACAAATCTGATGACAATCCGGACAAGAACATCGCAGAGATCATCGTTGGTAAACAACGTAACGGTCCCACAGGTACGGTCAAGCTTACCTTTTTAAGTGAATACACCATGTTCGAAAATCTATCCACCTACGATGATCCCGAGCAGTACTAACTGAGCTGCCAACTTTTCCCCACAATACTTAAACTCGATACAGGAAGAAACAATGACTCGCGTACAATCGCACTCCGATTCTCGATATGATTTTGAAGCTGTTGAATTGAAATGGCAACAGCACTGGGCTGAAAACAAAAGCTTTCGCGTGGAGGAAGACAGCACAAAAAAGAAATACTACGTCCTCGAGATGTTCCCTTATCCTTCCGGGAAAATCCATATGGGTCATGTACGAAACTATTCAATTGGAGATGTGGTTGCCCGCTACAAACGACTACAGGGACTCAATGTGCTGCACCCAATGGGTTGGGACGCCTTTGGGCTGCCTGCTGAAAATGCTGCTATCAAAAACAATACTCATCCGGCCAGGTGGACTTACGACAATATCGATTATATGCGCAACCAGCTCGGCAGACTTGGGCTTTCCTATGACTGGGATAGAGAAATTGCCACCTGCCATCCCGACTATTATAAGTGGGAGCAGCTCCTTTTCCTGAAAATGTATGAAAGAGGTCTGATTTACCGTAAGGAGACTACTGTCAACTGGTGCGAATCGTGCGTGACTGTACTTGCCAATGAACAGGTTATTGACGGCTGTTGCTGGCGTTGTGACCAGGAAGTCCTGTCAAAAAACATGAACGGCTGGTTTTTCAAAATTACCGATTATGCGGAACAACTGCTGGACGACCTTGACCATCTGGATGGCTGGCCTGAGAAAGTGGTGACCATGCAGCGCAACTGGATTGGTAAATCTACAGGACTGGCATGTGACTTTGCTGTTGAAGGAATGGATGACACCTTATCCATTTTCACAACCCGCCCTGATACCATCTTCGGCGTCACGTTCATGTCCATTGCTCCGGAACATCCGCTGGTCAAAACATTGGTAGCCGGACAGCAAAATGAACAGGAAGTCACTGCCTTCTGTGAAAGGATTATTAATGAAAAAAGCCAGCAGAAACCGGAAGATGAACTTGAAAAAGAAGGTTTGTTTACCGGCCGTTTCTGCATCAACCCGTTTAACGGTGACCGTGTGCCGATCTATGTGGCCAATTTTGTGCTGATGGAATACGGCACCGGTGCAGTCATGGCCGTTCCTGCGCATGATCAGCGCGATTTTGAGTTTGCTCGTAAATATGACCTTGATATTAAACCGGTTGTTATATCAGCCGATATGGAACCGAATGGCGATCAGATGGATGAAGCCTCTCTTGTTCCCGGGATTCTCTATGATTCAGGAACATTTACCGGCATAGACTCTGAAAAGGCAAAAGAAGCGATCATCAACCATGCCGGGGAACAGGGATTCGGTTCCTCTCATATCACCTATCGATTACGTGACTGGGGGATTTCCAGGCAACGCTATTGGGGTGCACCGATTCCTGTTATCATTTGTGAGCAATGTGGTATTCAACCGGTTCCGGAAGAGGACCTGCCTGTTCACCTTCCCGATGATAACGACTCCGGCCAGAACGATTGCGCCCCGTTGCACCAGCGCAAATCGTTCATTGAAACCACCTGTCCTTCCTGCGGTTCATCGGCCCGTCGGGAAACAGATACCATGGATACCTTTGTCGAGTCATCATGGTATTTCGCCAGGTACTGCTGTCCACGTTCCGAAAGCGTACCACTTCAAAAGAATAATTGTGATTACTGGCTGCCGGTCGATCAATATATCGGAGGGGTCGAGCATGCCATTCTCCATCTGCTTTATTCCAGATTTTTCACGAAAGTATTGCGTGACCTTGGTTATCTTTCCATCGATGAGCCCTTTACCAATCTGCTTACTCAGGGGATGGTCATCAAGGATGGCTCAAA
>CAZLGM010000101.1:0-11948 GCA_964558875.1 uncultured Desulfocapsaceae bacterium
GAGACGGAATCAACCATCCGCGCCCATGGATTACGCATTATTTATGAATTAATGGAATCCAACACCCAGTTCATTGCCAACAAGGAAGCCTGGGCTGATCCCTGTAAACGTGAGAAAATAAAAAATATCGCTCTTCTGCTGCAGGGCGCCTTAAATGCGGACAGGATTGTTGGTCTGAAGATGAATGTTGCCGATGAGAATCTGGAAAAAATCATTGATCTGCTGCCCAGTCTGAACGCCCCGACCATAGCAACCTTGTATAACAAGCAGTGGCATTCAGTAGAAACGGTTATTTCAGAAGATCTGGTCCGTGAGCTTATTCCCAGGCTGATGAAGGACGGAGCCGAAGGGATCATTGAATATCCCTTAAATAAAGTCATCTGACATGGATGTATCAAACCCGGAATTCCTGCTCAGTGTCCATCATCTCAGGCAATTGCCCGATGAAGAACTGCCGGAAATAGCCTTTGCCGGTCGTTCCAATGTGGGGAAATCCAGTCTGATGAACAGGCTGTTGGGACGAAAAGGTCTGGTGAAGGTGAGCGGCAGGCCGGGCAAGACTCAGGGGCTCAATTTTTTTCTGGTCGGCGGCAAACTCCACTTGGTCGACCTACCGGGGTATGGCTATGCCAGGGTGTCGAAGAAGATGCAGCAGGACTGGCAAAGGCTGATTACCGGTTATCTTGATAACCGTAGAACCCTTTGCTGCGTGGTCGTTATCATGGACCTGCGGCACGGCCCCAAGGAACAGGACGGCCAATTGCTGGCCTGGTTGAAGCAGAAAAACATTCCTGTTTTACCGGTCTATACAAAAGCCGATAAGCTCTCAGGCAATGTGAAAAGCAAAAATGCCCGCCTGCTGGATGCCGGCCACACAATCAGGCCCGAGGAACGGGTGCTGTTTTCAGCAAAGTCAGGTGAGGGCTTGGATAAGTTGAAAGAAAAGTTGCAGTCTTTCCTGTAGACCGCATTTCTTATCATTTTATAAGAGAAACCGGCTAATCGGTTTTCAACACTGACAGAAAGGCTTTCTGCGGGATGTCCACATTGCCGACGGTCTTCATCCGTTTCTTGCCAGCCTTCTGTTTTTCCAGGAGCTTTCTCTTTCTGGTAATATCACCGCCGTAACACTTGGCAGTTACGTCTTTTCTCAGAGCCGAAATATTCTTTCTGGCGATAATGGTACCGCCGATTGCTGCCTGAATGGCAATCTTGAACATCTGGCGGGGAATCTCTTCTCTGAGTTTTTCACAGGCGGTAAGCCCTCTGGCCCTGGCATTTGAGCGATGAACAAGTTGAGAGAGGGCGTCTACCACCTCACCATTAACCAGGATATCCAGTTTAACCAGGTCACTTTTCCGGTAATCAAGCAGTTCATAATCAAATGATCCGTAACCCTGTGTGACCGATTTGAGCTTGTCATAAAAGTCGTAAATGACTTCGGAAAGCGGCAATTCACAGGTGAATTCAATGCGGCCCGGCATTGGGTAATGATAGTGGGTGTTCTCTCCTCTCCTCTCCATGCACAGTGTCATGACAACACCCATATATCGTTCCGGGATAAGAATAGTGGCCTTGATAAAAGGCTCTTCGATCCGGTTAATTTTAGCCGGGTCAGGGAAATAGGCCGGGTTGTCCACCTCCACCATTGAGTCATCATTGAGATAGAAGTTATATTTGACCGAAGGGACTGTTAAAATAAGGGGAATGTCGTATTCCCGTTCCAGACGCTCCTGAACAACTTCAAGATGGAGAAGTCCGAGAAATCCGCACCGAAAGCCGAACCCTAGAGCTGCCGAGGTATCTTTCTGAAAGGTGAGGGCGGCATCGTTGAGTTGAAGTTTCTCAAAGGCAATGACCAGGTTCTCGTAATCATCGGTGGATATCGGGTAAATCGAGGAGAAAACGACCTGTTGAATTGTCTTAAAACCGGGTAGCGGCTCATCACAGGGTGTTGCCTTGTGGGTAATGGTATCTCCGGGCCGGGTGTCCTGGACCGTTTTGATTCCAGCCAGGATATAACCGACTTCACCGGCAGAGAGTTCTTTTTGCGGCATTCGCTTTATCTGGAAAAGCCCGACCTCCTCAACCTTGTACTCGGCATTATTGGACATGAATGTGATCTGGTCGCCGGGTCGTATATTGCCGTTAACGATTCGCACCGAAATAATGGTTCCCCTGAAGGGGTCATAATTGGCATCGAAAATCAGAGCCTGCAAGGGAGCATTGACGTCACCCTCAGGAGGTGGAACATGTTTGACAATGGTTTCCAGGATATCACCCACTCCATCACCGGTCTTGGCCGAACAGAGCTGGATCAATTCTTCTTCAAGGCCCAGGTCTTCCTCAACCTGTAACGCAACCTGTTCCGGTTCGGCAGAAGGCAGGTCGATCTTGTTAATGACAGGAATGATCTCCAGATCGTTTTCCATGGCCAGGTACAGGTTGGCCAGGGTCTGCGCCTCAACGCCCTGGGCTGCATCGATGAGCAGCAATGCGCCTTCACAAGATGTCAAAGCCCTAGAGACTTCATAGCTGAAATCCACATGACCGGGGGTGTCGACCAGGTTCAACCGGTAGGTCTTGCCGTCACTGGCTGTATAGGGAAGGCAGATCGTCTGGCTTTTGATGGTAATGCCTCTTTCCCTTTCAATGTCCATGTTGTCAAGGAGCTGATCCTGGAAATCACGATCGGAGATGAGGCCGCACATCTGGATCATACGGTCGGCAAGGGTTGATTTACCGTGGTCGATATGGGCAATAATTGAGAAGTTGCGAGTATCTTTCATTTCCTGTTACAAGATCAAACGTTCATTTGGAGTAAACAACCATATGTAGAACGCGTGGCTTTGGTTTCCGACGTAGCCGCCAGTTTTACAGCTTGTTATAAAACCGCTGCGCAATAATAGTTGGGATAATTGAGAACAACACAAACTAGCATAATCGGAAAGAGAAGAAAATATAATTTTTAGCACATATTGCTCTGTGATATAATGATTGCACTTTCGTTCGGTTGAAGTAGTATAACATGCTTTGTTTTCTCACTGAAAACCAAAAAACAGACTCTTCAGCATAGACTGAATTGAGTTATCATAGACAGTCTTCTCGATGATAGAGGGGCTGACTCGCCATGGGTAAAAAAGACAAAAAAATCAAACAGGATTCGGTTGAACCTTATACTGAATCGCTGGTCTCCATATCTGATGATGAAAATCTGCCGGCGCTGAGTAATCCCGCGCTCCACCGGTATCTCCAGGAAATCAGTCAATATGAACTGCTCACTCGGGAAGAGACAAATGAGTTGGCCATCCGTTTCAGGGAAACCGGAGACCAGGATGCGGCTTATCGACTGGTTTCTTCAAATCTGAGACTGGTGGTTAAAGTGGCCATGGATTTCCAGAAGTACTGGATGCAGAACTTCATGGACCTGATCCAGGAGGGCAATGTGGGGTTGGTTCAGGCTACCAAAAAATTTGATCCCTACAGAGGGGTCAAGTTCTCCTATTATGCCGCCTATTGGATCCGCGCATACGTGCTGAAATTCATCATGGATAACTGGCGTTTGGTGAAGATAGGAACCACCCAGGCCCAGAGAAAACTCTTTTTCAGCCTCAATAAAGAGCGGAAAATGCTTGAAGCCCAAGGGTTCGCAGCTGAACCTAAACTGCTTGCCGAAAGGTTGAACGTAAAAGAGAAAGAGGTCATCGAAATGAGTCAGCGAATGGACAGCTGGGATGTCTCACTGGAGAGCCCGGTTAGAGCTGATTCCGATGATGAACAGAAATCCTTTATTCCGAGCAATGATCCGGATATCGAAGCCAGAGTTGCCGGAAAGGAAGTGAAAGACCGATTAACCGAGGTGCTGGCTGAACTCCAGGAAAAACTCAATGAGAAGGAGAAGGTCATCCTGGAAAAACGGCTGCTTTCCGATGACCCGCTGACCCTGCAGAATATTGCCGATAAGTTTGATATTTCAAGAGAACGGGTCAGGCAGATCGAAGTGAATCTGCTCAAAAAAATGCGGAAATATTTTGAAACTGTTATGCCTGATATCGTTGATTTTTTCGATGGTGAGAAAATCATTATCAATTCCAGAAACGAAGAATAACTCCCTTTTAACTTAATTTATAATACTATGAAAGTACCACTGCTTGATATTCAGGCCCAGCTGGCCCCCATGCGTGAACAGATTATTGAAGCTGCCATTACCGTCATCGATTCTACCCGTTATATCATGGGACCGGAGGTGGTTGAGCTGGAAGAAAAGGTAGCCGCTTATTCTGATTGTTGCAGCGGTGTCGGTGTTTCCAGCGGGACCGATGCCTTGCTGGCCTCTTTAATGGCTTTGGATATTGGTCCAGGTGACCAGGTTTTGACTACTCCCTATTCGTTTTTTGCCACCATGGGAGTCATTCTCAGGTGTGGTGCGACCCCGGTTTTCGCCGATATCGACCCCATTACCTACAATATCGATCCTGAACAGATTGGCACACTGCTCGAACAGGATACAGACCAGAAGATCAAAGCGATTTTGCCGGTGCATCTTTATGGCCAGTGTGCCGATATGAAACCAATTATCGAACTGGCATCCCAATATGATGTCGCAGTCATTGAAGATGCGGCCCAGGCCATAGGCGCTGAATATCCCCAGAAAACAGGGGACAGTGTCCAGTGGCGGAAAGCCGGGTCCATGGGGTTGGCCGGTTGTTTTTCCTTTTTTCCAAGTAAAAACCTGGGAGGTATCGGTGACGGAGGCATGATCGTCTCCAACGACCAGTCATTTGGTGATAAGCTCGTCCTGTTACGTAATCATGGGGCCTATCCTAAATATTACCATGAAATGGTTGGCGGCAATTTTCGTCTCGACCCGATCCAGGCTGCTGTTTTAAAACTCAAACTTCCCCACCTGGAAAACTGGCATCAGCAGCGCAGGCAAAATGCTGCTCTTTACAATCAGCTCTTTGACCAAAGCTCTTTGATATCAGAAAATCTGGTATCCTGTCCGGAAGCGGTTTACATCGATGAAAAGGATGGGAAAAACAGAAATCACCACATCTACAATCAATATGTAATACGGGTAAAGAGGCGGGATGAATTAAGAGAGTGGTTGCAGAAGAATGAAATTGGTTGCGAAGTGTATTATCCGGTCCCTCTCCATCGTCAGCAATGCCTTGGCAATGCTCAAACAATGGTATCACTTCCCCATGCTGAAAAAGCAGCTCAAGAAACGATAGCCTTGCCGATTTATCCTGAGTTGACTGATCAAATGCAGGAGTATGTGGTAGAGACAATAGCGAAGTTTTACAGGTAGAGGTGTTTGATTCAACCTTCCTTATTATAATCACGATAATCGGCTCCCTGATTGTCGTCATCCTTTACCTTTCTGCTGAAAATAATAACTCGACCGGCCCAGCCGGTCGTGTTAACATTCCTTCTAAATACCCCATACGGAACCCCCGTTCACCTGTTACCCCCGGTTTCAACACCATTTGTTTTATGTCTTATCGTTTTTTTCATCTCCTGTTTCAATCAGCGCAGATTAAAAATCGAGGTCTTATTGCCATCTTTTTTGTAGGACTTCTGCTATTCCCGTCTAATCACTGGGCTGCTGATCAGGAAAATGTTGCTCCCAAACGAAAAGTAGTTGTTGACCAGGTTGAGAAAGAGCCCGCCTGGAAAACCAAATGGGATCAGGCCCGTGAACAGGTTGCCGCTAAAAACTATCTCCAGGCGGCATTAAGTTACAGTGAGCTGTTGAGCATAAAGTCCAATATCGAAGAGGCGAAATGGGAATACCTTCAGTTGCTGATCCGTCTTTCAGAGTGGGATCTGGCATCGGATCTTATCGAGTCATTAATTGAGGGAAACCCGGAGTCGGTCCAATATCGGTTAAGCGGCGGTATAATTACACTTGAAAAAAAAGAATACGAACGGGCTGCAAAATATTTTAGCTGGGTTTTTTCCAGGGTGCCGAACAGCCCCGACGGACTGACAGCGCTCCAGGGATTAATTCATGCGTTAAGGGGGATGGGTAGAGACCAGAAGGCCTTTCCGCTTATCGAACAATTGTATATTCGGAAGCCGGATGACCCTGCTCTTCTTAAAGAATTGGCGACGCTTTCCATCCAGCAGGGACTTCATGGAAAGGGAGCCCATTATTTATCGATTCTGATTGAGAAATTTCCAGTTGATGATCGGGTCATTTACCAGGCAGCCAACCTGTATGACCATATGGGCAGAGAGGATAAAGCGATTGTCCTCTGGGAAAAATATGTTGAGCTCCATCCACAGTATTTACCCTACCAAAAGAAAATAAGTGACTATTATCTTGCTCGTAAGCAACCAAAAAAGGCACTGTCCCATCTACTGGTTTTGCTGGAAAACGGAGGAAGAAGTGATGAACTGCTGTTGAAGATAGGCAGAACCTATCTCGATGAGTATAAAAGGCCGGACAAGGCACTTCTTTATCTGCAGCAATATATGGCAAATAATCCTGAAGACGTTTCAGTGCAGGCGGAAATCGATCGAATACAAACCGTGTTGGCCAATGACCTGATCTCGATTATTGAAAACAATGGCGCCTGGAAATTGTGGAAAGACCTTGCCAAGTTGACTCCGGATCGATCCGCCATTTATCTTTCAATGGTCGATGCTTTGGAGCGACTAGGAAAGGAGAAAGAACTTCACGAAATCCTCGCTATCATCCTCGATAATGAGCCTGATAATCAATCTGCTCTCCTTCGGTTGGCCGAATTAAAACTGAAGCATAACAGGGTGAGAGAAAGCATAAAGTATTTCAACAGGGTAAGGGAAACAGAGGAAAACCAAAAACGATATATACTGCTGAAGGCTAAAATAGATAAACGTTTGAAGAATGAGCTATCTGCCCTGACATATTTTGAGCGCTACCTGCAGTTTGCTCCGAGCAACAGGGAAATACTTGAGGAATGTATGGGTCTGGCTGGCCGACTGGGGTTGGTGAAGCAGCTTAAAAACCATTTTAACAGGTTGCAGGCAGACTATGGGCAGGATCCAGGCTTTCTCGATACGGAGAAGAGATATATTCGTTTTTTGAGGATGAACCGTTTTTTTCAAGAGTCTGAACTGATTTATAATACCATTATAAAAAAAATTGGTGACGACCCTAAGAAGACCGCGGAACTTCTGTTTGAAAAGGCCGAATATCTCAGTAAGGTCGGTCTGTTTTATGAGGCTGAACAGATTATCCGCCGGGTGTTCATTTCCAATTACAGAACCCGGGATGCCCTGATCAGGCTGGTAGAGTTGTCGATCAGACAATCGGACCTGAAGTCCGGCTGGGCCTGGTTTTCTCTGCTGCGAAATCAACAGGATCTTTCGACGGTCAATCAGGTTACCCTGCAGGAACAGGACCCGGAAGTAATCCTGTTGCAGGCAAAACTGCTCAGCAGTGAGGACAAAGACAACCAAGCGATCTCGTTACTCACAGATCTTATTGACTTAAAGAAACAGACAGATAAAAAAAGCCTGAAACCTGTTTCCAAAAAGCTGCCAAGATTTCTCATCCATTTGTATCTGAAAACAGAAGCGTATGATAAGGCGCTCAACCAAGCCAAACGCCTTGTCAAACACTATCCCTATGACCGGGATTTGCACATAATGATGAGCCGAATACATGCTCGCCTTAAAGATAAGGAGATGGAGATAAGTGAAGAATTTTCCTTTTCCTATCTAGTGCAGGTGGCTGAACAGGGCTTGGAATTCGATCAAAATGCAGGGGAACTCAAGGCAATTTCTCAAGCACTGCAGAAGGTGAAAGGTTCCGTGAGAGTCCGAACCATCCAGGCAGAACTGTTAACAAAGCAAGGTTTAACCGACCAGGCTTGGGAGGTGTACACTCAGCTTCTGTCGGAGTTCCCTGAAAATATCTATTTTAAGAACAATCTGTTGAACATTGAATTGACCCGTGGCAATGCCAGGCAGATCATCCATGGTCCATTGGCAGGCTCATTGTTGTACAATGGTACCAACGGTCAACAGAGGGGATTTGTAAGCCAGCAGAAACTGCTGCTGGCTGAAGCCTGTCGGCTAGTCGGTATGGACAGTATGGCTCTTGATATTTATGACTCCATGATCACGGTTCCTGTTGAGACACAGCTTGCCAGAAAGATTGCCGGAGCAAAAATATCGGTTGATTTGCCCTTTCCGGAAAGATCGTTCTGGGACATCATAACCTTTTCCGATCCCGGGCAGATCAATATGATAAAGACGGTCATGGCACCCGATTTCGTTGGTAAACACATTGGAAAACTGATTAACATTATCAGTACAGAATTGTATGCTGAATATCGCTGGCAACAGGTTATTCGTCATCAAAAAAACGAGTTGCGGATCAAAATGGACTCAGCCGAATAGCAAAAATAGTGTGTCAAAGAAAGGGCAGCACACGAAACAAGAGGTGAATATTGCAGTAAAATTATCTGTTTGACATATACAATTAGTGCATTATTTTGTAGTCTGTTTTTCTATGGGTAATTCATTACACGGTTTGGCCGTGTTTTCTATTTTAGTTACCTGATAAGGGATAAAGCATATTGTCCTGAGAGGTATGAAGCACTGAGTACCTTGAGGGCTTTTTCTTTTTACGGAGAAGGAAATGGTTGAAAGAATACCGGTGTCTGTAGCCGGACAGAAAAAAATGAAAGCTGAATTGAGTCGACTTGAAAAAGTCGAGCGGCCAATGGTCGTCAAGGCCATTGAAACGGCCCGGGGGCATGGTGACCTCAAAGAAAACGCGGAGTACCATGCCGCCAAAGAAAAACAGGGGCTGATCGAAGGACGTATCATTGAATTGAAAGATAAGCTGGGAAGAGCGGAAATAATTGACTGTTCAAAAGTTACAACTGACAGGGCTGTTTTCGGTACGGTGGTCGATTTGCTCGATATGGATACCGATGAGGAGGTTTCCTATCGGCTGTTAGGTGCAGAAGAGGTTGACGTGAAGAACGGAACAATATCTGTCTTTTCTCCGTTAGGCAGGTCCATACTCGGCAAAGTGGTGGGTGATGAAGTCGTTGTCAAAACGCCAGGCGGAACCCGGGAATTTGAGTTGATCGAAATTCGCCAGTCGAAGATTTCTTAAAACAGGGCGTTTGAACCCTCAGTCTTTGGCAACAAGCATTCCTGAGAGAAAAACGGATGTAACCTGATCGGCCATCTCTTCGGCTGTGTGTTTTAATGATATGGGAGGGGACCAGACCCTGGCCGCTTCATCGAGTGCGCCGAAAACAACTCGTTTAACGATATCCGGGTCAATATCTTCACGGAATACACCCTGTTCCTGTCCCTGTTTAACGATTGTAGCAATAATATCCAAATATTCGACAAAAGTATTGTTGCGATAATTTTTTATCACTTTGTTGCTTTGCCGCAGTTCGATCTGGATCACTTCGGCAAGATTTCGGTTCTTTTTCATCATCGACAGATGTTTGGTGATAAAAATACCAAGTTTCTTTTTTGAATCCGTTTCCTGGACAAGCAGCTTATTGATCTGGTTGATCATGTTGGAAACTTCTTCTTCAAAGACAGAAACCAGGATATCGAATTTATTGTTGAAATAAAGATATATGGTGCCGTCCGCTACTTTTGCTTCTTTGGCAATATCCGATATTCTTGCGTTGAAAAAACCTTTTTTCGCAAAAACCTTGGTTGCGGCATTAATTATTTTTACGTGTTTGTTTAAAGATTTCATAAATATATAACCATAGAAAAGTACAACAGGACTGAATGGCGACTCATTCAGTTTATACTCCAGAAAAAAATTGTCAATCTTTTGTCTACGCAGTGGTGTTTTTTTTATTCTTTACCTGTTAAATATATGATTCATATATGAGCCATCTGGTTGCAGAAAGGGCTTTTACTAATTCCGGGAATTTATCAGTCTATTAATAGGATTGCTGAAAATATTAATCAGGGAGCATTCAAATGAAAGTACTTGTCGTTGGATCTGGCGGTCGTGAACATTCTCTTGTCTGGAAAATCAATCAGTCCCCTAAAGTGGATGCGATTTACTGCGCACCGGGTAATGCCGGGATCAGGAAAATGGCCCAATGTGTGGATATATCTGCAACGGATGTCAAAGCGCTTGTTCGATTCGCATTGGATGAAAAAATCGATCTCACGGTTGTCGGTCCGGAGTCATCGTTGACCGAAGGAATAGTTGATGAGTTTGAGGCCAATGGCCTGAGAATTTTCGGACCAAACAGAAAAGCGGCAATTCTCGAAGGCAGCAAGGTGTTTGCCAAGGAATTTATGAAAAAGCACAAGGTTCCTTCAGCCGCTTTCAAGACATTCAAGAATCGAGAGAAGGCTAAAAAGTATATCGACAGGGTCGGTGCTCCCATAGTTGTCAAGGCAGACGGGCTGGCAGCCGGAAAAGGAGTCATTGTAGCTGCAACGGTTGATGAGGCCAAAGAAGCCGTTGATCTGATTATGAAAGATAAGGCATTTGGGGATGCCGGGGAAAAAGTTGTTGTCGAAGAGTGTCTGACAGGTGAAGAGGCCTCTTTTATCGCATTTACAGACGGCAAGACCGTTCTGCCCCTACCGACGTCGCAGGATCACAAGGCTATTTATGAAGATGATAAAGGTCCCAATACCGGTGGTATGGGCGCATATTCTCCTGCGCCGATTGTTACCCCTGAAATTGCCAAATTCGTGATGAAAAAAGTCATGTACCGGACTGTCAAAGGAATGAAAAAAGACGGTAGGCCTTTTAAGGGGATGCTTTATGCCGGTTTGATGATTGATGGGGATAATGTCAAAGTCCTGGAATTCAACTGCCGTTTTGGTGACCCTGAAGCCCAGCCATTGCTTATGAGGTTAAAAAGCGATGTGGTGGAAATTTTTGACAAAGCCATAGATGGTTGTCTGAACGAAGTTGAAATGAAAATCGATCCCAGACCGACTGTGTGCGTTGTTTTGGCATCAAAGGGATATCCTGGATCGTATGAAGGTTCAAAATTGATTAGAGGCGTAACAAAAGCTGAGAAAATACGTGGTGTAGAAGTTTTCCATGCCGGTACAGCCAGGAAAAACGGACGGACAGTTACAGCGGGCGGCAGAGTGCTTGGTGTAACAGCAGTCGGAAAGACCTTGAATACTGCCATTAAACAGGCCTATCGGGCCGTTGATTGTATCAGTTGGACAGGATGTTATTTCAGAAGGGATATTGGCGCTAAAGCTCTTCGTCGTCCCGTTGCAAGTAAGAAAAAACCGGTTGTCGGTATTGTCATGGGAAGCGATTCCGATCTGAATGTAATGAGTGCGGCTGCCGATTTCTTCGAAAAAATGGGAATCGGATACGAAATAACTGTTGCTTCTGCCCACAGAACACCGGACAGAGCTGCAAAATGGGCAAGGACAGCCAGGTCCAGAGGTCTGAAAGTCATTATCGCCGGCGCAGGTATGGCAGCCCACCTGGCAGGGGTTATGGCTTCTCACACGGATCTTCCGGTTATTGGGGTTCCCATTGATGCTTCCTCTTTAAACGGACTGGATGCCTTGCTGGCAACAGTCATGATGCCTCCCGGGGTTCCAGTGGCAACAATGGGTATCGGTAAGAGTGGGGCAAAGAACGCGGCTGTTTTCACAACCCGCATGCTCGCCTTGGAAGATAAAAGGCTAGAGAGGAAATTGGTTAAATTTACCCGGAATATGGTGGAGGAGGTAGAGGCCAAAGCCAAGAAGCTTGATGTGTAAATCGTCCCTGATGGTCCATCTTCGTACGATCGTGGTTGAAGGCATAGGACTACTATAGCCTCCAACCACGCTTGCACGAACCTGGACCATCATGAACAATTTACACTTCCAAGACCGGTTGCTTAAGGGATGATAACAAAACCACTCTGAGTCGTTTTTGGAAAATATCGTTCTGCTTATTTTAACAACTGCGCTTGTGCGAATCTGAA
>CAZLGM010000102.1:0-11905 GCA_964558875.1 uncultured Desulfocapsaceae bacterium
TCTTTATGACACAATCAATTGTTCATGAATAGATGCGGTTCTTTTGACGTTTACTGCGATCAAGGTATCAGAACAAAATTTATTACAGGATGTGGTCTTGTAAATGAATTAATAGAAGCCCGGGATGAAAAAAGGTTAAAGCTGTTAATAAAAAGATACTTCAACTATGGCCTGCTGATCATTGACGAATTAGGATACGTACCTTTTTCTCAAGAAGGAGCTCAACTGCTTTTTCAAGTATTAGCAGAACGTCATGAACGAAAACCTGTAATAATAACTACCAACAAAGGGTTTGGCGACTGGACTCAAATATTTGGAGATCCATCTCTTACAGCAGCTTTGCTTGATCGTGTAACACATAGAGCCCATGTAATAAATTGCTTATGGCAAAGCTATAGATTATCTGAAACATTAAAAAACTCAGGGGGAAGCTATGGAAAAAATCGTATATAATCCAGCAAAAGGCAGACTTGAGTCCATTGAAATAGAGTTTACCCAGGATAATACAACCTGGTTTGATTACAGCAAAGAAAACACAAAAATCCATATGTTGACTGATATTGAACATGGATTATTAATCACAGAACAGAACTTTAACTATCCTATTTTAATTTATGACATCTCAAGAAAAGATATTGGTAATGATACAGATAAAGCTTGGAAACTAAAGGAATCATCCATGTAAAATCGACAAAGCCATTGGGGTGGTCATGACCACCCCAATGGCTTTCCCCAAAGGCTGAGATAGGCTCAAACTTTGTAAAAATATATTATTAATCAGGGTGGGTCAATTTTAGGTTATAAAAGGGGGTCAATTTGGGGTTGTAAAATACAAAATATGCCTCAACAACGAACATGCTGACGTTGCGACAAGTAAAGTCGCTTTTAATATTGTTGGGCTTTGACCCAACCTGCTGTATTACCGGCAGTTTTCTATTTCAGCGTGCATTACCAGTAATGGTTTTGTGCGGAGCCTGAAAGACAATGAAACCCTTGGCTTTTGCCTGGAGAGGGATTCGTGAGAGGAACTCAACTCTGGAAGCATCAATTCGGATGGGAGCTAGGAATGGTGGTATGCGTAACATATGTGAACTGTTATCAAACGTCGTTATGTTGAACAGGCCAAAGATGCTGACAGGCCTGGGCCAAAAGGCAAGAGGTATGGATAGAGTGTTCGTCAGTCGCTCTACGTAATCTATGATTCCTCCGGCGGACAAACAGACGCTAACCCATCGTGTATTGAAAGTGGAACTTGGTAAGCCCGTATTTCTCCTTCCCTGGAAGGACAGCAAACCGCAAGGTTGGCCTATGGGGGTGTGGGTATAGGAGGCCGGAAAAAGCGAATGCAGATTTGTAATGGATCTGATATGGGTTCAAAATTTGCCCAACCACGAAAGTGTGCAGACTTCCGGCATGGCGTTGGATCACGTGAAACGATTTGAACGGAACAACCGTATTGGTGTGGATGATGGTAACAGCAATGTTACTGACGACCGTACGGGCTTGAAAAAGTATCCCGTATACAACCGTGTACCGTGAAGGCAGTTCCAACTGCCGGGTGTCGCAAGATGCCTTACCAATGCTTGAGCCGGATGAGGTGAAAGTCTCATGTCCGGTTCTTAGGGGGCTTGGGGCTGGCAACAGTCCCCGGCTACCCGGCGGCAAGCCGCAGATGTTCATGTTCTCTTAAAGGAATAGTATGAAAAATTTCACCCATTTATATCAAAGCTACAAATATTCAATGGTTCGAGTCTCTGTAAAAACAAAAGCAGGCGACTTAAGCAATGGTTCGGCATTTCACATAGGAGATGGTTGGCTTGCCACGGCTGCTCATGTTGTAAATTCTGGTGAAATTGAAAGAATAATTTCAGAGTATTGCCAACAAAAATTGAAAATTGAAAAAATCATTTGTCATAACGATGAAAGGGTCGATCTTGCAATCTTAAAAACAAACTTAGATCTTAATCATTACATCACCAAAACTTCAATTGTTCACCCCCCTGAAGGCTTTGTTCAAACGGATCACATTCAAATTGGAGGTCATCTGGACGATTGGATTGGTGACGAATTAGTTCTATCAAAGGTGCTTCTCATGGGATATCCACCAATTCCATTTTCGAATGATGCGGTTTTACTGGCAACAGAGGGTGAGGTAAATGCTATTGTTGATAAATATAATGGGCCTCATCCTCATTTTATAATTTCGAACATGGGGCGCGGTGGTTATAGCGGTGGTCCAGTGATTAGTGAGTATGGTTTCTTGCTCGGTATTTTGACTGAATCATTGGTAATAAATGGGCAATCTGAAGAGTTAGGATATTCGTCCGCTATATCCGTTGAGCCTTTATTAGTGCTTCTTAAAGAAAATGGAGTTTATCCTGGTAAAAATAAAGAAACCATTGAAGTCCTTCTTGAGGGCGCGGACCAATGGCATGACGTGACTGAACAAGCAATTGCAGCAGATCAAAACCTGCTACACAAATTTGCCCGCTGAATTGGGTGTTGGACATTATTTATAACAAAATATACCATTGACATTATCTTGTTGTTTGTTATCATCTGTTATCAGATGTTGCTAAAACTTACAAACAGAAGGTGGTAGGTATGGAAAATTGGCTAACAGTAGAAGAAGCAGCTAAATACCTTGATATGGGTAAAACGTCACTTTACACCCTCGCCAAAGAGGGAAGCATTCCAGCTAATAAAGTAGGACAAAAATGGTTGTTTAGTAAGCAGGATTTAGATGCTTGGGTTAGAGCGAACAAGCCGATTGAGGAGTTTTTTCTCAATACAGATTTTGATATTGACGAAAACCCACAACTCAGAGAACCACAAATAGAAGCATATAGAGCAATTTACAGCTATTTTAAATTAGGAAATACAACAGCGATTGTACAAATCCCTGTCGGTTGTGGGAAAACTGGACTTGCTGCAATAATTCCTTTTGGTATTGCAAAAGGTAGAGTCCTTGTTGTTTCGCCTAATTTAACCATCAAAGAAGGGTTGTTCGAGTCATTTGACGTAACCAACCGTCAAAAGTGCTTTTGGAGACAAAGAGACATACTAAAACCTGAACAAATGATTGGAGGCCCTTTTGCCTGTACATTAGATACTGGTAATATATCGGTTAGTAAAAAATCCCACATAATAATTACCAATGTTCATCAACTCGCAACCAATACAGACAAATGGCTGAATAAATTCCCTAAAGACTTTTTTGATTTGATTATAGTTGATGAAGCGCACCATTCTCCAGCAAAGAGTTGGGGACAAGTCATAGAACGTTTTTCCAGTGCAAAAGTTGTTAATATGACAGCTACTCCCTTTAGGAGTGATAAGCAAGAAATAAGTGGTGAACTGGTTTTCCGGTACCCCTTCAAGAGAGCCACATTTAAAGGCTATGTAAAACAAATAAAAGCATCATATGTTGCCCCAAGTGAAATATCTTTTACCGTAAAAGGAGAAGATAGAACTTACAACCTGGATGAAGTGTTGAAGATGAAGGAAAAGGATTGGTTTAGTAGAGGTGTTGCTTTATCTGAAGTCTGCAATCAGCATATTGTTGATAACAGCTTACAAAAACTTGAAGAACTGAGAGAGACAGGGACACATCACCAGCTTATTGCTGTTGCTTGTTCAGTTGACCATGCAAGGACTATCCGATCCCTATATTCAACCCGTGGTTACAATGCAGATGTAATCTATGGTCAAATGGAAAAAGATGAAAAAGAAAATGTCATGCGTCGTTTAAGAAGTGGCGAGTTGGATTGCATTGTACAAGTTCAAATGTTAGGAGAAGGTTTTGACCATCCCAAATTAAGTGTTGCAGCAATATTTAGACCCTTCCGCACTTTATCCCCTTATATTCAGTTTGTAGGAAGAATATTGCGTGTTGTTGTACAAAATCAACCAAACCATCCAGATAACTATGGACATGTTGTAACGCATGCCGGAATGAATTTAGACCAGAGGCTTAAGGAATTTAAACTGTTTGAAAAAGATGACCAGCAGTTTTGGGAGAACATAATTGGTGGAAAAGAACCCGAGGTGCCTCGTGATGTTAAATCAGGTGAATCGAGGATGAAAAACAAGGAACCAATTGTAGCCAACCATGAAATAGTTGATTCCCTTATTGAAGAAGATTTTACAACTGCTGACGATGAAGACCTAATACGGGATTTAGAACAGAAATTAGAATTATTAGGTCTTGATCCATCATCTGCAAAGGATCTGGTTTTAAAACAAAAGAAAGACCAAACTAAGATGGTCAAGGCTGCGGAACCATTTCAGGTCCTCCCACAGAGGGAGTGGGAAGAACTAAGAAAAAGACTACATGAAAAGGCAAATCACTCTGCAAATATGCTATTAAATAGACTGGAACTTCAACGAAATGGGAGAAAGATTGTTAACACGGGTATATATGCAGCAAATGATTTTACCGCATGTGTCACATTAATCAATCAGGAGATCAAGAAAAAACACCCTGCTCCAAGAAAAGATTGGACTTCAGAGGATTTTAAAAATGTTACAGCTGAATTAGATTCAATTCTTAACATTCTTACAAGGAGGTATAAAAAGATTCTCAATGACAACTAAGCGAGGAAAAGTACCTTCATTGATTACCGGCTCCAGTGGGAAACCAAGTATGGTTACCGCTAAGAGGAAACGCACGTGCTACCGCTGTGATGTCTATATTGAAGGAGGTTTTAAATGCTTTGAGATTCCCAAACTTGGAGGTGGATTCAGCACTAAGAAGACCTGTTGTAAGGACTGTTTTCGAGAAATTTTAGACCAAACAAAAAAAGATCTTGAAGACTTAGAAGAAATCCTTTGTGAATGTTGATAAACTCCATTGTTGAAATCGTCATTACCGGCGCTGGTCAGCGACCCTTTTCAACAATAATTTAAAAAAGAGGGGAGACTGTAATAAATGACCTTGAAGGCCACTTGGCGGATATTAAAGAAATCCGAGAGGACATGCACAACTCAAAAAATTTTCACTGCATTAACTGAAATCGGAATCGAGGTGTAAATATGAGACAGCAAGCACAGACATACTTGGGAACGGCCCTAAACAATCCAAATGCAGATTTTCGTGATGGTCAGTGGGAAAGTATAGAACAACTTCTGAATAAGGAACGTGTCCTTGTTGTTCAGCGGACTGGCTGGGGGAAAAGCATGGTCTATTTTCTTGCCACAAAGCTATTGCGTGAGCAAGGTGCTGGGCCTACGCTTTTGATTTCGCCGTTACTGTCATTGATGAGGAATCAGCTGGAAGCGGCTGAAAGAATTGGTATAACCGCCCGTACTATTAACAGCACCAACAATGAGGAGTGGCCGCAAATTAAAAATGAATTGACCGCCAACCAGGTGGACGTGCTGTTGATCTCACCGGAGCGCCTGGCTAACCAGGATTTTCGCCAGGACATCCTTGCAAATATGGCCAGCAATATAGGACTGTTCGTAATTGATGAGGCCCATTGTATTTCAGACTGGGGACATGATTTCAGGCCGGATTATCGCCGGATTGTACGTGTACTCCAGGCCATCCCTTCTAATGTTCCTGTTTTGGCAACTACTGCTACGGCAAATGATCGTGTCGTGAATGATGTTAAATCACAGTTAGGCCAAAATATTATTCTGCAAAGAGGATCATTGGTCCGTAAGAGCCTGAAACTTCAGAATATCAATATGCCCAGCCCGGCAGCCCGGATGGCTTGGTTGGCAAAAACCATTCCGTCGCTACCAGGAAGTGGTATCATTTATACTCTCACCCAGCGAGATGCAGAACGTGTGACAGAATGGCTTTTGATAAATGATATTGATGCCAGAGCCTATCACGCCAGTATCTCTGACCGGGGAGATGGAAGTTCAGTTAAAGAAGAACTGGAAAAACAACTTTTAAACAATGAAATAAAAGCATTGGTTGCGACAGTGGCGCTTGGGATGGGCTTTGATAAACCGGATTTGGGTTTTGTGATTCATTTCCAACGGCCGGCATCTGTGGTGCATTATTATCAGCAGGTTGGTCGAGCTGGTCGAGCGGTTGATGAAGCATACGGCATCCTGCTTTGCGGGGAGGAAGATGATCATATTGCTGACTTCTTTATCCGCAGTGCCTTTCCTCCCCAGCAGCATATTTCAGTGATTCTCCGGTCCCTGGATGATTCTGACAACGGACTTTCTGTCCCGGAAATGCAGCGTGTTTTAAATCTTCGTAAAAACCAAATCGATAAAACTTTAAAGTTTCTTACAGTTGAATCGCCATCACCAATAACGAAAATTGGAACCAAATGGCAGGTCACCGCAACCGCTGCTTCTTATCAAATGGATCAGGCATATGTTGATGCGATTACGGATATAAGGCGCAGAGAACAACAACAAATGCGAAATTACATGAGCCATTCAGACTGTTTAATGGCATTTCTACAGGCGGCTTTGGATGATCCGGCTCCAGAGGATTGCGGACAATGCAGAAGCTGCAATCTTAAGTTATTATTAGATGAAACCTATGACAATGATTTGGCCAACCGGGCTGGATTGTTCTTACGGAGAAGCTATCAACCGCTCCGGCCAAGGAAACAATGGCCTGCATCGAATATGTTTACCCAATCATCATTGGGTGGATATCGCATTCCCCAGGAACAACAGGCCCAAGAAGGCAGGGCTTTAAGTCTTTGGCGCGATGCTGGCTGGGGACAACTTGTTGCCCATGGGAAATATGAAGCAAACAGTTTCTCTGATGAGCTTGTAGAGGCTTGTGTCGAAATGATGAAAGCCTGGTCTCCGGACCCTTCACCAAAGTGGGTGACATGCATTCCGTCTTTGAATCATCGGGAACTTGTTCCTGACTTCGCAGCACGATTAGCTGATGCCCTCAGTTTGCCATTTGTTCCATGTATTGAAAAGGCGCTTGCCAACAGGCAGCAAAAAGAGATGGAAAACGGTTACCAGCAAGTCAGGAACCTTGATGGCGTTTTCAATATTACCGACCAATGCCAGGATGGAGAATGCCTGTTAGTAGACGACATGACCGATTCCGGGTGGACATTTACCGTGGCATCGGCCTTGTTGAGCCAAGTGGGCTGCTCTGCCGTATATCCAATGGCATTGGCATTAAACTCGCCAAGGATGGACTGATAATGAAAGATTTTTTAACAGAAGATACAAACGCGATTATCTTGCTTTGCGGCATATTCGGAAAAGACCGTTCAGTAAAACAGCTTTCGCTGACAGAATACTCAGCACTTGTTCGCTGGCTCATCGGGGCGAAGATGCGACCCAGTGATCTTTTGCAACAAGAAAACGCTTCAGAGGCATCCAAGGGGTCAGGCATTGACAAACCGCGCTTGGAAAAATTGCTTAGCAGAGGTGTCCAGCTCGGCTTTGCTGTAGAAGAATGGCAGCGTAACGGGATCTGGATTATCAGCAGAAGTGATGCGGATTACCCGGCCCGTTACAAAAAGCACCTCAAGGATAAAGCTCCCCCATTGTTATTTGGGGTGGGCAATCGCTCCCTGCTAAGTGGCGGCGGACTTGGCATTGTCGGTTCACGCAATGTCGATCAGGAAGGAGACGCGTTCACCCGAAAAGCTGCAGAGTTATGTGCCCATAATCGAATGCCGGTTGTTTCCGGAGGCGCTCGGGGGGTCGACCAGATCTCCATGACCACATCACTTGAAGCCGGTGGGATAACCATAGGTATCCTTGCCGAAAATCTCCTGAAAAAAAGTGTAGAGCGAAAGTATCGCCATGCAATTGCCGATGGGCGATTGCTGCTTCTATCTCCCTATCATCCCAATGCCCGCTTTACTGTGGGAACTGCCATGGGAAGAAATAAACTGATTTATGCCATGGCCGATTATGGGCTGGTCGTTAGTGCGGAACATAAAAAAGGCGGCACATGGTCTGGTGCTACGGAAGAACTCAAGCGGGAGATGTCACGCCCGGTTTTTGTCCGTGTGGGAAACAATGTACCACAAGGCAACAGCAAATTATTGGATCTTGGGGCAATCCCATGGCCCAAGTCCATTGATCGTAATAGTTTCAATCAGCAACTGAACGACGTAGCGGTTCAATCCCAGGGGAGCCAACCGAAAAAGGAACCTAACCTCTTTGACTATCAGTCTGTTCAGGAAGCCACACCCGTTAAAGAACAGTCATCCATAAAAGAGTCTACCCCCGTGAAGTCACCTGTCTTTGAGCCAGAAATTAAGACTCAGAAATATCCTGGATCTATATATGAAGCTGTTTTACCGGTCATTTTGAATAAACTGGATCGACCGGCTACCGCTGCAGAACTCGCTGAAATATTGATTGTAAACAAGACACAACTCAATGTTTGGCTGAAGAAGGCTGTGGAAGAAAATAAAATTATCAAGCTGTCAAAGCCCGTGCGCTATCAAAAGACAAAATCAGGAATTCAGGCATAACTATGGCAATAGTGCTTTTTTAAGATCGGAGACACCTTACTTAATTCCAATCGGAAAAAGGGTCGCGTCTACGTTTGACTCTTGATCGAAAATATCCCAACAATGAACATGCTGACGTTGCGACAAGTAAAGTCGCTTTTAATATTGTTGGGCTTTGACCCAACCTGCTGTATTACCGGCAGTTTTCTATTTCAGCGTGCATTACCAGTAATGGTTTTGTGCGGAGCCTGAAAGACAATGAAACCCTTGGCTTTTGCCTGGAGAGGGATTCGTGAGAGGAACTCAACTCTGGAAGCATCAATTCGGATGGGAGCTAGGAATGGTGGTATGCGTAACATATGTGAACTGTTATCAAACGTCGTTATGTTGAACAGGCCAAAGATGCTGACAGGCCTGGGCCAAAAGGCAAGAGGTATGGATAGAGTGTTCGTCAGTCGCTCTACGTAATCTATGATTCCTCCGGCGGACAAACAGACGCTAACCCATCGTGTATTGAAAGTGGAACTTGGTAAGCCCGTATTTCTCCTTCCCTGGAAGGACAGCAAACCGCAAGGTTGGCCTATGGGGGTGTGGGTATAGGAGGCCGGAAAAAGCGAATGCAGATTTGTAATGGATCTGATATGGGTTCAAAATTTGCCCAACCACGAAAGTGTGCAGACTTCCGGCATGGCGTTGGATCACGTGAAACGATTTGAACGGAACAACCGTATTGGTGTGGATGATGGTAACAGCAATGTTACTGACGACCGTACGGGCTTGAAAAAGTATCCCGTATACAACCGTGTACCGTGAAGGCAGTTCCAACTGCCGGGTGTCGCAAGATGCCTTACCAATGCTTGAGCCGGATGAGGTGAAAGTCTCATGTCCGGTTCTTAGGGGGCTTGGGGCTGGCAACAGTCCCCGGCTACCCGGCGGCAAGCCGCAGATGTTCGGCGTTGAGGCTGTAGAAAAAGCCTGAAAACATTGGAGATTTTGGCTGTTTTGTGCTATAATTCTCTTCAAAAAGAAAGCAAAGCCGCAGACCTTTAAAAGAGTAAAAATCAAATGGCCAAATACAAAGATTATTCATACGATCAAGGTGTTTTCCTTCCAGTTTATTTTGACAAACAAATATTACCAGGAACTTTCGAATATTCCATCAACCATCTGATCGATAATGAGATCGACCTGAGTGTTTTCGATAAACGATATAATAATGATAAAACCGGTGCTCCTGCGTATGACCCGAGGATTCTTTTAAAGATTGTTCTATTCGCCTACTCAAGGGGGATTACATCCAGCAGAAAGATTGCCCAGTGTTGTGAAGAAAATATTATTTTCATGGCATTATCTGCTCATACAAGACCTCATTTCACAACCATTGCAGATTTCATCTCCAAGCAGGATGAACAGACAACAACCTTGTTTCAAGAAGTGATTCTTATCTGTGATGAAATGGGATTGATCGGAAGAGAGATGTTTGCAGTGGATGGCTGTAAGCTACCTTCCAACGCTTCAAAGGAATGGAGCGGGACTAAAGAAGATTTTCAAAAAAAGGCTATTAAACTTGAAAAAGCCATTGAACGGATCATTGAAAAGCATCGGCAAATAGATGATATTGAAGAGAAAAACAACATCATCGAAACCGATACGCAATATATCGCCATCCTTGAAAAACAGGTAAAAAAGATTCGGGAGTGGACAAACAAAAATGACGATAGAATCGGCAGCATGGGCAAGCCTGTTAAATCCAACATCACAGATAATGAGTCTGCCAAGATGAAAACGTCAAAAGGCATGGTTCAAGGATATAACGGCGTTGCCATGGTTGATGACAAACACCAGGTGATTGTAGGAGCCGAAGCGTTTGGTAAAGGGCCGGAACAGGATTTATTAAAGCCCATGATCGACACCACAAAAGAGAATCTGGAAGAAAAGGTTTTTGAAAAGACTAAACTAACAGCAGACAGCGGGTTCCACAGCAGAAACAATATGAATATGCTTGCCAGCGAAGGTATTGACGCTTTTGTGGCTGATGGTCGCTTTAGGAAACGAGATCCCCGGTTTGATAATAGTGGCAGATATAAAGAAGAACACAAAAAAGAACTTTTAAGAAAAGAGAAAAAGACAAGGCTATTTTCAAAACAGGATTTTTACTTTGACCCTGAATTTAAATTTTGCAGATGCCCTGCAGGCAAACGCCTTTACCGGAGTGGGAACGGCCTCGATAAAAAGGGCAACTATATTACCCGGTTCAAAGCGCCTAAATCAGCATGCGGACCTTGTAAACTCAGAGCTAAATGCCTTCGATACCCGGACACATCACCCAAAAGATCGGTTGCCTATTTTCATGGAGTTAAAAAACTACCGGACAATGCAATGGAGAAGATGAAGCAGAAAATAGATTCACCAGCTGGCAAGCAGATTTATTCAAAACGACTCGGAGCGGTGGAACCTGTTTTTGGCAATATTCGGCATACGCTAAGACTTGACCGATTCAGCCTGAGGGGCAAGTTAAAAGTGAACAGTCAATGGCTCCTGTTTTGTACTTTGCATAATTTAAGAAAGATCCATCGGTTTGGATCTGTGGTAGCCACATAGGATAAAGGGGAAGGTTCCCCTTGATTGAATGGGTTTATAAGCGTCATATAGTAAAAATTTGACAGTATATAACACGATCACCAGCCCAAAACCAAATCAAAACAATATGTTGAAAAAATAACAAGAAAGATGGGATAACTACTTTTTAAAAAGTACTTATTCTACAGACTCGTTCAACAAGGACACCCGGGAGCGGGCTGGCAATTTGTCCGATAATATGGTACGGCTGAAGCTTTGCTTCGCTGCCGTATAACTGCGTTATAACGGACAAAGCGAAGCAAAGCTTCAGCCGTAGTCAAAGGTGAAATTCCCACCCCACTTCCCAGGGCCTATGAACAAACCACTGCACATAGGCTAGTGAGTTAAACATTATGCACTAAAATAAAAATGTGATCTCCGTCTTAAAAAAGGATTTAACATATGTTTGACTACTCTATAGCTCATTGGGCAACATTTTTTACCGCAGCCATTTTGTTAAACTTGTCTCCAGGTCCAGATATAGCTTTCATTCTTGGCCAAACAGTAAAAAGAGGTGTCCAGTCAGGTTTTTCAGCAATGTTTGGTATTTGGACTGGCGCCTTTATCCATGTCATTTTTGCTGCTATGGGTTTGTCTGCTATTTTGGCCACATCTGCTGTAGCATTCTCAGCAGTTAAGTGGGTAGGTGCTACTTATCTTATTTGGCTTGGTATACAAGCGTTGCTGTCAAAAGGAACCAATATATCTGTTAATTGTCGGGTTTCTCCAAAAGGTTTGATGAAAATATTTAAACAGGGTGTACTCGTTGCCGTATTAAATCCAAAAGTAGCTATTTTCTTTCTGGCATTTCTTCCCCAGTTTGTTGAGGTGGGAGCAGGTCCGGTCAGCACCGCGATTATCTTTCAACAACTACC
>CAZLGM010000103.1:0-11669 GCA_964558875.1 uncultured Desulfocapsaceae bacterium
GTTTGCGGCATTGAAACAGCCCTGCACGACCTTATCTGTCGGAAAGAGGGTCTTGATATTTATCAACTGTTGAAAATTGAACCGCAAAAGTCCCTCATCCGGTATGGTGCTATATTACCCATTTTGCCCCTTCAGATATCAAGAGATCTTATTCAGCAATGTGTGTATCTCGGACTGGAAAATATACGGGTCAAGCTTGGCAGTGATTTGAGTTACAACCACGAAGTGCTTCAGCTTTGCCGGCAGATCCTTGGTCCTGAATACCCTATTCGCATTGACGCCAACTGTTCATGGACACCGGAAGATATAGAAGACCATCTGGAAATTTGTCGCCGCTTTTCTGTTGAGGCGGTAGAACAGCCAATGAAACCGGAAACAGACACTAACCAAGCTCTTCTGGAAAGCATAGAAAAAAACGGAATGGAATTCATGGCTGATGAGTCGATTTTGACTCTTGAGGATTTGCACAAGATTTCCAGTCGCCGCAACTATCAGCTTGTCAATTTACGGCTCTCAAAAAACGGCGGACTTGTGCGATTACTCAAAATTGCACAGGAAGCTACAGATATGGGGATTGGCATTCAGGTCGGGTGTCATGTCGGCGAGACAGGAATTCTTTCAGCTTACGGTCGTGTCGCCGCGTCACTTCTTCCACAAGCCGTTTATGTAGACGGCTCCTATGACGATTATCTTTTGAGTGAGAATATCACAACCGAAAATTTCAGTTTCGGGCATGGTGGGATAGCATCGATCAAGAGGGGAAAGGGAATCGGTTATCAGGTTGATAGACCAAAACTTGAGAAACTCAGTATTGATTACCTTGAATGGTAACCGATGAGGGATATGAACGTAGCGGCTAGTCCACGCGTATATCCCTCACCATTATTAAAAAATCAACTGGAAATCGGTCTTACAATTGCACAGCAGTATTACCACATGCTGTAAAAACCGCCGGCTATACAGGGAATCATAACCACTCATTTTAAGTGTGGTTGTTTACTCCTCATCTGAATCGACTTTTACGATTTTATCTCCAGGTTGAAGAGCGTCACCGACCTTAGCCGTGATACTGGTTACAATCCCGCCCACTTCACAGGTTATCGGAGTCTGCATTTTCATGGCTTCCATAATCGCTACTCTGTCACCACTTTCGATTTCCTGTCCTGTCTCAACCAGAATTTCACAAACATTTCCGGCAAAGGAGGCGCGAATATCACCTGCCTGGGCAAGATCAAGGATTTCCTCTTTGGAAAGAACACTGGCGGCAACAGCACCTTCAGCCTGTTCCGGTTCAAAAGCAAACATCCTCTGATGGTGGTCGACATTCAGGTAAACGTTGGTAACACCATCTTCGTTAACCGGTGAAGGACCGACCTCAATCATGTGTTCTTTACCGTTATGGTCGGTAAAGGTGAGGTTCTCACCAACATCGTATCCACCGGTGCGTAGAAAAATAGAGGGCGGCAGCACATAGACCCTGCCGAATTTCTCTTCAAATTGCATGAAATCGACGGCATCATTCGGGTGCTGCAGGTAGAGGACCAACTCCTGTTCACTTGGCTCTCGGCCTAATCTGTCGGTAAGAGTCTCACGCTCTTTATCGATATCCATATCCTCGATATCTTCGATGCCACCTTCCTCTTCAAGTACCGTTTTATAGTCATCACCAAGAACTTTTTTATAGATCCATTCATCCGGCTCATAAAAAGGAAAGGGACCGTATTTGCCGAGCAGAAGATTGCGCAGGTCTCCTGATGGGTTGCCATAACGCTCACCTTCTTGAACATTGGTTACAGCGGTAGTCCATAAGATCTGGGAACCTGGGGTCACCGACCAGTAGTTACCAAGCTCTTTTTGAACACGAGGCAGTTCTTTGTGGAGGATATCAGGCATCTTGTCAATGAACCCACCTTTGACAGCCTGTTCCAGACTTGAGCCCATTGCGCCCCCAGGCAGCTTATGGATCTGGACGGTGGGCTGAAAACCTTTGATCTGTGATTCAAAGGCAGCGTAATATTGCCGCTCATCACGAATTACTTCAGAGGTCTCGATGACAGCCTCTTCGTCAATGCAGGCCGGCTCGTAGCCCTCCTCACGCAAGGTCTGGATAACGGTAAGAATCGGAGGAGGACCATAAAATCCGGTGAATGAAGAATCTGCGGCATCAACGATATCACAACCGTTCTTCACTGCGGCAACAATCCTGCCGACATCATTACCATCGGTATTGTGGCCATGATAATGAATGACCAGGTCCGGATATCTGTTTTTTATTGAATTGAACAGCTGGCCAATACGGGTAGGAGTTCCAAGACCACCATGATTCTTGACACAAAGGATAATATCTTCTCCGGTAACATCGAGAATTTCCTGAACCTTTTTGACGTAAAAATCGTTAGTGTGCTCGGGCCCGGTAGAAAAACAGACAGTCGCTTCGTTAATTTTACCGGCCAGGGCAACTTCTTCAAAAACATCCTGCATGTTTGGGATATGATTCATGAAATCGAATGTTCGCCAGACATCGACATATTTGGCGAATTCTCGAACGGTGAACCGAATAACATTTTTCGGATATGGCCGATAGCCAAACAGGTTAACTCCCCGGCAGAGGGTCTGGAACATGGTGTTCGGCATCTTTTCCCTGAGCAGTTGCAGCTTAAGAAAAGGATCCACCTGTTTTCTGAGCATATCGACATGTACGGAAGCACCGCCGGTAATCTCAAGTGAGAAATAGCCGGCACGTTCACGTGACGGTGCTGCCAGTAAATCGGTGTGCAGCAGGATACGATTTTTGAAGTCGGACTGGGAAAGGTCCCTTGCCGTGTTGGTAATATAATAGCCTTTGCTGTTACGGATATTGGTCAGTACTTCACCGATCTCCATTCCCTGAATAATACGTTCCATTTGTTTTCCTTCTTTTATATAGGAGTATGAAGAAGCGACTCAGTTGTCTTTCTTCATCATGTTGTCTGTTCTAATTTCAAAAGGTGATCGTTTGACCGTTATGCGGCGTAAGGGTTTTCTCCTCGATGATGAATTTCTGCGATCAAACCGGCCAGTTTGTCCACTTCACCTCTTGAATCGTCATACTCGAATAAATGGGGATTGGAATCGAGAAAAGAAGTGTCAAAGTCACCTTTCATGAAATCTGGATCTTTTACTATGTTGAGGTAAAACGGAATGGTGGTCTTCGGTCCGGTAATCACGAAGTTGGTAAGACAGCGGCGGAGCCGGTCAACCGTTTCATTCCAGGAGAAACCGAATACCGTCATTTTAACAAGCAGTGAATCGTATACCTCAGGAATGGTGTAGCCCTGATAGACAAAACCGTCAAGCCGCACGCCATAACCTCCCGGAGAACGATAAACGGTAACGGTTTTACCGCCTTCCGGCATGAAGTCAGCCTGAGGATCTTCGGCATTGATCCGCATCTCGATTGCATGGCCTCTCATTTTGACATCCTGCTGGGAAAAGGCCAGTTTCTTACCAAGAGCTAACTTGATCTGGGTTCGAACAATATCGATTCCGGTAACCATTTCCGTGACAGTGTGCTCTACCTGAACACGGGTGTTAATTTCCATGAAATAGTAGTTGTAGTCCTTGTCGATTAGAAATTCGACAGTTCCGGCATTGAAATAGTTGGCTGCCTCAGCAGCTTTAACGGCAGTATCACAGATTTCATCGAGAAGCTTCTGGTCGCCGATCATCGATGGAGCGATTTCGATGAGTTTTTGATTTCGCCGTTGGATGGAACAGTCACGGGTGCCGAGATGAACGGTTGTCCCTTCACTGTCGGCAATGACCTGCACCTCGACATGTTTGGGATTGATCACGACTTTTTCGAGGTAGACTGAGTCGTCGTTGAACGCGGCAAGTGCCTCACCTCTGGCAATCGGCAACTCTTCTAAAAGCTGTTCTTGGGTTTCAACCAGCCTGATACCGCGTCCACCACCTCCTGATGTGGCTTTGAGCATGACAGGATAGCCATAGGTGCTGCCGAATTCGATAGCCTGCTGTTCTCCTTCTTTGCCTTCCAGTAGATTTTCTGTGCCGGGAACCATCGGTATACCGGCGTCGGCCATGATATTCCTGGCAATGACCTTGTTGCCGAGATCGGAAATAACTTTAGAGGATGGACCGATAAAAATAATATCGTTTTCCTCACATGCTTTGGCAAAATCGGCATTTTCCGCAAGAAATCCGTAGCCTGGATGAATGGCACAGGCTCCTGATCGTTTTGCTGCGCCAATAACTTTATCTATGTTCAGATAGTCACTGCGAGGACCATCGCCCAGCAGAATGGCTTCATTGGCAATACGAATGTGGCTTGAATCGGAATCTGGTTTTTCATATACGGCAACAGCTTCATAATCAAGCTCTTGAATGGCTCTGATCAGTCTCAAAGCTATTTCACCGCGGTTTGCTACGAGAATTTTCTTTTTCAATGTTGTCCTCTTTTGTTCTTGGTTCTAACCAGAGGCACTGGGTCATTAGCCCTCAAGGTCTGGATCGATTTTCACTGTGGAACTGGATGCTCGAGTAGTCTGGGAATATAAACTACCCAAAACTAGTTATATTAATTTCTTTGAATTTTTATATCAAGTACTTGAATAAATAATTCCTTACGATCGTGTCAACTGCCTGTACTTGATCCGTTTAGGCTGATCCGCTTTTGAGCCCAGACGATTTCTCCGGTCTTTCTCATAATCGGAATAGTTGCCTTCAAACCAGACGGTTTGAGAGTTGCCTTCAAAAGCGAGGATATGGGTGGCGATTCGGTCAAGGAACCAGCGGTCGTGGCTGATAACAACTGCACAACCACCAAAATTTTCTAAAGCTTCTTCAAGGGCACGCAGTGTATTGACATCAAGATCATTTGTCGGCTCATCAAGAAGCAGGACATTTCCACCTTCTTTGAGCATTTTGGCGAGATGTACTCTGTTTCGTTGACCGCCTGAAAGCAGGCCGACTTTCTTCTGCTGGTCAGAACCGGTAAAGTTGAATCTGGCAACATAAGCACGGGAGTTCACCTCCTGGGTGCCAAGCCAGATAGTATCCTGGGACTCAGATATAGCTTCCCATATTGTCTGTTCGGGATCGAGACTATCCCGGCTCTGATCGACATAGGACAACTTAACAGTTTCTCCAATACGGATATCTCCTTTATCAGGAGTTTCCTTTCCGGTAATCATGTTAAAAAGGGTGGATTTACCTGCACCGTTAGGGCCGATAACGCCGACGATGCCTCCAGGAGGCAGATTGAAATGAAGATCTTCCACCAGTAGTTTGTCACCGAGGCTTTTCTGGATATGTTGGCCGTCTATAACAAGTTTGCCAAGGCGGGGACCAGGGGGGATAAACAGTTCGAGTTGCTTATCAAGGTGATCACTTTTCTGGTCCATTAATTTGTCATAAGCGCTGACCCTGGCCTTTGATTTGGAGCGCTTGCCTTTGGGTGACATCCTGATCCATTCAAGTTCTCTTTTCAGGGTTTGCTGACGTTTTGTTTCCTGTTTTTCCTCCATGACAAGGCGTTTCTGCTTCTGGTCCAGCCAGGATGAATAGTTTCCTTTCCAGGGAATACCAATTCCACGGTCAAGTTCGAGAATCCAACCGGCTACATTATCGAGAAAGTAGCGGTCATGGGTGACGGCAATAACAGTTCCGGGATAAGTATGAAGGTGGTGTTCAAGCCAGCTAACCGATTCTGCATCAAGATGGTTGGTTGGCTCGTCAAGCAGTAAGATATCAGGGCTGCGCAGCAGGATGCGGCAGAGAGCAACCCGCCTTCTCTCACCACCCGACAGAACTGAACAGGGGGTATCGGGCGGCGGACAGCGCAGGGCATCCATTGCCATTTCCAGGCGACTGTCAAGATCCCAGGCGCCGGTTGCATCGAGTTTGTCCTGGATTTCGCCCTGTTTTTTAATGAGTGCCTGCATTTCATCATCATTCATGGGTTCGGCAAACTTCTCATTAACCCGGTTGTACTCTTCGAGCAGGCTAACGATCTCCTGCACACCTTCTTCAACGATATCTTTGACCGTTTTTTCCGGATCGAGCTGGGGTTCCTGTTCAAGATAATCAACCGTGAACCCTGGTGCGAGGACGGTTTTACCGTTGAATTCGGTTTCGATACCGGCAAGAATTCGTAACAAAGTACTTTTTCCCGATCCATTAAGCCCGAGTACGCCGATTTTTGCGCCATAAAAATATGACAACGAAATATCTTTCAGGACAGTTTTATTATCATATTGTTTAGATACTTTGATCATCGAGTAGATGATTTTTTTATCGTCTGTGGACATACCGTTTTCTTTGAATGTTGAAGATTAGGAGATTAAGAGTTTTTTATTGGTAATCGTTTCAGGTAAAACCATGCAGGTACGTTGTTAAACCTGGGAATTTTGCTTATTTCAAGAACCCGGAACAAATGTTGCCATTTGAGCTGTAAAAGGGTTCGGTGTACTAGTATTGTTGAGTAAAAAAAAATGGAAGAGACGATGTTCCGTCTCTTCCATTTTTATTTGGTGCGTCAATATACTCTTGTTCAGCATATTGAGCAAATAGTTTACGTATTGTTAAACGTAAGAAGAATTATGGACGAATAATTTCACAATCACACTCGGCATCATCAATGTTTAACAACAGAAATTTTACAGTATATCCGTGTTTTTTCAGTTCCTGATAAGCCATATCCGCCCGTGAACCGGTGCTGCAATGAATGTATACTTTTTTGTCTTTAGGAATTTCATTCATCCGTGTGGTAATTTCATCAAGTGGAATATTTACTGTGTTCTTGAATATTCCTAACTCTGCGACTTCTGCTGGTGTTCTTGCATCAATGACAAAAGTGGTTGGATCTCCACCATCAGTCGCTTTTTTAAAGTCAGCAACACTCACTTCACCTTTACCAAGTTTTCGCTTCCAGAATATTTCAGTTGATGCGATCGGGCCGCTTACAGTCGCGCCGCCAGATTTGACCCAGCCCTGATAGTTACCATAAACAGCAGAGACTTGTTTGTAACCATCGTCGCGAAGATCATCGATTGCATCAATAACTTCATCCATGTTGTCACTGTAAAGAACAACAGGGGCTTTTCTGGGTATATCTCCAACTCTGTCTTCAAGTTTTTCGTAGGTTATGGGAACAGCACGTGCAATCCGTCCTTTTACTGGTACACCACCTTTTCGAAGATCAATCAGAACAATATTGCCTTTTTCTATGAAGCTTTTTGAGGCATAGGTAAGATTACCGCCTTTTACCCAGGCAGGCTCACCGTCAAGATAGACACGAACGTTTTTATGACCAAGTTTTTTCGCCAGACCGGCGTTTTTTGTGGACATGCCTCAGGTAGGGCCTCCGCAATAGAAAACAAGGAGTTCCTCTTTGTTTTTAGGCAGTACAGCGCCTTTTTGTTTTTTTAGTTTTGGAACCGGAATGGAAATAGACCTGGGTAGATGGGATTGGGCATATCGTTTAGGTGGACGAGCATCAACGATCGTCATTTTAACGTTACCGGTTACCAGTTTGACCAGTTCTTCAGTTTTAATTTCAGTTACGCCAGCTGGCAGTTTGGCAAGTTTAGGTTTGATGACAGTAGCAATTTTGTCTTTGCCGACAACTTTGAACTTAATAATAGCTGCAGCACCTTTAGTGGCATATTTAACGCCTTTGGTGTCGTCATTGAACTTAACCATCATGGTTTTAGCAGCTTTACCTTTGCCAACCTTGATAGAAATACTCTTTGCCTTGTTTGACTTGCCAACAACCTTGCCTTTAAAGACATTTTTAGCTTTTTTAGCTTGTGGTGCCTTTGCTGCGGGTTTTACGGCTTTGGTGCCGCCTGTAGTTGCGGTCTGAGTGCAACCGGTTGCAATAAAGGCTGCAACAATCAGAACAGGTAGGATTTTCAGTAGTGTTTTCTTCATTGAACCCTCCACGGTTTAATGGAATAATAATACAGCTGTTTCATCACCACGATAAAACAGAAATAAAGTAAAATTGGTTATTTATGGTCAATTGTTTGACCCTGTTTCAGTTATCGCTCGTTATTATCTCTTACTGAACGATCAGACGACCAGCCAACTGTATGATGGGCAGACCTGTCTATAATTTTAAAAATCAAGTATGAATACAGCATTGAACCGAATCTGTCTTACAGCAGACTGTGACAACATCGATTTTGAGCAGGCGAAGCAATTGGCTCTTCAACATGCCTTAGTAGACAACGAATATGCCATGGTTATCTCGTGGTGGGACAGAAAGGCTGGAAAACATTCACCTCAATGTCTCAAGTGAGATCGCAAAGAGATTCCCAGTTGGGAATTATATGGTATCAACCATGGCGGTCGGCTTCGGGTTTCAATCAACGATGATTGCTTTGTCTTTATATGCTCCTGACTGTAATTTGCTTTGTTATCCTTTTAATACCTCGTTTAGTTGATTTCTGGCTGAATCGATCAGTTCAGCAGCAAATTCCCGTTTGCTTATATTAACTTTCGGTAGTTTTTTCGGTGCCTGTTTCTTTACCAGAATCATATCTTTTTCAGGGCCATACAGGCGGCTGTTTGGTCCAATCTGCACCTGTGGAGAAGTTAAACCAACTGCTCCTTTTTTTACGTATTGGGCGATTTCCGATTCCGGATCCTGAAGATCGCCAAAAATTCTGGCCCGGGCGAGACAGGTCTGTACGCAGGCAGGTTCAAGCTCCTGTTCAACTCTGTCGACACAGTAAGTGCATTTGTCAGCCTTTCTTCTCATCTTGCCTTCAACCTGAACCCGCTTTACATATCGGGCGTCATAGGGACAGGCTTTGCCGCAATTCCCACAACCGATACAACGATCGTAATCGATCTGAACACTGCCGTTGAAAGGGTCTTTATAGGTAGCGGCAACCGACAGGGTAACGCTTTCTTCCGTCATGGGGTCAACAAAAGTTTTTTCAGTCTTATCAACCGGACAAACATCGACACACACCGGTTTGTCACAGTGATTGCACAGGCCGACATAATAGGTTGCTGCCATTCCTTTTTTTGTTTTTTCCGGACCCAGTCTGTGGACCCAGTTCCTGCTTTCATCAGCAGGGACTTCCCATTCCGCTTTGCAGGCTATGGTACATGCATGACAGCCGACACATCTGTTGAGATCGATAACCATTCCGTATTGCATTACATTTCCTCCGTTTCGTTCACAATGTGTTCAAGTCACCTTTGAAATTGCTATTTTGCCCGATTATTGCGTCACAGAAAAAAACAAAATGCTCACATATGTTTTTATATGCTGCGCTTTTATTTTCTTCTGTTCCTTATTCTCGGGCAAAATATCTAATTTTAAAGGTAACCTGAAATCCCAACAGTTAAACTGGGATATCCTGCACCGTGCCGTCTTTTCGTTTAATTTTCACAAAATTGTTGCGCATGCCGTGAGCTCCGGTTTCAGGATCAACAGCAAGCTTGGAAATCAGTTCCTGGTCGTCGATACCCTTGTTAAACCCGACAGACATCATCGGGTTTCTGCTGCCATATCCATGGGCAATGTAGATGGTGTCTTTTCTGATGCCGGGAGTCACTTTCACAACCGATGTTCCTGTAGATTCCACACCGTCATCATTGACCAGACTTATGAAGTAACCGTCTTTTAAACCGAGTTTGGCAGCAACTTTGTCATTGATCCAGATCGGATTGGTTTTCATACCGTTGTAGAGCCAGATATTGTTTTGGGAACGGTTGAATGTATGCAGGGGAGAGCGGCCATAAACCAGTCTGGCGTATCCTTTGGGCACATCTTCAACCGGAATGTAGGTAGGTACTCCCGGATATTCGTTGTCGGCAACATCTTCATTGTAAAATAGCACTTCCAGGTCTTCATCCACTCCATATGGATCTTTTCCAGGTTGCAGATGGATTCCATCCTCTTCCTTGATCTGTTTAATTGACAGACCGGCAGAGGCCAGCTCTTTTTCAAGTTTTTCCACCTGATCCTTGACCGGTATTTCATCTTCATATCCCATTCGTTTTGCCAGCTCATTGGTGATCCAAATTGAATCTTTTCTCTCGAACATCGGTTCCACAAGCGGCAAACGAGGAGCGATGAACTGTTGATGAGGGTCGGCAAAGTTCCACTGAGTACCTTTCTTGATATAGTCGTGTCGCTCAAGATAACTGCATTCGGGAAGGAGGATATCTGCATACATGGTGATATCTGTTGGCATGATATCCACGCACATGATGAAATCCATCTGCATGAGCGACTTGATTGTCAGTTCCTGGTTGGGGATAGTCTGTATGGGATTCTGACCCCAGATCACGCATCCTTTTATCGGGTATGGGTCGCCGGAAAGGCAGGTGTCTCTGATCAGGTCGGTAGGAGTGCCGGGGGGAGCATAATAATGCTTTTCAAAATGTTCTTTCAAGCTATGTTCATCATCGTGTTCCCCTTTAGCCCAGCTGACTCCTTTTACTTTCGGGCCTTTGGGTTTAACAAAACCACCTTTGACGCCGATTGCTCCTAAAAGACCGGTGAGACAGGCTAACCCCCGTTCTCTTTGGAAATCGTTGCCATACCAGCTGACATGGCGGCCGGGATGGATGGCAACGTTAGGACTGTTTTCAGCAAGTACCTTTACGACTTGACGGATTTGAGCAGCAGGAATATCACACTCCTTGGCCGCTTTTTCTACCGGCCACTTGGCGGCTGCTTTTGTGAGGCGATCAAAACCATCGGTGTACTCGTCGATAAAATCAGCGTCATACTTTTTCGATTTGATCAATTCATTCATGATGGACAGCAGAAAAGCGGTATCAGTACCCGGCTTAATCTGCACCCAGATATCAGCTTTTGCAGCAGAGGCGGAGAAACGGGGGTCGACCACAATCAGTTTGGCGCCGTTTTCCAGACCTTTAAGATATCTTTTTAGATGGGAGACATGCACATTCTCTCCAAGATGACAACCCAAGAAGAACATAACCTTGGTGTTTGGCAGGTCGACATGCTCACCAGGAGGTGTACCTATGGTTGAGATGTATGCCATATCCCGAATACCACGGCATTGAAAAAAGGACGCTTCACTCACATTTTCAGTACCGACGGTGCGTTCGAAAAAATGCATGGGATATTTTGCTGAAGCGCCATGGGGGTACATGGCTATCCCGTGAGAACCGTATTTCTTCTTAACCTGATTGAGTTTGTCTCCACATTCATCGAGCGCTTCTTTCCAGGAAATACGTTTCCATTTCGGTGCGCCACGCTTGCCAACGTTTTTCAAGGGATATTTTAAACGGTCCGGATCGTACAGCATCTGGACTCCGGCATTACCCCTGGCGCAAATTGCTGTACCGTTGTCGATGGACTTGGGGTTGCCTTCCAATTTGATCAGCCTGTCATCCCTGACCTTGCCGACAATCTGGCAGCGCCAGAAACACATCTCACATATTCCGCCTGTGACTGTTTCGTCGCCAGCAGTGCCTGGAGGTGAGAGAGGCAGGGAGTAATCGTTGCCGGTTTCTGCGGACACGAACCTCGAAATCGGCACCGATGCGGCAGCAAAAGCTGCGGTCTGGAGAAATCTACGTCTGTTGAGTGTGAATGCCATAGTCTTCATCCTTTAGAGTAAAAAAATCTATCAATTGTATCATGATCCGGTAATACGGATGACATGATACTGAAG
>CAZLGM010000104.1:0-11613 GCA_964558875.1 uncultured Desulfocapsaceae bacterium
AATGCAAAAAGAACCATATAGAGTCCCCGCCACCAGATTGCCTTCTTGTCTTTTTCCGGTTTAGCTTCTTCCCGCCTGGTTCCTTCTTGTCTGAGCTCTTCCTGCTTAGGCTCTTCCTGTTTAGGTTCTTCCTGTTTAGGTTCTTCCTGTTTAGGTTCTTCCTGTTTAGGCTCTTCCTGTTTGGTCTCTTCCTGTTTTACCTGTTCCGGCTTGGATTCTTCCGTCATGACTGCCCTCCTCATGATCTATTGTGAAATTGGATGAATAGGATATTGACGCTCTTTGTTGTTCTTTCAGGGAGTCACCAAACTCCCAACAAATACTATAGGGAGTGTTTGCGGAACCGCAACTCATAAAGATGGTTGTTTGCCAAGAAAACCCAACCTAACAGAAAACACCCTTTATATCGTCGAAGCTGAGAAGCATTGGTAATCAGTTAGAAAGTGTTCAGTCCTGAAGAAGCTGTTGTAAGGTTGTCTGCCGTTTTGTTGTATCCCGATTTCTCACCGCCATGGCCATAGCCTTTCGAGTGCCGACAAAAATTGCCAGTTTTCTGGCCCGGGTAAGACCAGTATAGAGCAGATTGCGAAACAACATTTTAAAGTGCTGGGTCAACAGCGGAATGATCACAACTTCAAATTCGCTGCCCTGGGATTTATGAATAGTAATGGCATAAGCAAGGTCCAATTCGACGATATGTTCACTCTGGTATTCGATGATCCTGTGATCAGGAAAAAACGAGACCTGGCAGCTGAGATTTTCGGCATCGATATCGGTAACAACACCGATATCACCATTAAATACACCAAGATCATAGTTGTTGCGGCGATGGATGACCCGGTCACCCACCCGTAAAATCCGCTCACCGACTTTGAGTTGTCCCTTACCCGGTTCGGCCGGATTACCATGCTGCTGGATCAGGCTGTTTAAACTTAATGTTCCAAGGCTACCCCTGGTCATAGGAGAAAGGATCTGCATTTCCGCCCGGGAACCGAGATATTTCGGTATCCACTCAAGATAGAGTTTTTTCACTACCTCGACCGCTGAAAGCCCATAACGAAGGGATGACCAGGGATGCACCCTATCGACTACCTGAAGTAATTCCTCCACACCTGTTGAGCTTACTGCTAGCTTCTCCAGGTCCACATGGACGAATTTCTTCGGGATGACGATTTCGGTCTCATAGGGTACAAATTGCTCACCGGTCCCGAATTCGAACGGATTGGCTTGCTGCGTTTTCTCCAGCTCACCAAACCGGTGACGGTTCTGATCATAAATCTTTTTCACCCTGTTTATGAAATGAAGCTGTTCATTGGTGGCTTCATCGGAATCGATGAACAGGCAGTCACACACTTCTTTCCATCTTTCGGGCTTTTTAAACGGTGAATCGATATGCGGGATTTCCCCTGCGTTGATCTGGTGCGCATACCTGATTATCAGCGATTCACGGGCCTGACGAAAAACTTTTGTCAATCTGAAGCAGGGAACTCTGTTGGATGCGATTATATCTTTAAGCACATTGCCGGCACCGACTGAAGGAAGCTGGTCAGGGTCTCCGATGAAAAGCAGCTGGCTTGTTTTGGGAACCGCTTTGAGCAACGCAGCGCTTAGATTGATATCGAGCATGGAGCATTCGTCGATAACCAGAAACTGGACATTTAACGGATCATCCTCGTTTTTCTTGAATCCCCGCATCTGCCATTCAAGCATTCGGTGGATCGTTCTCGCTTCCCTGCCGATCACCTCACTCATTCGTTGGGCGGCCCTCCCTGTGGGAGCAGCCAGCATCACCTTGACATCCATTGCTTCGAGCAGTCCGACAAGGACACGGGTTGTGGTTGTTTTTCCACAGCCGGGACCTCCAGTTAGGATAGAGAAGGATTCACACACAATCCCGGTTACTGCCTGGGATTGTTCTTTACTGAGCTTTAGACTATTCTGTTTGCAAAATCGGATGATCCAGTCGTTAATCCTATTTCTGTCCCGCTCAATGTGACCAGCCATTTGACCGATACGGTTGGCCACGTACAACTCGTCATAGAAAAGTGATTTAGAATAGTAACATGGCTCTGATCTTCCATCACCGATTGCCAGTTGGCGTAACTTCAGTTGATTCTGATTCTCCATCTCTGCCAGGATTGCGGACAATTGGGATTCGAGATCAAGATTGAGCAGTTCCCGGGTTCTGTCTCTTATCTGCGAGTGGGTCAAATAGCAGTGACCAAAATCCCTTGAAGATGCCAACACATGGGCCACAGCAGCCATAATCCGCTGGCGGCTGTCTGGTGCCAGGCCGATACTTAAAGCAACCTTATCGGCTGAAAAGAAGCCGATGCCGTAAAAATCGTTTGCCAGCCGATAAGGATTTTTTGTGACCAGGCTGATTGCCTCATCGCCGTATTCCTTGTAAATCCTGACGGCAAACAGGGTGGAAATACCGTGGGACTGCAGAAACATCATCACCCGTCTGATGGCCCGATGTTCGATCCAGGCACGCTTGATCATCTCAAGTTTTTTTTGGGCTATGCCTTCGACCTCGGTCAGCCGCCCAATTTCACTTTCAAAGATATCAAGGGTGCGCTCTTTGAAATGGCGAACAATTTTTTTTGCGGTTTTGGGACCGACTCCTTTGATCAATCCTGATCCCAGATACTTTTCAAGGGCAGCTGTGGTAGCCGGTTTGAGTTCTCTGGCCTCAGTTGCCTGAAACTGGCGGCCGAACTGCTTATGGACCGTCCAGTTTCCTGTGAATTCCATGGTGGCTCCGGCAAACACCTTGGTCTGAAAAACGATAACCGTCTCCTGCTGATGGGGACTGTCGAAAGGAGAAACCCGGAGCACACTATAACCGGTATCACGGTTGTGATAGGTGACCCGGTCGACAATGCCCCGAAGACTTTCTTTTATAATTCCAGTCTGCTGCGGTCTCATTTTCTAAAAAAGACTTTCATTGGTCCTATTCCAGGTTGTTTTTTTCCAGCGAATATCGAATCCATCCACTTCAGGATGATTGTTTAGTCAAATCAAAAAATGTAGACTAAAAAACAGTATAGAGCCTTTCACAACCAATGGCAAAACACTCAAATGTATTTCCCACCTGCCTCAGTTCCTGACTTTCTTCACCATAACTGGTATTGTATGTTAAATGAAAAATAGACAACAACCAGGCAAACTATTCCGACATAGCCTGTTGATAGTTTGCGGTCTCATCTTTGTACTTTGCATGATCTCTCTTCTCTCCTTTGCCAGAATGCCCGGTTCATCCTTTCAGGGGGCTCTCCCACCACTTGATCCTCAGCAGCAGGAGCTGGCTGTTTTTCTGAAAAACCATGTTCATACACTCACCTTTAAAATCGGTCCTCGTAACGTGTGGCAACCGCCCTCCATGGACCGGACAGTGGCTTATCTCATTAATGTACTGGAGAACTATGGCTACCAGGTGTTGTTGCAGGAATTTGTCGCCCGAGGAAAAACTGCTGCCAATGTTGAGGTGGAAATAACTGGTAGCGAAATCCCTGATGAGATTGTGGTGATCGGCGCCCATTATGACACAGTTGAGGGTTGCCCCGGGGCCAACGATAACGGTTCAGGAGTCGCCGCTCTGTTAGAACTGGCCCGTTTGCTTGTTGACAGTAGGCCAGATAGAACCATACGACTGGTTGCCTTTGCCAACGAAGAGCCACCTTTCTTCTTTTCCCGCCATATGGGCAGCTACCATTATGCCCACCGCTGTAAAACACGAAATGAAGCGGTCATAGCCATGATAGCACTTGAAACCATTGGGTTTTACAGTGATGAGCCGGACAGTCAGCACTACCCTTTTCCCTTTTCCTTTTTCTATCCTGACACCGCCGATTTTATCGGTTTTGTCTCCAATATCCGTTCAGGCCCCCTGGTTCGACGTGTTATCGGTGCATTCCGTAAACATGGTTCTTTCCCCTCTGAGGGAGTGGCCGCACCTGGATGGATTACCGGTATCTGCTGGTCCGATCACTGGGCATTCTGGAAAGCCGGTTATCATGCTATCATGATCACAGATACCGCTTTTTGCCGCTACAGCGCCTATCATACAACTCTCGATACAACTGAGAAGCTGGAATATGGGCGAATGGCCAGAGTAGTAAGCGCATTGGTGCCCACCATCCTTGATTTAGCGGGTGGCCAAACAGAACTGTGATGAACATTAAACCTGAATAGAAAAACAAAATGAAAACTCCGGATAAATCCTTTCTTAATGCAGTTCAACTTAACTGTGATATTTCCGATGCCCGAGACCATGGCATCTATTCGATCTGCATCCTGGTGTTGAGACTTCGGGGCCTGTATAAATGGGAAAAAGGAATTGAGCCCTGGGATGAGCCGGAAGCGTCCGAAGTCCTCGACTGGATAGATAAACGCGAACAGTACTGGGACACATTGATTGAGAGGGATTTTCTTCCCGTTGAGATGAACGGTAGCCATTATGATCCGTTTGATACCAAATCGATCAACGATTATCTGTATAAAAACGGCCTCTATTATGGTGCCGGTTATGGACAATCAATGAAATCCATCTTCTTTGTTGCTGACATCCTGGAAGAGCGCCAAGTGGGTTCAAATCAGGTGATCGTTCTCGGCCGTGAATTTGCCCGGGAGCTGGCTGGTCCCTTTGCTCTCAGACAGAACGACAGGATCATTATCCGAAGAGAGCCATTAAAACACTTCCTGACCAATCATCTCCAGGAGATCCTGCCCTCAGCCAGAGAGGTAATGGCAGAAGTTTTTAGAAAATATTCTCCCAAAAACAAAAACTGCATTTTGCCCAAAGAAGCAATCAGACAGCATCTGGACAGTATCACCAATCAGGAAATCCCTGTTTTTATCCACCACGAAATCGGCGAAACACAGAATACACCGTTAAGTGGTGAAGCTTTTCAAAACACTATATCCGACTTCCCCGACTCGCTGGTCGAATTCTTTTGCAGAGCAGTTAAAGACACCCTTGCCGACACCCATGAAAATGGCATGCTGGGATTTATCATCAAGGAAGAGCGGAAGCAGTCGCTTGGACTGTATCTCTCGTTTTTAAACGGTATTCGAAGAATCCTGTTTCCTGAAATTGCCGGGGTCATTGAGGATTTTGTACTTCGAAACCAAGGCGATTGGGAAACAATTGACAAGGTCAGGGAGCAGGGTTGGCAGGAGAACTACCGGCGCGCGGAAGAGGTTGCAGAACTGATCACTACGACAAAGAACAATGACCATTTTCTGCAGAAAATGGATGAGAGATTTTTCAAACCACTTCAGATAGGCCAATAGCCATTTACTATGCCCCGATGGCTCTTTTGATAGAAAACAGCAATGAGTTTCTCTGGTTATTTTTTTAACTGATACTGATTTTCCAGACTTGACCGCTTCTCTTCCGGCAAGGACTTCAAGTATCGTTTCCATCCTGGACACCAGTTGATATGCCAGCGCCAGATCTTCCCAAGAAATGAATCGGGCTTATTGTCATATTTTGCCCGAAACGAACAATTTTCACAATTATGTTGGGCCATCAGGCTCTCCTTACTTATCGTTCTTTTCTTTTTGTGGTTTTTCTTCTACCAACTTGCCCTTCTCCCATCGTCCTTCGATCACTTCTTCTTTTGATATATATTTCTTGCCCATTCCATGGGGCATGCTGTCTTTCCACTCCCCTTCGTAAATCTTATTATCTTCGGTAAATCCTGTTCCGATACCATCATCACAATCACCTTCCATACATTCATCTGCCCAGAGTGGTGAAGCGAAGAGTAAACAGAAAACACTGATCATCAAAACGGTCGTTTTTTTCATGCTTCCTCCATTTTCTTGAATCGTTCAATCTCGATCCATTCATAAAACAGCTTATCCAAACGCCAATTTCATCCAAACCTTCGTTATCTTCAAACAGAAAACCATTTGATTTATGTTCATAAAAAACTGCAACACCATATTCCTTTGTGAGACAAAAGCCATCGGAGCGTTCAATAAAAAGACGACGAATACGGGCGGATACAGGCTACGAGTGGTGAACCTCTTACCTCCTTTGATACTGTATAAGCTTATAATCAGTCTATGGGTTTTCAGCTCTGTTGCCGGCACCTGGCCGTTTCATTACCAGCCACCGCCGCCGCCGCCTCCTCCACCACCACCGGATGAACCGCCACCACTGCTGCCGGAACTCGACCCCGGAGCCCGGGAGGATGATGAAATGGTTGAGGAAAGGGATGAACCAAGGCTCGATGCCAGGCCTGCCGAGGTGAATGGCTGGCCGCTGTGATACCAGGATGGCGAGTAATTGTCCTCTTTCATCGCCTTTTCCAATACTTCGCTGAACTGTTCACTCCATTGCTGCTCTACGCCCAGAGCAAGTGCCCATGGCAAGAACTTCTCATACAATTCCGGTGTTTTTTCAGGAGGATTCAGAAAGTTGAGTCTCTGCTTCTCAGCAACTGATAAATACAGCTTGAATCCTTCAAGCTGATCCATGACCTTGCGCCCCTGAACAGTTGGGGCTCTTAGCAGGTGATAAAAAAGCAGATTGATCCCCAGAGCCATAAACATCGCGAGAAGCGAACCGATAGACATTGTCATAGTGAAAACTGCCATGCCTCCAAGAAGACCAACCAGAAATGGCAAAAAGAACAAGGTTGAAAACAGTGCTCCGATTTTACTCAAGGTGCCGGACCCTTTAGAAAATGCAACCTTCCAGGAATTTACAGTCCGCAAAAACAAACCATAACAACCAACAGACCAACCCGTCAGCCAGACAATTATAAAACCAGAGGCAATTTTTTCTTCTGCAGTGATAAAAAGTATAAGAAGAACAATCAGTGTAATGGCGACACCAGGCAACAGATAGATGTAGTTGCGTTTAAAATGAAGCCTTTCAAAATCGGTCTGAATAGACTCCTTCATTGCGGAAATGGCACTTCTCAGCTTCCTGTGATTCTTCTGTTTTATCTCAACCCGGTCGGAATGTGAAAACAGTTTGTTCATAATCTTAGCCTCTCCCTTTGAGAGTGGCTGCTGATTTCCGCCGCTAGATTTCTTCAGGATAAATGAGTTTTTCTTATCTTCGATCTCCAGCTGGTTTTTAACGGCCATGTTGACGACGGCCGCTGTAAAGGCCTTATTGTCAAATCCCATCTTCATCACGAAGCGAGACGCTGCAGGTGTAAAATCTTCCGGCGGCTCAAAACGCGGGATGACGGCACCTGCATCAGGATCCTTTCCAACCTTGGCCCAGGTAATAGTATAGTAGAGAAGCAGGACAAGAAGACCGGCAAAGCCTAAGAGCTCTGCAGAATTATCCTGTGCGATGAAAAATGCCTTATCAACCGAACTGGGCTCCTGGATAATCCCTTTTGGCCACGAAACTGCAATGGTTAAGCCATGTTTTGGTGGAAGTGAGGCAGTTGTTTCAAACTGTATCCGGTTTGAGTATTGTTCAGAAGCATGGGCATCTGAATGTTTACTTCCCTGAACACCGGTATACACGCTGTGCTGCAATATTGAAGCTTCCTGGGGCAGGAAAATCGTGGCTGTTGCCCGCTCAATGGGAAAAGCCCAACCGTTACCGGTCACATTCCAATACAGTTCATCGTAGTCGAGAAAAAAACCGATCTGTCTATCGGTTTGATAGGTGATGGTGTAGGTATATGGACCCGATTTGAGAAAGGTATTTTTATCACCTATATAGATCCGGACACCGTTGCCCATTTTCTCAGTATGATGAGGCTCCGGTTTTCCGTCCCGTTTCACTTCAATCAGTTTAAAGCTGACTTTTAAACTGCGACCGTTATCAGCAGTATATTTTGTCGGAAAATCCCTGAAAATACCACGCCGGATCTGTTTTCCCTCCGACACGACCGAGATTGTTTCCGTAACAGTCAGTCGACCGCTTTTCTCAACGGTAACAAGTGAATCAAAATGGGTGATTTTTTCCGCAGCAAACAGCGCCGGACAGAACAGAAAGAAGGACAGCACCACTCCGACTGTTCGAATAATAACCGTCATAGGATTTCTTATTTTTTCATAGAATTGAAATCCACTTTGGGAACCGCCCGCTCCGATTCATCGACGATTTCGTAAAATTCAGCTATTTCAAAATTAAACATTCCGGCAATGATCGAATTTGGGAAGGTTTCGATAGCTACATTGAGGTTTCTGGCTGTGCCGTTGTAATAGCGTCTGGCCATCTGAATCTCATCTTCTATCTCGGCAAGCTGTCCCTGCAGATCGATAAAGTTCTCATTGGCTTTCAGATCCGGATAGGACTCTGCCACAGCAAAAAGCTTTCCAAGGGTTCGGGTCAGCAGCGACTCAGCAGCAGCTTTTTCACCAACACCTTTGGCGTTCATTGCCCTGCTGCGTAATTCGGTTACATTTTCCAGCACCGCACGCTCATGGTCTATATATCCTTTTACGGTTTCAATCAGATTGGGAATGAGATTTGTCCTGCGCTTGAGCTGAACGTCGATTCCCGACCAGCCCTCATCCTTCATATTTCGAAGCCTGATCAGTTTGTTGTAAACAGCAATAGCCCAGATGGCGACAACAGCGATTATGGCCAGGATTGATACAAATGGAATCATCATAATATTCACTCCTTGAAGAAGTTATAAATACAATGGGAATAGTAGTGTTCGATTTTCATTACTACCCACTCACTATACTGTAAAGCTGCAGACGAAAAACAGTTATTTTTATTGTTTGCAAACAGAACGTATTTCTACCGAATCTCTTCACAATCAGGATGTGAAACTGCCAACGGTACGAAGCGCGGCAGTTCAACACAGACTCCGATTAACATGTTGCTAAATCTACATAAGATTACTTGAGCGTTTCAATTCGCGTACTGACGGCAAGGAGTGAAACCTTCATTTTTTTTAAGATCATCAAAGATTGGCATCATACTCTTCGTGACCATACAGTTTATTGCTGATAACGGTTAGCAATATAGCAAAGATCGCCGCCAATAATCCGAGTAGAACATTAAAATAGACCGGAGCGGTCAGAGCGATACGAATAATTAATGTGGAAAGCGCATACCCTGAGTTTCGGAACATGGCATAAAAGGACGGCTGAAAGCTCTGGGCAATAAGAACCAGCAGGATATCTGTGATAATGAGAATGGTGTAGAAATCATGAAAAAACGAAAAATGCTCAGCACCGGTAAAAAGCTGAAATAATGCCCGGCCTCCCATAAATATAAAAGTGAACAGCAGAACAAGGGCGATCCCTTTTTTAGCGGCAATAAATCCGAAAAGGGCCGTCGATTTCATCGATTCCTTGTTCTCCTTCTTCTGTACTAAATAGTAGAAACCTAGAAGGGCAAAAATACACAGCGCCCCGAATCCGTCCGAAAGAATATGCAGTACCCGTTCTTCATTACCGACATAGCTGATCGGCTCAGGGAAGGAGGAGAGTTCTTTGAAACCGTTGCGCAGAAAAATAAGAGCCAGGATCTCAAACTGTTTACCCACCGATTTTGAAAAAGAGCATGGCAGTGTGAAAACCAGGCTGATAATTTCAAGGGTCAAAACAAGAACGAAAGCAATCTCAATGGCATGGAAATGATTGGTCGGCACACTGGCTGCAAGCGAAGGTGGCAGTAAACCTTGACGATTGAATTCAATCACCAGCAGTGAAGCCAGGAACAGGATAATGAGACTGACCGCAATTTTGCGGTTCATCTTTTCATGTTCCCAGAACAGATGAAGCGAATCAAAACAATAGATTATACGCTCATAGATACTATTCATCATGGCAGGTCTGAATGGAAAAATTCACCTAAAGTTGTCTGTTTTTACAGGAGTACCTGAAATTCAATACCCCATGGTAATGATCAAAGTGACAATGTTCAACTGCCATGTTGTGAAATTAAGTCTGTCAGTAGAAAAGGAAAAAGCATTTCTCCCAGCTCTCGCAGAAAGAAATGCTTTTTAAGAAAATGGTTTGATAGTTTCAGCGAGTTACCAGCAAAAAGGAAAAACGCTTCAACCGGGTAAAGGGCCTGCCTGAAAACTGATCAACAGTTATTCGATGGACACCCCAGTCGGTCCAGCCCCTTCACCGAGATACCATTCAACCTCAACTTCAAGGCTCATCTTGGTCCCACGCTTTTTCTTCTCTTCCTCCACCTTGGTCTCAAGGGTGATATTGGCAGGAATATTGAGCTGTACCTCCTGACCGTTTCCTTTAAGTAAAAGGTTTCCGCTTTCCAGCTTGTCAGCAAGAGCTCGGAGAAAGGCTGCTGTTTCCTGAATGGATTTCGGTTCTTCGGTTTTAAATAGTGTTCGTTCTCTTCCCATGATTTTTTTACCTCCTTTGCGTCTGAGCCTCTTTAAACGTTTTTTCACTGCACCTTTGCGTTTTAAGAAACAATTCACGGCCTCATGACAGACACCAGGAATCCTCCTGTTGCCATGCTCCCAGTCCTGATACGTTCGGTACGGCGTTGACAGCAACTCGCTCATCTCCTTAAGCGTTGCTCCCAACTTTAACCGTATCGCTTTCAGTTCGTCAGAAGTCATTTTCAGCCGTTTTAACTGTCATCCTGAACCCGTCTGCACCCTGCAGGAAGTGCTCTGGTGTGCATCCGCCAGCACTACAATCTATACCGCACGTATTAATTTTATGCCTAATTCTTACACGCATTGCGTACAAATGTCAAGAAAATAATTTACACGCACTGCGTGCACCCAGTGTCTGCTCCTGTATTTATAAGGAAAGAGACAATAACATTAGGAAAAGCGATTGAAATCACACCAAATGAAAAACCAGATCAAATTTTCCAATTAACCGGGTTCACCTGATAAAACGACTGCAGTTCATTGTACAGGTCCGGATGTTTCTTTTTCAGTTGACTGGATTTCTCAAAAAATGTCTCCGTTGCCACTGCAAAAAACTCTGCCGGATTGGTTGCGCCATATTCATGCAAAACACTCTTTTGCCCTTTCTGTGCCCGCTGTTGGAGCTGCCGGTATTCCCTGGAGAGGACTTGAGCCCAGGCGCTGTAAGCCGAACGCACTCCAAGAATGGGTGTTCCGTCAGCGCGACCGCTTTCCTGGTCAAGCTGGTGGGCAAACTCATGCATGGCCACATTATGACCATCCCGAAAATTCAACGCTCCCTGTTTCACACTATCCCAGGCCAATACGACTGCACCGCTTCTCCATGATTCACCAAGACGGACAGAAGTGTCGGACGGCGGCAAACTCAGCGAGTTGCTGTTATCGGCAACATAGGTGGAAGGGTAGACAAGGACTGAGTCAAGTTTGGGATAACATTCCTGCTTCCGTCCAAGCAGCAACATACAGGCCTGGGCGGCAATGGTTACTTTGATCTCATCGGTAATCTCAAGCCCGCCGCACCCCTCGAAATTCTTTTCAAAAATGAAGATGCGGGTAAGATCCTGAAGCTGTCGTTTCAGTTCAGCCGGCATCTTCTTATAGGGTGGCAGATTCCTCTTCAAGATTAAGTGATATTTTCCTGGAAAGGGCGCAGCCAACATATCCCACCTCTTCTTCCACTTAATGGTCGAACGAATGAAAATCACCAGCCAGACCAATGCACCGCCGCCTAAAATGATTAGCAAACTTTTCC
>CAZLGM010000105.1:0-11363 GCA_964558875.1 uncultured Desulfocapsaceae bacterium
TGAAAAATTACACGAACATATTAGTCTGCAAAATGCGGAGGGGTTACCGGTTCGATGCTATGGCTTTCACCCAGATCATACTTGTTGATGAAGTCTGCCAGTTCTTTTGCCCGCATTTGAATAACATCATCGCCAGTCGCTTTAATTTCTTCATAATCCCCAGGAAGAACACCGTGGACAATAAGAGGCACATTCCATTTCATACCGCATAAATATGCAGTTTGTTGAAAGGGGCGGAGCAGTTCAGACATCGTGAAATTATTATAACCTCCAGAACGGTAAGACCAATCCGGACCACCAGTTGTAATGACAGAAAGCCAGTGCTTGCCATGGAGAGCCTTTCCCAGTTTTGGAGGGTAGGCAAAACCCGCTTCAAGTACCTTGTCCTGCCATTCTTTCATGAGAGCTGGGGAGGAGTACCAATAAAAAGGATGTTGGAAAACAATTAGATCATGCGCTACCAGTAGTTCCTGTTCTTTTTGGACATCAATTACTCCATCAGGATAAAGTTGATAAATATCTCTGGATTGCACATTACTTACATCCGTAATAGCACCAAAAAGAATTCTGTTCCCTCTTGATTCTTCAATATTTGGGTGAAACAGGTTCCATAAAATTTTTGGTTTACTCATTTGTTACCTCCCTTTGTTGTTTGTACATACAAAGCATATATAAAAAATATTACTTGGAATCTTGCAATTGCTGACTCACTTTATCAACCAGTCTGGTGAATTCATCACCTTCAGTTCTTCCTAAAACTTCTGAATATCTATCGTGCAAGCTCTTCCATGCTTGCATGATTTGTTTCTGTAATTTTTTGCCTTCAGGCGTCAAGGTAAGGCTTGTTTCCCGTCCCTCTGATTTTCTGACAATCAGTTCTTTGTAAACGAGACGGTCAACGAATCTGGTGACGGTGGAGGGTGCTAGCTGCAGATGGTTGCTTAACTCTTTGGGACCGATACCGGGATTATCATTAACAGTCATCAGGAGGAATGCATGCGAAGGCGATAATCCTGTAATACGAAATTCCTCTTCAGCCATCCGGGAGATAGCCCTTGCCAGCGAGCTTGCTGTAAAGAAAAGGCAATTTTGTAAAATTGTTCTTGAGTCACCCATAGCTGATCCTTAGTTGTACATACAAATAGATTCTCTGGGAGTATATGTCAAGTGTTTTATTGCTTCTGTGGTTGTGGAAACCTCAACATGAAGGAAATTGAAAACTGGAGATGTATCGTAATCAGGTACGAGAGCGATTTTGTCCTATTCCGTGGGTTGGGAAAAAGCGGGCAAATGGGTTTGGTAATGGTAAATCAACAGTTGAACTAAGAGCTGAACCTTAATGATATTCCTGAATTTTTTGGCAAAAAGCTAAAAGTTAAACGATATGGCATTTACATTTTCTTTATATTTTCAACGATGTAGAGTCGATAATAGTTCAGGTGGTAGGATAACTCGACTCAATAGTATGGATGGCGCCGTCTTTAGTCAGATGGCTTGAGTAGAGGTGGAAGCTTTCCACTGTGAACTCGGGGCTTGTCAGCATTGAGTTGCCGGCAAGATAGTCCATGACTCGCTTCATCGGAGGGTTCTTTAGCCGGGCCAGGGTAATATGGGGTGAGAACCTTCTTCTTTCTGGCTCAAGGCCGCAATGACCCAGCTGCATATCGATTCTGTTTTTCAATTTGGCCAGCTCTTTTATTGGAGCCACTCCCACCCAGATCACCCGTGCTTTTCCCCGCGGCGGAAAATGGCCGACACCTTGAAGTGAAAGAGTCAGCGGCTCAAAACGGACCTGCTGCAGTTGCTCCCTGATATCGAAAAACAGATCGTGATTGATCTCACCGATAAAACGAAGGGTCAGGTGGAGCTGTTCCGGTTTTACCGGGCGGCTGGTGGGAATCCCTCTTCCCATACCGCTGATAAGGTCGATGATTTCCTCGGGCAGGTCAATGGCGATAAAGAGTCGAATTTTCATGTTTTTAGTTGTGGTTTTATAGTGAATGGCCACCTCATAATGAAGCGTAATCAGTTTAGCAGTCCAGCCCCAAAGAAACAACGACGAGTTCATGGTAAGCCAGGGATATACTGTTGACATATCCCTGGCTTCTCTTGTATATTAAGGTCAAGAAAAGAAGGACTCAAATGGAGGATACCATGGCACAGACACAAACGACTGTTTTTAAAAGTAACAAGAGTCAGGCTGTGAGGCTGCCGAAGACGGTGGCCTTTCCCGAATCGGTGAAACATGTTGATGTGGTTGCCATAGGCAACAAGCGTATTGTCACACCCAGTGGTCAGTCATGGGATGATTGGTTTGCAGGGCCTGGAGTTTCAGACGATTTTATGACCACCCGCAAGCAACCGGAAGATCAGATTCGGGAGATGCTGTAGTGCTCAAATATTTATTAGATACAAATATCGTAATCTACACGATCAAGAATCGACCGGACACCTTGAGGGAAATTTTTAATCAACATGATGGGCAGATGGGGATTTCAGCAGTGACTTGGGGTGAGCTTGTTTTTGGGGCTGAACACTCTCAGCAGCCGGAACGGAATTTGGCTGATATCGAAGCAATGGCTGCCCGCCTGGATGTCTTGCCGTTCGACGAAAAGGCAGCAGTTCACTTTGGCCAACTGCGAGCTGAACTGTATCGCAGAGGCACGCCAATCGGTCCGTATGATATGATGATAGCCGGCCATGCTAGGTCTTTGGGATTGATTCTGGTGACAAACAATATCAAAGAATTCGAGCGTGTACCGGGCCTCCGAATAGAAAACTGGGTTTAAAATCTGGATAGAACATTCTAGATGTCATTGCCATGTTGAGTTAGCCGTTGAATCGCAATGTTGGCTATGGTCAATCCAAAGATTCCCGTCAATGTCGGCAGGCTGCCGAGGGTATTTCTATCGCGGCCTCGATTGTTGTGGGGAGTATCATTTTCGTTTTCCTGGAGCTTATCATAGGAAAAAACAACTTTTTCCGTTGAATAGACACAGGTAATCCCTTTTTCAACACCCATTTTCCGTAGTTTTTTTCGAAGACGCCTGGCAAGGGGACAATTTTTGGTTGCCAGCAGATCGGCCGTTTTAATCTGGGCAGGATCGCTGCGAAGGGCGGCGCCCATGGAGGAGATGATAGGGATCTGTTTGCGGTAGGCAGCAACCAGTAACTGCACTTTCGGGTTGAGCGAATCGATGGCATCGATCATCAGGTCCGGTTTGGGTGTGAGGATAGCCTCAGCGGTTATATCATCAGCAAACAACGCCATCGGTTCAATATGACATTCAGGATTGATGGCCAGGACACGGTCGCGGGCGGCCATGACCTTGGGCTGGCCGATGGTCGAGTGCAGGGCGATGATCTGACGGTTGATATTGGACGGCTGGATGGTGTCAAAATCAACCAGCCGAAGCCGACTGATCCCTGAACGGGCAAGGCCTTCAACAGCATAACCACCCACAGCACCCAGACCGACAACGGTGACCGATGCCTGCTGCAGCCGCTGGAATTTCTGTTCACCCAGCAGTAATCTGATCCGTGAAAACTGTTGCATTGCTCCAGATGCGGTTATTAAATGTATCAGGTTCCATTTTCTTAAGGGTCGCGCCCTGTTTATACAGCTCGGTGATAAAAGCGGGTTCGTTGAGGCCGGCGACGGTCGGCGATGAAAAGGTTAACTGGTCCGGGCTGTCGGTTTCAAGCAGAATGTTGTCTAAGGGTGTATCTATAAAAACGCTACGTAGCCGTTTCTGCTCCGGGTTGCACAACCTGGTCGAAAAAGAGAGAGAACAGCCAACACTGACCAACCGCTGCATAGTTTCCATGGATCCGGAGAACGAGTGGATCATCACCGGTACCGGCAGTGTGGGCTTGGCCAACGTTTCCAGGGTTTCAAGCAGCAGTCCCCAATATTTTACACAGTGAACAGCCACCGGCCGCTTGTATTGAATGGCCACTTCCAGTTGGACAGTAAAGACTTGTCTTTGGTGCTTCGAGTCTATACCGCACGGTCGGTCAATGCCGATTTCACCAACACCGCAGGAATGATTTGCCAGCAACTCCTCAAGTCTTTTCAGCCATTTATCACTGACCTGGTCGCTGTGCCAGGGATGAATGCCGATAAAGGGGATAACATGAGTATACTTCTCTGCCAGTTCAAGCACCGTCTGCCAGTCGTCTTCCCTGGTTCCATTACAAAACAACCGTTGTATATTTCTGTCTTGCGCCCGTCTTAACACCTCTTGAACAAAAGGATTGCAGCGATTGTCCTGAAGATGGACATGACTGTCAATGAGAGGAGAGAGGCTCATCACTCATTCCATGAGAACATTTTCGCGGCAACTACCAGCAGCACCAGGGTGAAAATGGCCATAAACCAGCACTCCATCTGCACTTCCCATAGCGATGCTCCTTCGTTGATCACCTTGCGGGCCGCGGTTAACAGGTGGGTAAGCGGGAAGATCAGGGAAATCTTCTGCACCCAGACAGGAGAACCTTCCAGAGAAAACCATACTTCAGAGAGAAACATCATGGGCCAGGAGATGAAGTTCAGCACTCCACTGGTAAACTCCTCGCTGGTCCCCCGTGCGGCGAGGACCAAACCCATGGCGCACAGGCTCATACCACCCAGGAAAAAGATAAGGCTCAAGGTTAAATAGTTGCCGTGCTGGCGAAAGCCGAAGATAAGATCAGCTCCGGTCCAGACAACCGCCAGGGTGAACATTAACAGAAAGATACGGGAGAGCATCTGGGCGCAGAGAAATTCAAAAGGTGTGAGTGGTGTAGCTTTGAGCCGCTTTAAAGCGCCGTTTTTCCGATAGCGTACCACCACATAGCCAACACCCCAGAGGGCGGAGAACATCATATTCATGGCCAGCATACCGGGGAAGAACCAGTCGATATAACGGATCTGTTCCCCTTCGATGATCTTCTTTCTGGCTGCCGCCTGTTTATTATCGATAAAAGAGAGGAGATAGAGCTGCTCGGCCAGATAACCCGAAGACGATGAATCGTTCACCCAGTAATCATGGGTTGGTGAGTTGCGGTCAATGAGCAGGTCGATTTTATGGTGTTTCAGTTTTTTCTGTCCCTCTTCGAAACTGGAAAAGCCGATGAATTTAAAATGGGTGTCTGTGGAAAATGAATCGGGAATGGTGGAGTTATCAAATGAAACGGTTTGAGCAGGTTGCGGAAAAACTCCCACCTTATAGGTTTTTAACTGTTCATCACCGAAGATGATACCAAAGCCGACAATGATGAGAAAAGGAAAGGCAAAGTTCCAGCCAAAAGCCGCTTTATCCCGGAAGAACTCATAATTCCGGGCCTTGAACATGATCCATATTCGTTTGAAACTCATTACTTTCCTTGTGTTTCTTCTCTGGTTGACAATCCTTGAGATAACTTCGTCGTTTTACTCCTCGTAACGATTTAATTTACTCCCGGAGTTGGCGGCCAGTTAAATGTAAAAAAACATCCTCCAGGTTGGAGCTGTGAACCGCCATTTCAGTAAGATCGGCATCGAGTTTCATCAGCCGTGAGAGGCCCTCATTAATATTGTCCACCTGAATTTCGATGTTGGAATTATGCTGCTTCCAGGGAAAAGGTATTTTTTCAGGAGCAAAGTGAATGGCCGAGACAGGAAGAACAATAGAAGATGTGCGGCAATGGGTATTGATCAGGTTGTCAGGGCTGTCCATGGCAATGATTCTACCGTGGTCCATGATAGCCACAATATCACAGAGATATTCCGCTTCTTCCATCGAGTGGGTAGTTAATATGATGGTTTTTCCGTCTTCTTTTATCTGCTCAATGATCGCCCAGAGATTCCTTCTTGACTGGGGATCAAGGCCGGTTGATGGTTCATCGAGGAAGATCAGGTTTGGTCGGTTGATAAGAGCCAGGGCCAGCATGAGCCGCTGCTGTTGACCGCCGGAGAGTTTGTTATTCTTGTTTTTCAAAAGCCCCTGCAGGTCGCACTGATGAATCAGTGTGTCAAGCTCAGCAGGATTTTGATAGAGACCATGAAAGGTTGCCAGTGTCTCTTGAACGGATAGAAAGTTGAGTAACGAGGTGTGCTGAAACTGGATGCCGACCTCTTCTGGAAACTGGTTGTCCCGGGGTTTACCTCCATACAGAATTTTACCGCCAGTTGCCGGCAGTATCCCTTCAATAACTTCCATTGTGGTTGTCTTTCCGGCGCCGTTTGGACCGAGGAGTCCAAAACAGATTCCCTGTTCAACAGCAAAAGAGACATCGCGAACAGCGACAATAGCATCATATTCTTTGCGGAGATGACTGACCTGCAGTAACGGTTTCATACTGTTCAAGTGATAAGCCCCGATCAGGCCTTGATCAATTCCTCCTCAATCATCCCGTCAATGAAATTGAGGATAAATTGACGCTGTTTTGAGTCGGCATAGGCGATGCAGGGGCAGTGAAAATTAGAGGCGGAACGAATCAGCATCTCAAAACGGACACCATGGCGATCGATCTCCACGCTGGAGTAATAGGGACCGCATTCGGTATGCTCTTTCTGAATATCGGTGAGCAGCTGATCCGGCACAGGCAGCCAGTAGACGCCGACCATTGGGCTTCTTTTCAGGTTTCTCTTCAGGTATGAGTCGATATTATCGTTCTCCATAGGGGAGAGGTCATCGATTACAAATTGGCGCATGGGCAGTGTGTTGAGTAGAAATTAGCAGAAATAAAAGGGGCTAAAAAACCGCAATTTTAAAAGCAATTGGATTATATTTCACGATTTTCTAACATTCTTATGTGACATGTTGACATATGAACAATTGCATTGTAGTGAATCATTATTAATAGCAGCGTTATAAAAATACAATATAAGAGTATCAACCCCAAAGGAGAAAAATGGAAACCTATTATAAGCCTGACGACCTGCCAAAATTTGGTGAGATCGGAGAGGAGGCACCGGAACTGGCACAGAAGTTCTTCGACTATTATGGAGCGGTCTTTGCGGAAGGAGAACTGACAGAGAGGGAAAAGTCGTTGATTGCCCTGGCTGTCGCCCATGCCGTTCAATGTCCGTACTGTATCGACGCCTATACCACTGCCTGTCTGGAAAAAGGTTCCAACCTGGGAGAAATGACTGAGGCACTGCATGTTGTTACCGCCATTCGTGGTGGTGCATCCCTGGTCCATGGAGTTCAGATGCGCAATAACGCAAATAAGATCAGCTTATAGGCCATAAAACGTGAAGAGCTTTGGACACGCGCTAACGGAACATGATGTACAGCTGGTCCGTGACAAAAACCAGACCCTTCAGGTCAACGTGGGGTACATGTGCAATATGGCCTGCAATCACTGTCATCTTGAGGCCGGTCCAGCCCGCAAAGAGATGATGAGTGAAGTGACCATCGATCAAGTGATCGATTTTGCTGGGAGATTTCAATTTGAAACCATTGATATTACCGGCGGAGCGCCGGAACTGCTACCCCGGATCGAGCAGCTCATCAAGCAGCTGGCAAAGTTGACCCCTCGTCTTATTGTTCGCTCAAATCTCACGGCCCTTGCCGAAAATGACAGGAAGGCAGAGATCATAGATTTATGTCGACAGAATAAGGTCGTCCTGGTGACCTCATTTCCATCAATCAACGAAGCCCAGACAAAATCCCAGCGGGGAGACGGCACCTTTATCACAACTGTCAGTATGCTCAAAGAGCTCAATTTGATCGGTTACGGTGTGGAAGATTCCGGTCTGGAACTAAATCTGGTTGCTAATCCTACAGGCGCCTTTTTGCCGCAGGGCCAGGATCAAACTGAAAAACGGTTCAGGCAGGTATTGAAGAACAAATGGTCAATAGAGTTCAACAACCTGTTCGCCTTTGCCAATGTCCCCTTGGGGCGGTTTAAGAGTTGGCTTGAAAGATCTGGGAATCTTGAAGGATATCTGGAAAAGCTGGCCTCTTCGTTCAATCCCTGTGCCATTGATGGGGTCATGTGCCGCACGCTGATTTCCGTTTCCTGGGATGGCTATCTGTATGACTGCGATTTTAACCTGGCAGCCGATATTCCAATGGGGCGAAAACGTACGCATATCAAAGAGTTGGAGGATCTGCCACAGCCGGGAAGCCAGATCGCGGTGGCCGATCACTGTTATACCTGTACAGCCGGAGCGGGATTTACCTGAGGGGGATCTATTGATGAGTAGCGCCTGAGTTTCAGGTTGATTTCCTTTACCAGAAGCCCCTTGTCTCCAGTGGCTAAAGTCTCCATCCATTCCCCTTTTCATTCGGGTAGAAGCCCATTGCCCCCCAATTTCATCGGCTTCTATTGTAATTATAAGACGGGACTAGTCAAATTATCGCTGCGCTTTCACGTCAACTGTTAATGAACGAACTATGTTTACAATTATCCAGACACTGCCCGTACTATCAGGCTATTTTTATAGGGCAAAAAGGCTGGAAACCTTACAATAATTTTGACAAATCGGAAGAAATAAGTACAATGTAAGACAAGACACTACACTCAAGTTTTATGGAGACAACAATTATGGCTACCGTACCCTTTTCTCTGAGGCTGGACTCGGACACTAAAACACAGCTCGAAGCAGAAGCCAAAAGAGAAGACCGCTCAGCCTCAGCCTTAGCCGTTAAGGCTATAAAAGCCTTTTTACAAGCCAAAGAAGCGAAAAGAATAGCTGTCGAGGTAGCTATCAAAGAAGCAGACAAAGGAGTCTTTATATCAGAAGAAAAAGTGGATGCCTGGGTTGACTCATGGGGAAGTGGGAACGAGTTACCCAGACCGAAACCAGATATCTTTCTTAAAGCTAAATAAACAATGCAGTTTCAGTTTTCAGAAAAGGCTTTAGAAGATTTAAAGTGGTTTAGGTATTATTATGAAAGTGTTTTCCCTCAAGGGGTTAAAAAAGCTCAAAAACAGTATTATCTCACTAAATCTTTACTAAGAAAAAATCCATACCTTGGATATTCAATCGATGAAGAAAAAACTCGAGAGTTTTCTATTCCTAAGATACCGTTTTCTTTTATCTATCGTATTAAAGAGGACAGAATAGAAGTTTTAAGAGTCTGGGACGAACGCCAAGACAGAATGAACCTTGATACAAAATAATAGTGAGTCATATCCACCACAAACAAGACAGAAACACTGAAAAAAATCAAAAAAGGTATCGTATCACTAGGAGAGATGTCTCAGGCTCACTCGCTCACCAACTTTACCCCGGCTAACGCCTGTCTTCTTACTGATTTTCCGTATAGAAAGTCCTTTTTCTTTTAGTCTGTCGATTTCCTCCAGTTTTTCTTGGCTGATCGGTCTTCGACCAAGGCGTTTTCCTTTTAGTCTGGCTCGTTCCAAGCCAGCCTTTACTCTTTCAGATTGGCGGATGTGCTCCTGCTTTGCGATGGTGGCAAGGATGCTTATAACAACATCCCGAAAAACTCCCATGTTGTTGAGAAAAGCTTCTGTGTAGGAGAAGAAGAAAACCCCGTAGTGTTCGAGTTCCTGGAGATAGTGAAGGGCCTTGAGTGTTCCTTCCCTGGTGAAACGATCCAAAGCCCAAAACAGAACAATATCAAATTTTCTCTTTTGTGCATCCTGGAACAACTTTTTAAAGTTTGTTCGACCGGCATTTCCTCCGGATTCTCGATCGACATATTCACCGACGATTTTCCAGCCTTCTCTTTTGCAATGCTCCCGGAGCTGTAAAAGCTGGTTTTCAGTCTCCTGGTAATTGGGATCTTCGGCTTTCTTGTTGGTGCTAACCCTGGCGTAGATCGCCACTCGTTGATTTTTCATTTTTTATGTCCATTTAACAGTTGTTTTATGGACACTATATCACGCCTCCCAAGATCCGCAAAAATAAAGGGATTTTTTTGTTCTATGAAAGAGGGGTTTTATGGACACCAGATTCCTTGACAAAAAGGCGCTTATTCAAAATAGAGTTCAATATATTGTTAACGAGCAACAGTAGAAGAATAGCCTTGTGGCATCAAATATCCAGCCAGGTTGTATCTTTATTGAGAACCTCACAACCATCTTCGGTAACGACTACCATATTCTCCAATCGAACTCCTCCCCGGCCGGGCAGATAGATGGCCGGTTCAACGGTTACCACCATACCGGACCGGAGTTTCTTTCGGCTTTGTGAAGACAGGCGTGGTGCTTCGTGAACGGCGAGCCCTACACCATGGCCCAGAGCATGGCCGAAGTTTTTCCCATACCCTGCCTCGGTTATGATAGAGCGGGCTGCGGAGTCGACCTCTTTCATTGTTCTTCCAGGCTGGATATGATGGATTGCTGCCAGTTGGGCCTTGCGGACCAGCCGATGAATCTTGAGGTAGCGCTTGTCGGGCTCACCCACCACAAAGGTCCGAGTCATGTCGGAGCAGTAGCCGTCAAGGATTAATCCCATATCAATCATAAGCGGCTGATTAACTTCTATTCGCCGGTTTCCCGGAACCGCATGGGGCAGGGCACTGTTACCACCGGTTGCCACAATGGTGTCGAAACTTGGTCTCTCGCTCCCCTTGGACCGCATGATGGTCTCGAGTTGAAGGGCAATTTCCCGTTCGGTCATGTTGGAGCTAATGGTCTGAAATACTTCGCCAAAGACCTGTTCGTTGAGCCGCACCGATTTTCTGATAATGGCTATTTCATCGGCGTCCTTTATCAGCCGTCTGTTTTCAACTACTGCCTCGGTAGGGATAAACTCCAGTTTGTTCTTAGTTCCCATTTCGACCAGCTTGGCGGCACCACTGTGGAGAAAGTAATGGGATTCGAAACCGATTCGTTTAATTCCAATATTGGGAAGAAGGGTGGTCAGTAGAGGGATCAATCCCTTGGGATAGAGCAGAATGTCAAAGCCTTCCGTCTCCTGCTCGGCCTGCTGTCTGTATCTAAAATCGGTGAGCAGGTAGTTTGTTCCTCTTGCGCAGATGAGCAGCATACCGCTGCTCTCGTTTATGGAATGATCACCGGCTGTGAAACCGGATAGATATCTCCGGTTTTCAGGTTGGCCGACAAGCAGTCCATCGAGTTTTTTACGCCTGAGAATGGCCCGTAGTTTACGAAGACGTTCTGAATAATTCATGAGAAATGTGGGTTAGCTCAGGCCAGCCTCTGCCGTATCGATTCCTTTCTCTCTTCCAGGGCCTGATTATATTGATTATTCAGATCAGATGTGGCCCGTGCCATTTCTTCGTTGTACTTGGGGTGCATGGCCGGATTAATGGACATGGGATCGCTGACTTGCTGTCCCTGCTGGGCGAGCTGCTGCTGCAGTTGGCCGCGTATCGCTTCTTCAAGCTGCTGTTTGACCTGATCCTTGTGCTGGTTGTATTGGCCGAGTATCTGGCCAATCTCCTGGCAGACAGAACTGG
>CAZLGM010000106.1:0-11291 GCA_964558875.1 uncultured Desulfocapsaceae bacterium
CCATTAATTCATAAATAATGCGTAATCCATGGGCGCGGATGGTTGATTCCGTCTCTGTTACCTCAACAATAGCATCGGCAAGACCGGATACCACCTTGGCTTCGGTGGCTCCCCATGAAAATTCGATATCAACATTGATATTTTTTGATTGGAAGAATTTTGTTGTTACATTAACCAGTTCAGTGGCTATTTTCTTACCTTCCAGGTCCTCGATTTTCCGGATCTCCGATTTCCCATCAACGGCAATCACCCAGCGCGTCGGTTTACGGCTCACTTTGGAGTACACCAGATCGGTGACCACCACCGCCTCTGACTCGTTCTCCATCGTCCAGTCCTTTCCGGTAATACCCGCATCCAGCATCCCTGACTCAACATATCTGGACATCTCCTGAGGGCGGCAGATGGAGCAGGCCAAATCGGGATCATCAATTTCCGGAAAGTAGTTTCTCAATTTCGGTTTGATCACCCAACCCGCTTTTTCAAACAGCTCGATAGTTGATTTCTCAAGGCTACCCTTTGGCAAACCTAATTTCAGTTGATTCATTGTTCTCTCCACCACTATTCTGCGGAATCTTACAGTCGATCCTGTTTTATTTTTTCTTATACACCGTTTCCGGATCAAAAACCTTGTCACCTACAACTCTTAGTTGTTCTCCATCAACTACCCGGTAGAAGCAGGAGCGATAGCCTTTATGGCAGGCCGCTCCACCAAGCTGCTCTACCTTGAACACAACGGTGTCATGGTCGCAGTCGACAGAGATCTCTTTGATCAATTGAACATGGCCGGAAGACTCACCTTTGAGCCAAATTTTATTCCTGGAGCGGCTCCAGAAATGGGCTTTTCCGGTATCCAGTGTCTTCTGCCACGACTCTTTATTGATATAGGCCAGCATCAATACGTCACCGCTGTCGTTATCCTGAACAATGGCCGGCAGTAATCCATCAGCCGATTTATCGAAATCCAGTTTTACCATATCGTTTGTTAATTATTCTGATTATCCTGGGCAGCGACGTGCTGCTCTTTTTCATTTTCCCTTTTGTTTTCCTGATCAAAAAAATGAATCAAACATTTTTTGCGAAACTGGCAATAATCATCCGGATGAGTGCAACTTGCAACCTCACTTTCCATTGTGCCCCCATCTTTTTCACATAAAAGCTCCATGGAACTCTGTTACTCCTGCTAAAGGGTTTATTGAAATAGACCCGAATGATCCCGGTATAAAGCTCGTAGAAAAAGCTCTTACACTATGATGCTCTTTTACCTTTGTCAAGAAACATGGGCAGCAAACTTGACCTTGAATAAGAAATATTTATGGTATACCGGAATCATCAAAACGATATGCGACAAATTTCAAAAACTGATGACACCCTCATTACAGATACTGTCGTGTAACTTCTCATCTTACGGAGTGAAAAAATAGTATGAAAAAGGTTGAAGCAAAAGACATTGTAACCATTACGTATTCCGGCCGTCTGGATGACGGTACGGTTTTCAAAGCGGCTGACGCTGAGAACCCGATGCAACTTGAACTGGGCAAGCAGGAGGCGCCCCCAACCCTTGAAGCGGCCCTTATGGGAATGAAGATCGGCGAGAAAAAACGTGTACGGATCGACCCCGACGAGTCGTATGGCCAACGGATGAAAAACCTGATTCAGGAACTGAATAGAGAACAGATAGGTGACAATATAGAACCCAAACCCGGTATGATTATTTCACTGGCTGTTGAGAAAGATGGACATTCCCACCAGGTTCCGGCAACTGTCATCGAAGTTAAAGGTGACATTATCACCATCGATTATAATCACCCGCTGGCAGGTCATCATCTTACCTATGACTTTGAAGTTATCGATATAAAAAAACCGTCCTGATTAAAGAAGATATCTTCTCCATCACAAGATAGTAACACCAAATGGGCAGCTCCACCGGGCTGTCCATTACTGTTTTAATTTGTGGTGCACTTATTTTTTTTCTGTTGTCCTGTTAACAAACTAGACAAACAGTTCGAACTCCTGACACCCAACTTCAACACCATTAACGACAATTGCCAACCTTTGAATCCCAGGGTAATAATTACGTGTTGTAACATGTCTGAAATGATGGTTCCTGCTCAATCTCTTTTCATTGTTATCCGTTTCAAACTCTGAGAGCTTAAAGAGTTTTCGAGAGTGAGCGGAGTTTTTTCTCAACAGGTCAATTCCGTATTCAATCCGCAATTTTCCAAGTCTCTTTCCGGGAGAGCGTAATATAAATGAAAAAGAGAGGTGTTCTCCCATGACGACTTTCTTCTGCACAAAAAAATCAGATAACGTGATGTGATCAGGCTTTAAAAATCCAAAAAGAGTCATGATCGACGGCTCAGCCTGTTTGAGCAATGTCCGGCAACCATGTTTGACAACCCAGTCCCTCTGTTTTGACGTCCCTTTCCATCGCTTAACAAGCTCTACAACGATCGCAGAATTGTCCTTTGAAATATCATTGAGATTGTTTGCCACACTCCGCCGAACATAGTCGCTGGCATCATCTTTGAGTCGTTCGAGAATGGGAATAATCGGCGTTGGATCCTGTTTAAAAGAAGGCAAAGCCATGGCCCAGGGCAACCTGGGACGGCACCCTTCCGAGGCAAGTCTTCTCACTTGGTGGTTCTTCGATTCAGCCCAACGCTCCATCTGCGCCATCATTCTCCCCTCATATTTTAGAATAAAGGGCCGAACAGCAAATTCCGAACTTGAGTTGGGCGTGAAATGCTCCAGTGCATCGATGGAGATATCGTAGTGATCAAGTCCGTATAACTCGACAAAACCAGGGAAAAACATATGCTCAAAGCCGTCAAAATGATGTGAAACTCCTTTGAGAATCGATATGGCCGTTTGATAATTCTTAGGCAAATAACTGTATAAAGCATTAGAGATATGATACATCCGTTGCTTCAATTCTTTATTTGGCCAGTCATCGTCAAAAATAAAATCAACAAAACCGGAAGAATCGAATTTCGAATAGGAACCCAACAATCGGTCACTGAGTGTTTCGATCAGAGATTGAGTGTAGAGTTTTTTCAGAGGTTCGGCCATACTATCCGCTCTGCAAACTACTGTTAATGGTATCTTCTTGCCGTATCAGAAATAGAGATTTGGTGTCAGACTTTGGCTAACGAAAAGAGGTCACCAGACCGACGGGATTCATCTCCTGCGTTTCCGTCGATCTGGTTTAAAGAATAGAGGATTATTTTTTCTCGACCAAAACCGATTCAACCTGCATACCGATAACACCTGAAACATCCGCTTCATCCATCTGGGCATCTTTAAGGTCTGCTCCAGTAAGATCAGCACCTGCCAGATTCGATTTGTAAAGATCGCTGTCCTGCATGTTGGCATTTCTCAGATTTGCCTGAACAAACCGTGTGGCGCGCAGGTTGGCTCCTTCAAGATTCACATTGGTCAGGTTGGCATTGGAGAAGTCTGAACCTTCAAGGTCGGCCTCTTCCAGATCCATGCCCGAAAGATCCCGGCCACTGAAGTCGCAATGATAACATCGCTTTTTCTCCTGGAGTTTAGCCAGTAATTTTTCTTCCGGCCGGGGTAATGCTGGAGCTTCCGCCACACTGGTGTCATCAGTTCTTTCTGTCTGAGGACCAATATCTTCTTCCTTGATCTGTCGATCGGTCACAGGATTTAAAACCTGGACAGCCTGAGATTCCTGTTTTTTCTGTTCCCCGGCAGCATCATCGCTATTGCTCATGGCGAACGACTTCTTAATTGAACTCCAGAATCCTTCCGATTGTTGATCTTCTGATTTTGGTTCTTTTTTTTCGGCAACTGTTTCAGTTGTCTCCGGTTGAGTGGATTCAACCAGCTTGGACTGTTGCTCTTCTTCTGATTTCTCCTCAGAAGCAGGTGCATCATCCTGGCCCGCCCCAAATGATTTTTTAATCGATTCCCAAAGATCACCTGATTCTTCCTGCTTTTGCTCCTGATCTTTACTCTTCGTAACAGTTGCTGTGACAACAGGCTCAGCCGGTTGCTGTTGACCTGTTGCCTTCTCTTCTACTTTTTCAACCTCACTAATTTTTGCTGGTGTTACCGGTTTTTCGAGTTCAGTCGAGTTATCCTGATCTATATTGGCTTCTTCCCCGGATTGTCGGCTCTTGTTCTCATCCAGACCAAGGGACTGTTTAACGGATGCCCAGAATCCTTGAGACTCTTCCTGATCAGCAACCTTTTCTTCACTACTCACAATCGCCTGTGCTGGTGGCTCAGGCACCTTTTTCTTCTCAACTCCTTTCAGAGGTGAAACACCATCAGACTGACCCTGTTGATCTTCTACACTACCCATTTGGTTAACAACCTTCTGTTGGGAAAACGGGGGAGATGTGGAGTCAACAGCAGCAACCATTGGCGTGCTGCTCAGCTCCTGTTGCCTGGTATCTTTTTGTATAACATCGGTCGCCGGAGCTGTTTTGATTTTCACGTCAGCCACTGGTTTGATTTTTTTAACTGCCGGACTATCCTGCTCGGCATCTTTCCAGTGCAGTGGTGACTTCATCGATGGAGCCGGTGGAGGAACCGGTTTTTGAACCTCTTTTTTTACGGTCGCAGCTTTTGCGGCTGGACCCGTTTCCTGAAAATCCCTTCTCTTGCTGATCTTGACATCTTTACTGGCAGGCGCTTCTTTCGGCTTCACCGTGTCCTCGACATAGACTTCCTTTTGTATGTCGGTTATCCCCTCCTTTTCAAAGGGAGTTGTTGTAATGAATTCGCCATCTATCTTAGCCCCATCAAGATAGGCTCCTGAAAGATCGACACCGCGTAAATCGGCTCCTCGGAGATCGGCGCCCGCCATATCCGTACCGCCAAACCCGGCCCCCCGCAACTTGGCTTTTTTCAGGTTTACATTAGTCAGATCTGCAAGAAAAATCTTAGCGCCACTCAGATCGGCGCCTTCAAGGTTCGCTCCAGAAAGATCCAGCCTGTTGAGGTCTGCTCCTGAAAGATCACATCCAGGACAGCTCTTGGTTTGGATCAGTGTGTTAATATTCTCTTTTACGGCGATGCTGACTTCACCGGCTACAGCTACCGGGCTAAACGCGATCAACCACAAACAAATAACACAACCAATACCTGGGAATCCGAACCGTCCCACTTTCCCTTTTTGTTCATTCATTGTTTTTCTCTTGTTGAAATTTCTTGAAGCTGCCTTAAATCATAAGACCTGGGACAATGCTGCTACCTGATCGTTTTTAGATAAATTTAAACCTGCACTCGTCAATGTCCCACTTGAAAGGCTCTGGAAATGCATTCGAAGGTGCTGCAAATCACGGCATTATACAATAGTGGAAAGGAACTGCAAACCTCACCGTCAAAACCTCTTTTTTCTTGAAAACCGATTGAACTTTTTCCATTCCCAGGGCGCTATTGGATGTTTATCCTCCCATAGACCTTTTTTGTCTCTCCTGGCTTTTCTCTCCAATACTTTCCAAGAATGACAAATTAATTTTCGACAATAATAAATATGCACCCATGCCCACCCTGAACGGACAAGCTCCTGACTGATATCCGTTCGACCGACAATTACTCTTGCGACCAGCCGTCCATAATCATCCCGCTCAACTGGGTGGACCTGAACGGTACGGTTATGCAACAATCTCCTGGTGAATCGTTCGGCATCTCTTGAAAAAGGCTGGTTCTCCTCCGGTGTATCTATTCCCCATAGTCGAATGGCTATCTTTTTCCCCTTTACGTTGACCAATAGCGAATCTCCATCAACAATATGATAGACCCTGGCAGTAAACGACTCAGTCCGACCATAACTGTTCTGTTTGAATCCAAAAAAAAAGAGACAACTCAAGACCAGAAAGCAGAAAAGCACTCTGTTGTTGTAAGAGGCCAGGAAATTAACAAGGTTATTCGATCTTTTCATTCTCTTCCTTTGGAATTGAGCTACAAACTACCCTGAATCCGTGAGCATTCGATAGTGCTGTAGCTTTGCTTGATTGAACCGCCTAATAATAGTGGACTATATCAGGCAGTTCAATCAAGCAAAGATGCAGTGTTAGCGGATGCCCCGTAGGGCGAAAGATTATTTGAGGTTTAAATAGTATATTCGATTAATGTTGTATTCTATCAGTAGATCATTCGAACAAACAGTAATCCTCGTCACGGATTCAGGTATACCTGTTGGCAGCCAGTACACATCGTGATACACTACAGTCTGAATCCGTGACAATAATTGTCGTTCGCGGTAACTCACGGATTCAGGTATGAATTACAGCCAACGCATTATAATATAAGGGCAAACGCGTTCAGATCCAATCAACCCTTGGCAGTTTGTGCTAAATGGATATTAGCCATCAGCAAATACCTACCTCTGAATCTCCATTCGGTTCGCTTTGTGGTCCAAGCGGATGCATGCAAGAGCTGATAGCAGCAATCAACGACATCATCGCTCATCAACCATCGACCGTCCTCATAACCGGTCATACTGGAACTGAGAAAGAGTATATTGCCCAGGGAATATACTCGGGTCTCTTCCATGGTAAGGCAAGGCTTGTATCCATCAACTGTTTCCACCTTCCCCCGCACCTGTTAGTCAAACAACTCACCAGGACCCTGGATGAGTTGTACAAAGAACAGCAACAGAATAATAGAGAGCCGGTAACTCTTTTCCTGCACAAAATTAACAGACTTCCCTCACAGGTTCAGACTCGTCTTGCCCTGCTTCTCGGCAGCAGCCTGGAGAGATTCAACAGCCAAGATAAAAAGCTTTGCATCATTGCCACAAATAACACTGAGGCGGATATCTCCCATTCATCCAACCAACTTCACAGTGATCTCGCCAGGTTGTTTGGGAAAACAAGACTGAATATACCTCCACTGACAGAGAGGCAGGAAGATGTACCCCATCTTGTCAAGAACATTACTACTCGTTATTGCCGTCGATTTGAAAAAAAAGAGATCTCTTTTTCAACCAATGTTATGACCGTTTTAACGGATTACCCGTGGCAGGGCAATACGCGGGAATTAAAAAAGTTACTGCGATATCTGATCACTCAGTATGGAGGCAGGAAAATCAGGACAGCAGACCTGCCGATTCACTTCCACAGTCGTATCGGCGCCAGCCAACCATGGATCAACCTGCATGCTGAAATAAACTGGGCCACAGAGCCGGTCGATTTCAGACAGCTGGTCAATCAATTTGAGACAGAGCTGATCGTCACAGCCATGCGTAAAAGCGGCGGCAACAAAATGGGAGCGGCCAGATTGCTTAATCTTAAACGAACTACATTAATCGAAAAGATCAAAAAAAAGGGAATTGGATACCTTTGTAAAAAATAAAAGTCTGATAACTAAATGTAAAAACCTGGATACAACCCAAACTTTTCAATTCGTCAAGGGGAAGTCTGTTGCTTGACAGGCGTATTTCAAGAAACACGTATTTATTGAAAGAACGACATGAAATCGAATTCGTTGATAAACAACCTGAGTTTGACATTATCCAATGATCAGTGATTCTTGACCGGAGGCTAGCCCGGCAAGTAGCCGACTTCCCTCCGATAGCTGAACTTTAGTAGTAATCAAATATAAAGAAAAACAGGAGCGATACTATGATCTGGCCCGGTGAGGAAGACGCCTGGAACAGTCTTGTACACCTTGATCATCAACGAGTTGTTGAAAACAGCTCAGCAAGGTATCTACCTGACAGTTCAACATATTCCCTGACCTGTTTTAACCAGCAGGTCCACACCTCCCTGATAGACCGCCAGTTTCACTCCTTTACCGATACCGGCACTTTCCTTATCGACGCCCTGGGGAATTATTCCAGGCTATCGATTCTCCATTATCTCCTTCATGCCTCCTGGCAGCCGTTCACAGGCAATCTTGTAAAACCACACGAACTCCCCGGTGGAAGGATATTCGAGAAAGGAACCCATGTCCTGCCACTCCCACGTCTCATCGGCTCATATGGCAATCATCCGCATACATTTTTTGCCGCAGGTAAGGAACTTGGCGCAACCGAACTCGAATACGGTGATATGGCCATCAGTCTCAACCCTTTTCCAAAGATTGAAGTTGTTTTGATTCTCTGGCAGGGTGATGATGAGTTTCCTCCAAGGGGAACACTGCTGTTCGATTCGAGTTGCAGCTCTCATCTTCCTCTGGACATCATCTGGTCAACGGCGATGATGACTGTCGGTATGATGTTGTCTTTCAGCCCGCTCAGTAGTGAGGTTTCACCTATTTTCGACGGTGGTTGATGTCGATTTGTAATCCGGCTACTTTTGGGCTGAATATTCCAGCCGTATCATAGCTGTTGTCACCGGACCACTTTCCGACTGATCTGTTGCTTTAAAATAATTCCCGGCCAGCTCATCAATCAGTGCTGATCGCATTTCCACCGGTACCCTCTCCAGATAGGGCAGCCATGTTGTCCGCACCCACCCTTTGAACTCTTCGCCATTTTTATGAATCATCTGTTTAGGGACCAGCTCACACCTTTCCACCTCAAACCCTGCCTGCTGTAACCATGTTTTGTACTCCCGTGGAGAATAAAAACCATATGGAAAGTCAAACCCTTGAAAATAGTACGCCCAAGGTTCAACTGAAATTATGTTCTCAAAAACATCTATGACCTCTTTAGCGTTGCCTTTGCCACCCATCTGCACAAGGACCCTGCCACCAGTCTTGAGTGAGCGGTATATTCCCTTTAAAACCGGTTGATGATCAAGCACCCAATGCAGTGCCGCGTTAGAGAAAATGATATCGAACTCGTTTTGAAAACGAAGATTCCCGGCATCCATCAGTTGAAATGTTAAGTTCGGCTGTAAAACAGCATTATAGTTTTTCACGGCCAGCCCAATCATATCCTTGGACGAGTCAATACCAACCACACGACCGGACCTGAGATGAGATGCAAGTGTTGCTGTGTTTTTACCGTCTCCGCAACCGATATCAAGCAATGATTCGTTTCCAACAAGCCCAAGCTTTTCAATAAGCTCCTGAGCCCACTTCTGCTGAACTGTTGAATGAGACCGATAGTCGTAAGCATCCCAACGATAGCTCTTGTTGGCTTTTTCAGATTTCTGTTTCATCGCCTTTTTCTCATTTTTTAAAATCTGCAGCTCCAAACTCAACCGGGTTTACGATCAGAGTTCGGTAAGTTGGCGGTCATGAAATCTCGACAGCACTATCAACGATATCGTGGCTCCCAGCAATGCCAACCACATATCGGACTGGGTATCCCAGACATATCCCTGGGTCCCCAGAAATGCCTCGGCAGACTCTCCAGACAAAATAGCAACCCACCATTCGAGCAACTCATAAAAGGCACTCAATGCCAGACTGAAGCAAAGAATAAAGAAAAACCTCCAGCCGTCTCCCTTGATAATATCCAGCCTGATTACAATCTCCCGGGCAATGATCGCAGGAATGAAACCCTGGGCAAAATGACCGACTTTATCATAATTGTTTCGTTCCTGGTCAAACGTATCCCTGATCCAGTCGAACAGCGGCACTTCGGCGTAAGTATAATGACCTCCGATCATCAGAATAACGCAATGGATTAATATCAAAATAGAGGTTAAACGTGTCAGTGGAAAACTGTTACGGGTTACAACAAGAACTCCAAAACCGATCAAAGCCGGCGCGACTTCCAGCAGCCAAATCAGATAATCTTTTGGCTGGATACCGGACCAGATGAGAACAGCAAAGTAGACAGTACACCAAAGTATCCTGTTCATAATATCCCTCGCAAGTATTGTATTTCCTTTATTAACCCGCCAACCCGCAGAACACCAATCCGACACGAATCGAAACAAATCGGAACACACCATGAAAACATGTTCCAATTCGGTTCGCACATCAGAGACCCATCATCTCACCTCATCGCCAGACACACTCTATCTCATTGAATTTCTGTTAATTCTGCTTTACTTTCCGATGTGGCGCAATTTGTGCTTAGGTACAGTTGAAACACTATCACATTGTGTCCTTTCTTCAACCAGGGAGCGCCGCATGTCCTCAATTGCATTATACTATACCCTCTTTACCGAAGAAGAATCCGTTAAAGAACGACTGTTATCAGTATCCGGATACAGAATTATCCAGGATGCGGACATTATCAATGAGGTTGCCAAGCGATACTCTCTTGACAACGACAAGGTGGAGCGAACGCTCTTTGGTCCGACATCGGTTTTCAACAAATTCACCCATGAGCGTGAGAGAATAGCCACTTACGTAAAAATCGTTCTTTCTGATTTTCTCAACCAAGAGGGCGCCGTTTTCTCAGGACTGATCACTCACTTTATTCCGCCTACGATTAATAACGTCCTCAAGGTGGGGCTGTTCGACGAAAAAGCCAAGCGCCTCCAACGCGCTGTGAGTGAAGGCCTCTCGGAAAGAAAGGCAAACAAGCTGATCAAGAAACAGGACGAAACGGCAAACAATTTAACCACGTTCCTATACGATAAACAGGTCAACGATCCTTCACTTTACGACATCATCATCCCAATGGCCGGTAAAGATGCCGATTCCGCTGTTGAGGTCATTATGCAAAACTATCATAAACCTGCACTGCTGAAGACTGATGAGACCATACAAGCTATTAAAGACATGGCTCTTGCTGCCAAGGTTGAGCTCGAATTAATTAAAAATGGATATACTCCAGCGGTTATTAGTAACAACAACAAGATTGACATCCAGATCAACAAGTCCGTTCACAATTTCAACAATCTTGCCAGCAAGCTCGGTTCTATTGCCGAGTCGATTAAAGGCGTTGATGATGTTGAAGTACACATGGGAGAAGATTATCAGATCTCAATTTACCGGGCACAGGAATTCAGCCTGCCGCCTAAAGTACTTCTTGTTGATGACGAACAGGAGTTTATCCAGACCCTCTCGGATCGGCTGAACACAAGAAACTACGGGTCATATCCGGTATTCGACGGTGAACAGGCGCTTGAATTTCTTGACACGGAAACTCCCGATGTCATGGTTCTTGATCTTAAAATGCCGGGAATTGGCGGGGTGGAAGTACTTCAAAAAACAAAAGCGGCCAATCCGGGTGTTGAAATTATTATCCTCACCGGGCATGGGTCGGAAAGCGACCGAAAGACGTGCATGGACCTCGGCGCTTTTGCCTATATCCATAAACCTGTGGATATCAAAGAACTCACTGTCATTATTGATAAAGCCTATGAAAAAGTAGCAAAAGACAAACTTGAGAGCGCATAACAGTTCAGCAATACCATACCATCTCAAAATTGGAGACAACCATGGAAAGTCAACTTGCAACAAGTGTT
>CAZLGM010000107.1:0-11154 GCA_964558875.1 uncultured Desulfocapsaceae bacterium
TGAATATGATTAGAAACATAGCAATACTTGGACATGGCAATTGCGGTAAGACCTCTTTGGCAGAGGCGATGCTTTTCACATCCGGCAAGATCAAGCGGCTCGGCAAGGTGGATGATGGTAATTCAGCAATGGATTACGAAGAAGAAGAAATCAACCGAAACATCTCTATCAGTTCCTCGTTTCATAACTACACCTGGAAGAAACATGATGTGTACCTGATCGACACTCCCGGTGATGATAACTTTCTCAATGAGACGCTTTTTGCCTCTCAGATCACAGATGGCGCTATTTTTAACATAGGCGCAGTGTTGGGAGTCAGGGGACAGACCATCAAGTTCGCCGAATTCGTTGCCGGCCGAAAGCTGCCATCAATTATCGCAGTCAATAAGATGGATCGGGAACGGGCCGATTTTAATAAAACCATCAGTGAGATTAAAGCATCATTGCCTCTTAACCCGGTTGTTTTGCAATTACCCATTGGAGCAGAGGACGATTTTCGCGGCTTTATCGATGTTGTAACCGGCAAGGGGTATCAATTCGCCGAGGACGGCTCAGGAAAGGTTACCGAAATAGATGTACCTGAGGAGCTTGCAGATGAAGCGGCATCAATGCGGGAAAACCTGATGGAAAATGTCGCCGAAACCGATGATGATCTGATTGAAAAATTCCTCGAAGAGGGTGAGCTTCCTGAAGAAGACCTCTTGGTTGGTCTGAAAAACGGTGTTTTGGACGGTGATATTTGTCCGGTGTGCGTAGTGGCGGCCACCTTAAATAAAGGAACTGAGCCGCTTCTCGACATGGTCAATAATCTGCTTCCTTCTCCCAGCGATATGCCCGATGCTGTTGGAACGGTTCCAGGCAAAGAGGATATCGTCGAACGGACCCCTTCAATTGATGCTCCGTTTTCCGCTCTTGTCTTCAAGACCATGGCCGATCCCTTTGCCGGCAGATTGACCATTTTCAGAGTTTTTTCCGGAACCTTATCCGGAGATACTTTCTACAACTCAACCAAGGACTGTTCCGAGAGGTTCGGTCAGCTTTTTGTGCTTGAAGGAAAAGATCAGCGTCCTGTCGAATCGTGTTACCCTGGAATGATTGTGGCCGTTGCTAAATTGAAAGAGACGGTTACCGGAGACACGCTATGCGATAAAAACTCTCCCATTATTTTCGAGGCCCCCACACCTCTGCCGTCTGTTATTTCTTATGCGGTTCAAGCTAAGAAAGGTGACGAAGAAAAACTGTTCTCCTCGATTACTAAAATGCTCGATGAAGATCTGACACTGAAACTGATCCGTGAACAACAGACCGGAGAAGTCCTGATTTCCGGAGTAGGGCAGGTTCACTTGACAGTCATCGGGGCAAAGATTAAACGAAAATACGGTGTGGATCTTGAACTTGTTCTGCCTAAAATCCCTTATAAGGAGACTATACGCAGTTCGGCAAAGGTACAGGGCAAACACAAGAAACAGAGTGGCGGCCGAGGCCAGTACGGTGACTGTTGGATTGAGATAAGCCCGCTGAAGAGCGGCGAGGAATTTGAGTTCGTCGACAAGATCGTTGGTGGTGTCATCCCGCAACAGTACAGGCCGGCTGTTGAAAAAGGTATCGTTGAGGCTATGGAAAAGGGCGTTTTAGCTGGTTATCCCGTCGTCAACATCAAGGTTGTTCTCTACGACGGTTCTTTCCATAATGTCGATTCATCGGAAATGGCATTCAAGATTGCCGGATCTCTGGCGTTTAAGAAGGGAGCCCAAGAAGCGAAACTGGTCATTTTGGAGCCGATCATGGATATGGAAATCAGAGTCGGTAAGGATCATGTCGGCGATATCATGGGTGATTTAAATTCCCGACGTGGCAAGGTTATGGGCATGGATTCGGATGAGAAGAGTGAGATCATCAAAGCCCAGGTACCTATGTCCGAAATTCAGTTGTATGCTACTGACCTGACATCTATGACCGGTGGGCGCGGCTCTTTTGAGATCAGTTTCTCCCATTATGAGGAAGTTCCCGGCCAGATTGCCGATAAAATCGTAGCCGCAACCAAGGCTTGATAAAAATAAAACACGTATCGTAACAATGAAAGAAGATCCTTCACAATTCAGTTTTGCTATCCTCACCATGAGCGATAGCGGTTCACAGGGAGACAGGCAGGACACCAGCGGTTCGTACCTGCGGAAGAAACTCCAGGAAGAGGGATACACCCTTGCTGCCTATCTGATTGTGCCAGACAACGTCGACCGAATCGTTGAAACCGTCATTGACTGGACCGACAACCGGCAGATTGAGTTAATTATCACTACCGGGGGCACAGGTGTTGCTCCCACCGATGTAACTCCCGAAGCAATGGAGAAAATCCTGGAAAAAGAGATCCCCGGAATGGCTGAAGCTATGCGGGCAGCGTCTCTTTTGAAGACACCAAGAGCTGTTCTGTCCCGTGGCAAAGCAGGAATACGTGGAAACAGTCTGATTGTCAATCTACCGGGAAGTGAAAAGGCGGTAAGGGAAAATCTTGAAGTCATTCTCCCCTCACTTCTTCACGCCCTCTATAAAATCAATGGCGGTAAAGATTCCTGTGGCGGCTGATATCCCAGCGTAGCCAAATAATGTTGCTCCCTTAAAAGGCTGGAACCCCATAGCTTGTGAGCACCATAAAGGTAAGAAATGAGAACACGAGATACCATCAACTGTGCTACCCAGCTCTGTGCCATTATCGGCAATCCGGTTTCGCACAGTTTGTCGCCTGCCATCCACAATGCAGCTTTCCAGGAACGAGAGCTGGATTTTGTGTATGTCGCCTTTGAGGTGGAAGATGTAAAAAGCGTACTGAATGGAATGCGGGCTATGCCTAATTTCCGTGGTTTGAGTGTGACTATTCCCCATAAGGTTGAAGTGATGAACCATGTTGATGAGATTGCAGATGTGGATCGTCACATTGGTTCCATCAACACAGTCATTAACGAAAATGGAAAACTGATCGGCCTTGGTACGGATGGCCCTGGAGCCTGTAAGGCCATCGTTGATGCAGGTGTGGACCTTGATAACAAAAATGTACTGATGTTGGGTGCAGGTGGAGCGGCCAGAGCCATTGGTTTTAGTCTTGCCGATCGTTTTAAGCTTGCTGAACTGGCACTGCTTGATATCAACCAGGATATGCTTGATGAATTGGCCGCTGATCTCAGTTCAGGAACCAACGCTGCTATCAATCATAAGCAGCTCAATGAGGATTCCCTTGCCGTATGTATGAAGCAAGCCGATCTGATTATACAATGCACTCCAGTGGGCATGCATCCCAATGAGGATGCTTCGCTTGTGCCGCTCGAACTGTTTCGGTCCGGGCAGGTTGTTTTCGATATTGTCTATACGCCGCTTGAGACGAAGCTGGTAAAAGAAGCTAAAGCCCGGGGGCTGCAGATTATTTCAGGTGTTGAGATGTTTATTAATCAGGCGGTTCTACAGTTTGAACGGTTTACCGGTGCCGATGCGCCGGAAGAAGTGATGCGTCGGGTGGTTTTGGAGAACCTTCAGAAACCTTAGGAAGCCCAGCAGTATCAGCAGACTTGAATAGCCAATTAAAAAGCGAAACGCAGAGGTCACCAGAAATATCGAATGACAAAGTGGTGAAGAAATTCACTGGCCACAATATTTGTCGAGATACATCATATTTTTTCTCCTACGACATTTATTATTTCTTGTTCGATAATCGATATTTGCTGTAAAAAACAACCACCAGCTGAAAACTATCCGTTTAAAAGGCGGAGGTTTCAACTTTAAATAGAATCAATGAATATTGTACTCATCGGATACCGGGGAACCGGAAAAAGCATTGTCGGTGACATTCTTGCCGACAAGTTGTCAATGAAATGTATCGGTATGGACGCGGCAATCGTTCAAAAGGCCGGCTGTTCTATCCCTGAAATTGTGGAGAAGGATGGATGGGTGAGATTTCGGGATATGGAATCCGAGCTTGCCGAAGAATTATCCGGTCTGGATAACGTGATTATTGATACAGGCGGCGGGGTTATCGAGAGGCCCAAAAACATAGAGTTTTTGCGCAAGAATGGTTTAATCTTCTGGCTCAAGGCTTCAGTAGACGTGATAGTTTCCCGAATAGAGGATGGCACAGAAAGGCCAGCCCTGACAGAAGGGAAGACCTTCACTGAGGAGGTTGCCGAAGTATTAGAACAAAGGATACCTAAATATCAAGCAGCCTGTCAGTTTGAAATTGACACAGACTGCTTGAGTCCCGAGCAGGTTGCCGCTGAAATAGTAGAACATCTCAAGACAGACTAACACTTCCCGTCTTACACTCTTTTAAAAACTCAGTTTTTATTGTTTAACACCAAACGTGATAAATACTGACAGTTCCCGCTTTTCCCATTCTTCGGACAAAGGATGCTTACGAATGGGAAATCAATAGAATCAACCAACCAACTCCACTTCCGTTTCATCTGTTCGATCGACAATCTCACCAATCAGATAGGCCCGTTCATCAAGTTCATTAAAACGGGCGACAATATCATCTGCCTGTGGAGCATCAACAACGATCATCATGCCGATACCCATATTAAAGGTCCGATACATCTCGTCATTGGGAACCTCTCCTTTTTCTTCAAGGAATGGAAAGATCAGCGGTAGAGGCCAGCTTGATTTATCGATAACAGCCTTACAGGTATCGGGAAGGATCCTGGGGATATTGTCGATAAAGCCGCCGCCTGTATTATGAATAATACCGTTCAACTGATACTCTTCGAGTACATCAAGCACAGATGCGACATAGATGCGTGTCGGTCGCAGCAGCTCTTCCCCCAGTGTGCAGCCAAGATCATCAATATATTGATCAACAGTCAATTTCAAGTCCGCGAGACAGATTTTACGAACCAGCGAATAACCGTTTGAGTGTAACCCTGAAGATGCCAGGCCGATAATCCTGTCACCTGTTTTAACTTTGGAGCCATCAATAATTTTATCCTGGTCGACCACGCCGACCACAAATCCGGCAAGGTCATAATCACCTGGTTTATATAGACCCGGCATTTCAGCTGTTTCTCCGCCAACCAGTGAACAGCGCGACTGCTTGCAGCCTTCTGCAATTCCTTTGACCACCTCTTTGGCTACATCAAGCTCCAGTCTGCCAACTGAAAAATAGTCAAGAAAACACAATGGCTGAGCACCACCAACGATGATATCGTTGACACACATGGCTACCAGATCGATCCCGATGGTGTCGTGTTTGTTACATAAACCGGCAATCGCAAGCTTAGTCCCTACACCATCCGTGGAAGAGACGAGAACCGGGTTGCTGTATGTTTTGGTATCAAGTTCGAAAAGACTGGAAAAACCACCGATATTGCTCAATACTCCTGGTTGATGAGTATCAGCTACAATGTCTTTGATTTCCTGGACAAAGGCATTTCCTTTATCGATATCAACACCCGCTTCGCTATATTTTGATTGTTTGGCTTCGCTCATGTTTGTTTACCTGTGGTGGTGGAAGAGTTGAAGAAAACATCGGGATCAGTTGCCCGCTTGACAGTAAATGAACTGATATATTATTAAGGGTAAGGATAAAAAGCAATTGAATATCCTTCGGATACGTGGTCGTACAAGAACAATAAATGGGTAGTGTACTGTTGTGGTAGATAGTATCTGAATAACTCAACATCATCTGAAAATCATATGAAACTGCTCTTTCTGCTAATTGGTATGGTTCTGATTTTAGAAGGCCTTCCCTATGTGGCTGCACCTGAAGCAATGCGGGAGTGGCTGGCAAAACTCTCTGAGATGGAAGCCCCCGTGTTGCGGAAGATCGGTATCGTGGTTATGAGCACAGGCTTTATTCTCTGCTGGATAGTCCAGAGTTTTTTTTAGCTTGTTTGACTAGCAGTGTGAAGTGACCCGCAACCCACGCTCCTTTTTCCTGACGCAGGTTCGCTTCTGTTTGACAAACAAGCTTCCATCCAGCCTGCTCAGCCGTTTTCCGTATATAGGAAGAGGCATGTTGAAAGCGGCCGGTTTTACCCAAGCTGAAATCACTGCCCTTCATCTGTGTTTCTGTCGAAAAGCAGAAAACGCAGCCATCCAGGCTGCATCGATAGGTTAAATGAAAAAGCGGTGCCAGTTCCGCAAAGTAATTCAGAACATCGGCAGCGATAAGGCAATCATACAGGTTCTGTTCTTCAGTGAGGAATTGTTCGATATCAGTTATTGCAAGTCGGTGATAAATACCTTTTTCACTTGCCTTTTTGATCATTTTATTTGAGAGATCGATTCCGGTGAGATGGTCAGCAGTTCCGGCAAAAGCCAGTCCCGACAATCCGGTACCGCAGCCAAGATCAAGAAGTCTTTCTCTTTTGGTATTCGATTGAAAAAAACGATCATAAAGCTGTCTCAGACCGTCCGGCACGGCATAACCAAGTTGATCAACAAGAGAAGCTTCATAATTATCTGAGTAATTATCGAAGATATCAGTGATATATTGCGTTGACGGTTTTTCCTGACTGTTGCCGGTTAAGGCGGCAAGCATATGAGAAGCACCTTCATGATCCGGGTTGATAGTGAGCAGTCGTTTATAGAATGAGATGGCCAACTCGTCCTCACCCTTTTTATGATACAGGTAGGCCAGGTTGTTGAGGCTGGAGAGGTGGGTGTTGTCAATCTTCAAGGCTCTTAGGTAACAGGTGATAGCTTCGGTTTCCTGGTGGTCGGTTTGATAGCAATAACCAAGATTGTAATGAATATCAGGATCATCTGGTGAGTGTGGGGAACATTTTTTATACCATGAAATGGCCTCTTTTATACTACCGGTTTTCTGATAGCACAGGGCCATGTTAAAGAGAATGTCTCCATCGTTTGGAGAAAGTTCAAATGCCTGTAGATAGCAACCAATGGCCTCACTAAACTGTTCAAGCTCCTGGTAGGCAAGTCCGGTATTATACAGGAGTAGAGGAGAGTCGGGAAATTGTTCAACAAGGCGTTTGTACACATGCAGGGCATCTTCGAGTTTGCCGGTCTGGTGAAGATGGCAGGCTGAATTAAAGATATCCTCCGGATTCTCGATAATCTGTTTTCTTGATCCTCTCATGATGTCCTAATTCATCGAGCAGCAACAATAGAATTGACTATTTTATCGGGATGAATGTACTATGCTGTATTAAAAATAACGCTCTTGAGCTTGAAACTGTTGGCGCAAACGGGTTCCAAATGTACCATACTCTAAATCATTTGCAAGATTGCAAGGTGTTGATATGGCAAAAGATGTAAGAATGAAAACCGAGCTTATCGGCAGTGAAGGGATGGTCATCCTGGACATGGTCAGGAGACTGAACAGAAGAAGTGCCGACGAACATCTACTTAAGCTGATCAATAAGACCCATCCGGCCGATATGGCATGGGTGTTCCGGCATCTCTCCGAGAAGGAGCGTCGCGAAGTTTTTGACATCATCAGTCACACGAAACTGGTAGGTGAATTTCTCAGTGAACTGGATGAAGCTATTATGCTCGAGATTGTCGAGGGTCTCGACAGCAAATTTTTGGCCGACATTATCAGCGATATGCCTTCCGATGATGCTGCCGATATTATCGAAGCCTTACCCGAAGAAATAGCCGGCGACATCCGAACCCATATGGAGTCAAAGGAGCTGAAAGAGGTCGATGAACTGCTGCAATATCATCCTGAATCGGCTGGTGGACTTATGCTGCCTAACTTCATGCACCTCGATGAAGAGCTTACCGTTGGGGAGGCTATCAGCCTTGTGCAGAAGCGTAGTGAGAATAAAGAGATGGTTTTTTATCTCTATATCACCCATGGCGAATGTAAGCTTTCCGGTGTTCTTTCATTGCGTGAGCTGCTGATGCATCCACCGGAGCGACTTCTCAAAAATATCATGAATCCCCATATAATCTCGGTGAACACTGATACTGACCAGGAGGAAGTTGCCCATGTCGTTTCTCAGTACAACATTTTGGCAGTTCCTGTTGTAGATGCCTCTCATACCCTTGTAGGGATTGTCACTGTTGACGACATAATCGACGTTATTCGGGAAGAGGCAACTGAAGATTTCCTCCAAATGGCCGGTGCCGGTAAGGACCGAGAGATTTTGCTCAAGTCGGTTAAGGAGAGTTCTATTATCAGAGCGCCCTGGTTGTTTGCTTCCTGGATAGGTGGAATTGCTGCTATGTTTATCATCGGGGCATTTGAACAGGAGTTAAGCAAGGTTCTGGCTCTGGCAGCATTTATTCCCATCGTTATCGGGATGGGCGGCAATATCGCCACCCAGTCATCGACTATTATTGTCCGAGGTATTGCCACCGGTAGGATTAATATGAATGAACTGCTGACGGTCGTTTTTAAAGAATTACGAGTGGGGCTGATCCTTGGATTGATTTATGGCCTGTTTCTGGGAGTAGTGGCTTTTCTCGGGTATAGTGAACCAAAGTTGCTTGGTCTGGTAGTCGGTATTGCTATTTTCTTTTCCATGGCAATGTCTGCAACCATCGGTACCATCATTCCTCTGCTTCTTAAACGATTTGATATCGATGCCGCTGTAGCCACAGGGCCCTTTGTTACCACATCTATCGATATCGTCGGTGTTCTTCTCTACTTCTGGGTGGCAAAGGTTCTGCTTCATATCTAAAAGCTGATTACGTTTTTCTGCAGGAAATATCGACTGAACCGGATTTCAGTTACGTTTATTGATACAACCTGAATCCGTGACAGAGAATGTTGTTTTTTTAAATATAATCTTGATCACAGATTCAGGTACAAGTCATTACACTCACAGCTATGCGCGCTTCATCTTCTAAAACAACCGTATCAATGTGGGCCGTTATTCTCACTGTTGGATTAGTCCTGTATTTTCTTTTTAATCCGTTCAAGCTCCTGCAAACAAAACAGGACAGCTCTCCACGGACCATTACAGCACGAGGCGATCTGGCTTCCGATGAGCAAAATACCATCGATATCTTCAGAAATACAGCACCGTCGGTTGTATATATCACTTCCATTGCCGTTCGCCGCAATTTTTTCTCATTAAATGCCGTAGAAATACCCCAGGGAACAGGTTCGGGATTTGTCTGGGACAAACAGGGTAGGATTGTGACCAATTACCATGTCATTTCCGATGCGAATCGTATCAAGATCACGATGGCAGATCAATCCTCCTGGAAGGCGATCCTTGTCGGTGCCGCGCCTGATAAGGATCTGGCCGTTCTGCAGATTGGCAAGTCTGTGCACACATTGAGACCTATTCCAATCGGCGAGTCTAAGAACCTTCAGGTTGGCCAAAAAGTCTTTGCCATCGGCAACCCTTTCGGGCTCGATCATACAATGACGTCCGGTATCATTTCCGCTCTGGGGAGGGAAATCAAGGCAATTACCGGCAGAGTGATAAAAGGTGTGATTCAAACTGATGCAGCGATTAATCCGGGCAATTCCGGCGGACCGCTGTTGGACAGCGCCGGCAGACTCATCGGTGTTAATACGGCTATTTACAGTCCGTCAGGGGCGTATGCTGGGATCGGCTTTGCCGTGCCTGTTGAGGAGGTGAACCGTGTTGTTCCCCAGATTATCCGTCATGGAAAATTGATAAAGCCGGGGATCGGTGCCTCACTGGCCGATGCCAGGGTGGCGAGACGGCTTGGTATTGATGGCGTGCTGATTCTAGGCGTACAGCAAGGTGGACCTGCCGATAAAGCCGGTCTTCGTCCTACCACCCAGTTCAGAGGAGAAATCGTTCTAGGTGACTCCATTATCAAGGTCAACGGAAAAGCTGTGCGATCATATAATGATATCAGGGATGAAATCGAACGGTTTCAGGTTGGTGAGGAAGTATTGATCACGCTATTACGTGAAGGTCGGGAGATCGTTGTCCCTTTGACATTAACTGCACTTGAATAGGAAGGCACCTTCTGTCATAATGGCTTTTTACAGAGAAAAAATAAGCTTCATCCTGTGAAGACGTTACTTTCATAGGTGTTGCGATATTTTCGACGTTCTGAGTGGCTGTTACTCCCACTTCATGCTTATTCGCAGGCCGCTGAAGCTGCCGAAGTAGTACTCGTTGAATTCGTAAAAAGAACCCAATCGTCTCAACACTGAAATTGTGTCGGGATTAATGAGAGACTGCGCTCTTTTAGAAACATATGAATATACCGAACTATCCTGTTGACGGTTCGCTTTGCTGAGATAATTCAGCTGAATTCCCTTTTTATTGCTGTTTACCTGAATAAAGGTAACGGTGGAAAAATCATTTGTTCTGGTGTTGTCTGCGAATGATTGTTCAAGTTCAGGATCACCAGTGATAAATTTATTGGTAATGGCTAAGAATTTCAGTTTGGCCAGTTTGTTGATGAAACCGGTTTGAACGGAGTTGTCAGAATTGATTCCTGAATCCGCTTTTGCCAGAACGGTCTTTGACTGGTTTTCTGCAGATAAACCACCGGAAAGCAGGGTAAAGGACAGACAGAAGATAAAGATGATAGTGGTTCGTCGAGTCAACATGCTAAAGAAAATAGATGAAAATGAAGAAGAAGTCCAGTAAGGAATGATATCTAGGTGATTTTTCGTAATCATATGACTAGAAAATTTGTTCATTTGACTGAAAAGTGAAGCGTTTATTTTGACTGCACTGGAAAATAATCAATGAAGTGGAATGTCGGTATAGTCCTTTGCCTGGTAATCCTGTTGACTCTCAGGTACTTTGTTATTGAAAGCCGTTTTCGTTCTGAAGGTGGCCAGAACCGGGTGAAAATCAAGGAACTGGTGGTAGAGAATGGTGTCCAGAACAGTAATCTTGCTGCTATTACCCCTAAAAAACAGAAAAATCAACAAGTAGGACAAGCAGGGGAGAGAAAGAAAGAGAGTACACTTCATGCTTCATTGCACAGTAAACAGCCGTTTGTTATGCCTAGGGCAAAATTCCACCCTTTTGAGAAGGTCTATATCTATCTGGTTTTTGATCATATTAAGGCCGGGAAACATAGTCTGTCAACCCACTGGCTTTCTCCCCGGGGAAAAGTTGCTCAAAAGCTGGTTCGGGAATTCAACCTGACTGAAGATGTTCAATCTTACGGGGTGTATTTCTGGTTTGAATTGATCAGAAATGGAGCGTTTACCAGAATGTTTACCGGTAATGAGTTCAGCAGCAAGGTTTACGG
>CAZLGM010000108.1:0-11145 GCA_964558875.1 uncultured Desulfocapsaceae bacterium
TTTGCCCGCTCAACGGTTGAGCCGTCGGCGACTGCCCCTGCGGCATCACTCATGCCATCTGTCCCGTCTGTTCCACCGGACAGGACTACCAGGTTGTCAAGTCCCTGGATGTTCAGCGCAACGGCAAGAACAAATTCAAGATTACGCCCACCAACTCCGTGGGGCTGTGTGAGCGTCACTGTTGTTTCGCCACCGCTGATTATACAACATGGGGGAGGAACAGGTTGGGAATTGGCAACAATCTCTTGGCCGATAGCTCCATGCAGAAAACCGGCATCTTTGGTCTCACCTTCAACAGCCGAACTAAGGATCAGCGGTGTATAGCCCAGTTCGTCGGCTTTTTCTGCTGCCGCTTCAAGGGCCAGGCTGTTGGAACCAATAATAAAATTGGAAACCCGTTGAAATGTCGGGTCACCTGGTTTCGGTGTGTCCGGCAAACCACCTGCCGCTCCCAGCATGAAACGTTTGAGTACACTTTCGGGAACCTGCTCAGTAAGCCGATATTTCTCCAGGATGGCAAGGCAATCCTTCCAGGTTGTCTGATCCCCGCTGGTGGGACCGGAACCGATACTGTCCAGACGGTCGCCGATCACATCGCTGACGATCAGGGTGATCAGACGGGCTGGACCGGCAAGTCTTACAAGCTGGCCACCTTTCAACCGGCTTAAATGTTTGCGGATGGTATTGATCTCAACGATATCAGCACCACTTGCCAATAACAGATTGGTAACCCGCTGTTTATCTTCCAGGCTGATACCCTCAGCCGGGGCAACCAGCAAGGCGCTGGCTCCCCCTGAAATCAAACAAAGAAAAAGAGTATCTTCAGATTCATTGTCAACAACCAGCCTGGCTATTTCATGCCCGGCAGCCTCCCCCTGTTCGTCAGGAACCGGGTGGGCCGCTTCACATAATAGTATGTGCTGCAAAGGCTCAATGTGTCCTTCTTTCACCACCAGGCAGCCTTCAGTGATCCGACTACCAAGAATCTGTTCGACAGCCATCCCCATTGCCGCACCTGCTTTACCTGCACCAATAACAATGATCTTTTTATAGCTTTCAAGATCAATGGTCGTTCCAACTATTGAAAGAGTATTGTCAATAAGTGAAAGATTTCTCAACACTGCATCACGAGCAGAGGCTGCTGAAAGAGTGGCATTAAAAATCAATCTGGCATGCTTACGGAGTTTTTCGGTCATATGGCAGCTAATTTTATTTTGGCCAAGAGGGATCTTATTTTAATTTCGTCTGCAGTTTAGTTTACCTTATTTGATCCGTACACTTCTATGTGGTAATTAACAGCCAGGGGTATGTGATAGTCAATGTCAGACTTGATGCCAAAGCAGTATCGGGACGACATAACACAAACTAGACAAGCTATTTCATTATGTTCACTTCTTTTTTCCGTTCTATATTTGTTGCTCTCTGCTTTCTTCTTCCAACCCAAATGGTCTCTGCAACAACTGAAATCTCAAATACCGTGCTCAGTTCCTGGACAGGCGATTACAGCCAGATGGTCAAACGGCGCGTGATCCGTTTTCTGGTCCCCTACTCCAAGACCTTTTATTTTTTTGATGGCATCACACCAAAAGGACTGAGTTATGAAACTATCATTCAGTTTGAAAAAGAACTGAACAAAAAGCTGAAAACCCGTCATTTAAAAATACATGCCCTAGTGGTTCCAACTCCACGGGACCAGCTTATCCCACGCCTTATTTCAGGGCACGGCGATATAGTAGTGGCCAATCTGACAATTACCGAAAGCCGGTTGGCCAAAATCGTTTTTAGTGATCCTATGCTTACGGGTATTGACGAGCTGCTTGTTGGAGGGCCGGGTTCTCCTGCGGTCAAAAACCTTTTTGATCTCTCGGGGAAATCGGTGATGGTGTGCAAGTCTGCAAGCTACTACGACTCTTTAAGGAATGTCAATAAGGTGCTCCGTTCAAATGGCCAACGACCTATTGCCATTATTCCGGCAAATGAAAACCTTGAAGATGAGGATATCCTGGAGATGGTGACAGCCGGACTCGTTCCACTGACCGTCGTTGACAGTCACAAAGCGAGGTTCTGGGCAAAAATTTTACCAAATCTGAAACTGTATGAGCAGATCAAGCTTCGCAGCGGTGGTCGAATCGGCTGGGGATTTCGCAAAAACAGTCCTGAGTTGAAAGGGTTATTAACAGATTTGTGGCAACCCACAAGAAAGGCTCTCTTATGGGCAACATTCTATTCAATCGTTATCTCAAAAACACGAAATATATCACTAACTCAATACATGGAGAGGAGATGAAACGGTTCCAATCTATGGTTCACTATTTCAAGAAATATGGTGATCGGTATGATTTCAATTTTCTGATGCTGGCAGCATTGGGCTATCAGGAGTCAAAGCTTATTCAGAGCAAGAAGAGCCCCCGGGGAGCTATAGGTGTTATGCAGATACTGCCAAGCACCGCTCGTGATAAACATGTCGGTATTGCCAATATCGAGAGGCTTGAGCCTAACATTCATGCCGGCCGTAAATACCTTCGTTTTTTAAAGGATCGTTACTTCAATACACCGGAGATCAGCCGAATCAACCAACAGCTATTCACAGTGGCCTCATACAATGCCGGACCGGCAAAAATTGCCAGGTTGCGAAAAGAAACAAAACAGATCGGTTTAAACCCCAACATCTGGTTTCGAAACGTCGAAGTTATAGCCGCAAAGCGGATTGGCCGGGAAACGGTCCAGTATGTCAGCAATATCTTTAAATATTATCTTGCCTATAACCTCCTCGCCGACAAAATCAAGACCAATAACAAAACAACCGGAAAATAAAATTCAACTCATTGTTCACACCTGCAGCCGAAGATTGAGCTGCTGAAGTACCACACTCGTATCCTTGAGTAACTGGTGGCAAACATCTGCCTGATCTAAACAACCTTGCCATCGCGGAGAGTTTTGATCAAATCAATCCAATTGGAAATCTTTGTAACTGACCCGATAAAACAGTGAATAGAGGACAGGAACCACACCCAAGGTCAGAATAGTGGAAAAAAGCAGACCGCCGATTATGGTAATTGCCATCGGCTCCCACATCTCACCACCACCCAGATAAAGCGGAATCAATCCGAGAACTGTTGTTGCCGTAGTGAGTAGAATGGGACGCATACGCCGCTGGGCCGCTTCAATGATGGCCTGTTGCGGTGATAGTCCATTAACCTCAATTTCCTGCTGAATCCGCTCCAAAAGAACGATGGCATTGTTGATAACGATGCCGGCAAGGGAAATGATACCGAGCAGAGTCATAAAACCGAAATAGGAGCCTCCGATGAATAACCCGACTACAACGCCAATAACTGCAAGGGGAATCGTTGTCAAAATGATCAGAGGTTTGCGCAGGGAGTTAAACTGGGCCACCAGAAGTACAATAATGATAAAAAGACCTATGGGGAGTTTCGCCATAATCGACTTGTTGGCCTTACTGGAAGACTCGGCCTCTCCTCCCAGTTCGTAGCGGTACCCGACACCCCAGTCTTGCTGTTGCGCTTTCAACCAGGGTTTGAGTTGGGCAAATCCCTGTGCTGAAGTAACACCTGGCTGTGTCTGGGCGCCAATGGTCACTGTTTTAAAACGGTCACGCCTGAGGATTTTTGCCGGTTCCCAGACCACTTCAATATCAGCTACCTGTTTCAAAGGTACGGAACTCCCGGTAGCCTGTGAATAGACAGATAAAGCTTCCAACTTTCCAATATCCTGGCGATCGGCTGCTACAGAGCGCAACAGGACAGGAATCACCTCTTCTTTTTCTCGGTACTGGGTCAAGGTGATACCACTTAAGCCAGTCTGCAGGGAGACTGCAATATCCTCACTTGTCACCCCGGCCCGCAACGCCCGGGCCTGATCGATTGTGACCATCAATTTTTTAATACGCAGTCCCCAGTCGTCTGAGACATTCTTCAGGCCTGGTATTCCTGCCATCTGTTCCTTTACCTGTTTAACTAGGGAAAATAATTTATCTTCGTTTTGACCATACAACCGAACTTCAACTGGATTAACGATGGCGCCGCCATTTTCGATACGCTTGAGTTTCAAACGCAAATCAGGGAAATGGTCGAAGCTGTATCGATCCAGCTTTTTCATTAAATCATCAATGATTTCAGAGGAAGTCGTATTTAGAACAAACAGAGAATAGTTGGAGCTTGCCGGCATTGGGCTATGGACAAGAACAAACCTCGGACCACCTGAACCGATATAACTAATCCAACTGGTTACTCCCTCGGTTCTTTTATCACCCACTTTTAATTTGCTATCGACAAATTGTTCAAACTGTTTCACCACTTTCTCGGTTTGTTCAATGGCTGTGCCCAAAGGCATTTCCAATTCCATCTTAAAATAGAGACGATCAGAGGGTGGAAAAAAGATTGTTGGAAGATACCCCAAACCTTTAATTGAGAGTCCAAACAACAGGACAACAACAAGAACCGTGACATATCCGTAGCGCAGCATTTTTCCAAGCAGTCGACGATAACCAAGATAAATCTTGGATTTAAAGTCGGTCTGCTGTTTTTTAACCTTAAGAAAAGAAACACAAAACAGGGGAATAACTGTCAATGATAAAATCCATGAACATAGAAGTGTAATAGTGACCACCTTAAACAGAGAGGCAGTGAATTCACCCATGGAGGATTCTGCCAAAAAGATAGGAAGAAAGGCCGCCGAAGTTGTCAGTGATGAAGTGAGAAGCGACATTTTTAACTCATTTGCCGAATCAACTGCCGCTTCAAAGGGCTTCTTACCGTCAGCCATCTGTACCATTATGGACTCAGACATAACGATGCCGTTATCCACCAGCATCCCAAGGGCAATAATGAGGGCGGCCAGGGAAATCTGGTCCAGACCAATATCGAGAAATGACATGACCAGAATTGTTGCCACCATACTTGCCGGAATCAGGGTGGCAACAACAAGGCCGGTCCGAATACCAAGGCTCACTAGCATAACAGCGGCAACGACACCAATGGCCTGAAGCAGATTTGAAGCAAAGGTGTTCACCTTGTCCTCCACCTCTTCAGGCGAGAAGTTGATCACTTCGAACTCGATACCGATTGGGTAAACGGATTGCAGGCGGGTTAAAACCTTGCGCACCCCTTCACCCATGACAATATTATTGCCACCCTCCCGCATGGAGATGGCCAGACCAAGAGCAGGGAAACCGGACGATCGTACCTTTGTTGTTGGAGGGTCAACATATCCCCGTTTTACTTCGGCAATATCTCTTAAGTAGACAACTTTGCTGCTGCCCGGTAATTGAATAATGGTTTGGCCTATATCTTCCACCGATTCATAGTTACCGGTTGGTTCAAGTTCAATCCGTTCACCGCCCAGGGTAATTGCACCGCCGGATACCACAATATTTCGGCTTGAAAGGGCTTTTGCCAGTTGAGTTGGAGAAAGGTTCAAATCGGACAATCGGCTGTTTGTATATTCTACAAAGATGTGTTCTTCCTGGCCTCCATAAATATCCACCTTGGCCACATCACCAACCCGTAAAAACTCGTTCCGTGCTTCTTCGGCTACTTGTTTGAGTTCTGCGTAACTATACCCTTCACCCGTGAGTGTCAGTACAATGCCAAACACATCACCCAGGTCATCTTTGACAATGGGACCGATAACACCTTCGGGCAGATCCGACTTCACTTCGTCAATCTTGCGCCGCAGGTTGTCCCATATGGGACGCATATCAGTATAACTTTCTTTTATATTGACACTGATAATGGAAACACCGGTTCGCGATTCACTTTTAATAAAATCGACTTCAGGAATCTCCTGTATCACCTTTTCCAGCTTATCCGAGACCAGCTCTTCCACCCGTTTTGGGCCGGCACCGGGGAAATGCGCTATGACCTGAGCTGTGCGAATCACAAATCCGGGATCGTACGCTCGAGGCATGTTCACAAATGCCTGGATACCGGAGAGTATCAACAATACCAGCAACACCAGAGTTGTCCGGTTATTGCGTATGGCTAAAAGGGTGATATTCATTTGACAGCCTCACCCATCAAGCGGACCCGCAATCCGTTTCTGAGTTTACTCATCCCAGCCGTAACCACACGATCACCATTTTTCAAGCCTTGGACAATCTCTATTCCCCTAACATCGAGACGGCCGATTTTCACCGGATGACGTTGAATGAGAGCTTCCTGCTCTCCTGACGGAACAGCAAGATAGACAAAATGACCATTCTGATCCTCCAGAACAGCAATGGGCAATATAAAGATCGGCTGCTGCTTCTCTCTCCCTTTCCCCGGTCCAATGACAACCATAGCCGTCATCCCCGGCAGTACGTTATACTGATCCGGCACATCCATGGTAAAGGTGGCGGTAAATGTCTGGGAATCATCAGCCGCCCTGGTGGAGAACTCTTTGAATGTCAATGGAAACTGCCGATCTTTAATGGCATCAAATCGGGCATGTTTTCCCCGGGTATGTCTTTTCCGCTTGATTCCGATAACAACGCTCTCAGGCACATCAATCCGAACCAGAAGTGAGGAGATGTCCTGCAGCATGACAACGGCCTGACCGGCTTTCACCTGTTCATAATTCTCAACATAGCGTCTGGCGATATGTCCGGTAAACGGTGCTTTGAGCTCGGAATTGTTCAAATCCTGTTGAGCAGCCTCGAGCTGTGCCTGGGCGGTTGTGAAATTCACCTTCAACTTGTCATAATCAGCGCGGGAAATGGCTCCCTCTTTTTTAAGGACTTGACCACGCTCAAAGTTTGTCTTGGCCAGATCATACTCGCTTTGCCTGCTTTTCAACCGAATAGTAAAATCAGTCTGGTTCAGCCGCCCTATCACTTGTCCCTTTTTGACCTTATCTCCTTCTTTGACTGAAAACATCTCGAGTTTTCCACCAACTAAGAAACCAAGATCAACCTTCTGAGAGGCATCGACAACGCCGGGAAATTCTCGTTCAGCTCCGTTTAATGCAGTGTTGATGCTTACAGTCCTCACCGGTCTGAGTATCTCCTGCTGAGGCTGCGGATTTTCCTCGCCACTGCAGCCAACAAAGGCCAGCCCCAACAAGAAAGAGACTAGCAGTTGATAAACAACATGTTTCGTAGGCTTCATTTGCAGACCCCTTATCTTAATATGAAATTGAAAAAGCTGATTGAAACTATTAAAGAAGTGCAGAAAAGTGGGCTCCAACAGGAATTGAGTTTACGACTGGAAATATTGAAATGGTAAAAGAAGCATTGATAACAATTTGTCGCCGCACCGTAAAACATACCCGTCCTCCCCAGCCCGGACAAACATAACCTCATATAATTACAAAATGTTTACCAATCACACTTCAACACTGTCAAGGTGTTTCTCTACCCAATATTGCCAATCATTATAATAGTGACCATTCTTAGATCACAAGTAGCTATAAAAAGAACAGTATAGGCAATTAGCGCCAACTCTGGTAAACAATCGATAATCATTTGGACCGGGTTTTAGGCAGTCTGTTCATGAACGTGCCGATGATCTGACTCCCATCCAACTAAACAACAAGAGTGGATCAACTCCCAGGGAGAATTCATGTGTGTAAATACCAGATAGCCCAGCAGGACATCAACCTGCTTCGTAACCAGTGAATGACAGAAGAGGACCTTACCCACTCTATCCAGGTTGCCGAAAAAGCCCTGGAAATTGGTAGACGACTTAAAGCATCGCTTGACATGAAACTGATAGGCCGTGGCGCCCTATTCCACGATCTAGGAAAAACGATAACCCATGACATAGATCATGGCCGTCTGGGTGCTGAAAAAGGGGCCGAGCTTGGTCTGCCGCCTGAGATCAATCTGATCATGGAAAAGCATATCCGGGGTGGAATTACTGACGAAGAAGCCGTTGAATTGGGACTACCGGCTAAGGATTACACCTTGTATCGGCTTGAGGAACGAATCATCATCTATGCCGACCGTCTGGTGGACATCATCCATGAAGATATTGTTGAAATCGAAAATGAAATGGAAGCTGAGGATCGCTTCAAAGCGATTCTGTGCACCATTCCCAAGTACGGTAAGAATGAGATTACCACAGAGCGCTATTGTGGATACCACGATGAGATTCAGTGGTTGATGAAATGACCTTCAATTTGAACAACAATCTTCGTCACGGATTCAGGTAAAAGAAATAAAGGCTGGCTCACTTATTAATGGAAACAACAGGCGAACTCTATAAAAGCAGGATGTTTCGCTACCTGCTGGTACTGACCATCGGCTCCACTGTGGGACTGCATGTGTGGCGGACCCTGCTGGATAACTTTGCCGTCAATGTTGTTGATCTTGGCGGCAACCATATCGGTTATCTCCAGTCGATCAGAGAACTGCCCGGTTTTCTTGCCCTGCTGGTGGTTTACGTTCTTTTATTTGTCCGCGAACACAGGCTTTCAGCCTTCTCAGTTCTCATTCTCGGAATCGGGGTTGCCGTTACCGGATTCCTGCCCTCCTTTTATGGGCTGGTTTTTACCACCTTACTCATGAGTTTCGGTTTTCACTATTTTGAGACCACAAACCAGTCGTTGACCCTGCAATATTTCGATACCCTCACTGCCCCCATCGTTTTTGGCAAATTGAGAAGCCTGGCCGCTGCCGGCAATATCGGCGCCGGTATTGCTGTCTTTCTACTGGCACCCCTACTCAGCTACACTCAGCTCTATCTGCTCTTTGGCGGGCTTGTCGTACTCTCTGCCCTCTGGGCACTGACAAGGGACCCGAGCCGGAACGATCTTGTTCCTCAGCGAAAATCGATGATCTTCAGGAGGAAATACTGGCTCTATTATGTACTCACCTTCGTTGCCGGTGCCCGCAGGCAGATATTCATCGCCTTTGCCGTTTTTTTGCTGGTGAAGAAATTCGGCTTCTCAGTCCAGGGGATCGCGGCCCTGTTTTTACTGAACAATCTGGTGAATTATTTTATTAATCCACTGATCGGTAAAGCCATTGTCCGGTATGGAGAGCGTAAGGTGCTCACCGTTGAATATCTGGGCCTGATCATCGTTTTTGTCGCTTACGCTCTGGTCGAATCTAAGTTGATTATTGCCCTGCTTTATATCATCGATCATGTGCTCTTTAATTTCGCCATCGCCATTCGCACTTTTTTCCAGAAGATCGCAGAACCGGAAGATATTGCCCCGTCCATGGCTGTCGGCTTTACCATCAATCACATTGCCGCGGTTATCCTACCTGCAGTGGGCGGTCTGCTCTGGTTGGTCGACTATCGGATCGTATTTTACGGTGGTGCTTTCTTCGCTTTTATCTCCCTTCTCTTTGTGCAATGTATAACTCACCAGCTACAATCTTCCAAGTCAACAGGTTAGAGCACTTTCCAAAGCCAGGTTTCTTTTACCAAATTGATTTAACTTTATTCCCTGGTAACAGTATAATGAAGTAAAAGAATTCCATTCCCAACAGAGAGGACTGTCATGATTATCGGTATACCCAAAGAGATTAAAACGGCTGAAAACAGAGTCTGCATGACGCCTTCAGGTGTACAGACCATGGCCCAAAACGGTCATTCCTGCCTCGTAGAGACAATGGCCGGTATTGGGGCCGGCTTCGATAATGACCTATATGCTGAAGCTGGAGCCGAACTCATCCAGACCCCGGAAGAGATCTACCACCGGGCTGATATGGTCATGCATGTCAAAGAGCCACAGCCAAGTGAACTTGCGCTGATCAGAGAAGGCCAGATCATATTCACCTACTTGCATCTGGCAGCTGACGAAGAACTGACCCGCAACCTGATGCAAACAGGCTCGATTTGTATCGGTTATGAAACTGTTGAAAATGATGATGGTTCATTACCGCTGCTGGCACCAATGAGTGAGGTTGCCGGTCGGCTGGCTGTCCTTGAAGGGGCCAAATGTCTGCAAAAGCATTATGGCGGCTCGGGTGTGCTGCTCAGTGGTGTCACCGGTGTCTCTCCTGGAACTATCCTGATCATCGGAGGTGGCACCGTAGGTGTCAACGCAGCCACAATCGGTTGCGGCCTGGGTGCCAAAGTCTACCTGCTCACCAGGAGCTATGAGAGGCTTCGTTACCTATCCGAAATCATGCCGCCAAATTGTTTCTGTATCAAGTCAACTCCTGCTGCCATTGCAGAGCTGTTGCCCGAAGTGGACCTGGTAGTCGGGGCGGTCCTTGTCACTGGAGCGAAGGCACCGAAGCTGATCACTAAAGATATGCTGGGGAAAATGAAAGCCGGCTCCGTCCTGGTTGACGTCTCTATCGATCAGGGCGGCTGTTTTGAAACTTCCCGGCCGACAACCCATACCGACCCGATCTTTCTGGTCGACACCATCGTCCATTACTGCGTCGCCAATATGCCGGGTTCGGTAGCCAGAACCTCGACGATGGCATTGACCAATGCCACCCTGCCTTACGCTGTTGAAATTGCTAATAACGGCTGGAAAGAAGCATGCAAGAAGAACCCGGCAATAAAAAAAGGACTGAACATCGCCCATGGGAAACTCACCTGCCCAGGTGTGGGTGAAGCATTCAGTTTGGATGTGGTTGATTTCGACTCACTGTAGCGTAACCTGAGTCCATGTTCGGTTTAAATTCAGAATAGCAAGAACGTTTTCACTGCATACTCTCACAGATGATTAAAGTGGAACAGGAGATATCTTCTACTGGATAACTTATATACTTGGGTGTGACTCCGGATGAGATCTACCGGATGGAGGGGTGCTTCATAGCCAGATACTCAACGAGTTCATGCTGCCAGCCAAAGTCAGGCATCAGCTCCGAAACCTGGGTAAAATCTGCTCGAGCTTCCTGCTTGTGACCTGCAAGAAAATGGTGAATCCCCCTGAACAGATAAGCAAAGCCATATGCTTTATCCAGTTGTATCGATTTATTAAAATGAGCTGTTGCTTTCTCATTTTCATTCAGCAGCATCGAGGTTATACCCATATGACAATAGGCCTTTGACCATAGCTGATTTGACTCAGGATTCACCTCAAACATCCTGCTCCAGAATTCCTCTTTCAGATCTTTTTTAATCGCTTCCTTGGCTACACCAAGATCACTCAGATAGTCTTTGTTGATCAGGTGGATCTGCTTCAACAAGTCAATGCTTTCCAGAGAGAGAGTCCCTGAGGTGCTTACCAGCTTAA
>CAZLGM010000109.1:0-1781 GCA_964558875.1 uncultured Desulfocapsaceae bacterium
CGGCGGTGGCCGTAGAGGAGTCGATTAACCGGACCCGTTTGCCGATCCGTGGCTGGATGAGCCCTTTAAGTAATGGATAGTGGGTGCAGCCCAGAACGAGCGTGTCGATTTGATCGTTTTTTAATGGATGCAGATAGCGCCGAATGATCATTTTTGTTTCTCGCCTGTTCAACCAGTCTTCTTCGACAAGCGGGACAAGCAGGGGGCAGGCGCGGGAAAAAACGCTCATATTCCTATCAATCCGGCTAATTTTCTGCTGGTAAATGTTTGATCGGATCGTTGCCCGGGTGCCGATAACACCGATTCGTCCTGAACGGGTCAGGTGAACGGCCTGCTCCACGGCCGGGGTGATCACTTCGAGAATGGGAAGTTCGAACTCGGCTTTCAACCTTGCGGTTGCCACGCTGGCTGCAGAATTGCAGGCTATGATGATCAGCTCGGCTCCTTTCTCAACAAGAAATTCGGTGTTTCGCAGACTATAATCGATAATGGTCTCACTGGATTTGTTGCCGTACGGTGTTCTGGCAATATCACCAAAATAGGTAACACTGTAGTCCGGCAACAGGGTCTCAACCGCACGGGCGACCGTCATGCCGCCAACTCCTGAATCAAAAATACCTATCATCTGATTTAATGGAAATGTTACTTCTCAGGTTTACCCTGGTCGATGTCAGATTCAGGAGCCTGATTGTATTTTGAGAGTAAATCCAGTGAAACAGGGTTCTCAGGATTGTTGTTACTTCTTCTTTGCAGCAGCCCGTTTCTTTTTCCGCTCAGCGATTGATTTTTTCAGAGCGGCAGGAATACCACGTTTTTTGCCGGCTTTTTTCCTTTTCTCAGTGAGCGACTTGGCGCACAATGGTTGACGCAGTGAGAAACCATATTTTTTTCTGTACTCTCTCCCGGTCAATCCATGGGTTTTTAAATGCTTGGCCGACAACATCTTGAATTCCTGACCGCATTCAATACAGATGATTTTATTGCGAAGGATTGATTTTTCAGGAGATACGGTTGCCGGTGCTTGCTGTACCTGCTCTGTTTCATCCCCGGTTTCAATTTTATGTAAATGTTGAAGAGTTATAAATGTGTCTTTTAGTGCAGCCTGCAGTTCATCAATTGACATGTTTTTTGTACTTGATTGAGCCTGCACAATTTCAACACTCAGTTCAACTAGTGATTTAGCCATAATGGTCTCCTTTTATACAGTTCTTAATAAATCATTTATCGGCAAATGATAAACAGCATAACAGAAAATGCAATATTGGTTTCTCATTTTCCTTTAAATTTTTGGCAAAAAAATAGATTCACACCTGAAAACCATATAAAAAAGTAAAGTCGTTACACTTCAACCGTCGTCACCTGAGTTGAAATATAAGGGATGACTGGTTGTTTTTCCTGAGATAGACATAAATTGAAAATAGAACAGATAATTTGATGATGGCAGTCGGGTAAATTTTTCTTTAAAGCGTTTTGCAATCAAGACTAACCGTTGGTCATTCGTTCAAAGTAAGCGGAACTATCTTTTTAAATTGTCATATTGACAGCCGGGGCATGAAGAATTATCTTGCCAATGGAAAAACTAGCGCCGAACGTGCTGTTTTATACCAGTAGGCGATTGTAATATATTAATTTTACACATGTTTGTATCAATACTGAGGTGTTGAAGAATAAATGGAGAAAGCTATGCCTGTGTATGAGTATGAATGCAATGAGTGCATGAAAACTTTTGAAGTGCAACAACGCATGAGTGATGATCCGCTGAAGAATTGTCCGGATTGTGA
>CAZLGM010000109.1:1881-11072 GCA_964558875.1 uncultured Desulfocapsaceae bacterium
TTGAAGTGCAACAACGCATGAGTGATGATCCGCTGAAGAATTGTCCGGATTGTGATGGAGCCTTGAAAAAACTGGTTTCAATGAGTTCTTTTCAATTAAAAGGCGGCGGCTGGTATGCCGACGGTTACGCTTCCGCTTCAGCAAACAGTTCAAAAAAAGCCAGTCCGCCCTGCCAGTCCGGCTCATCAGCCTGTAAGAGTTGCCCTGCGGCCTCTTCAAGCTGATTTTTCAGGATTCCAAATAAGCAAAAGGGCCTGACTCATATTTCTGAGTCAGGCCCTTTTGGCGTTTTAAAGCTCCTGCCCTGTTGATCAAGTAGAGATTAAACACGTTTTTTCTTTACAGGATCACCATAGCATCACCATAGGAGTAAAATCGATAGTTGTTTTCGATCGCCTCATTATAGGCAGCCAGTAATCGATCACGGCCACAGAAGGCCGATACCAGAAACAACAGTGACGAGCGGGGCAGGTGAAAGTTGGTGATCAGCCTGTCGATAACCTTAAACCGATACCCGGGTGTGATATAAAGATCGCACCAGTCATCAATTCCATTTTGTAAACCATTCTGTTCAGCGCAGAATTCCAGGGCTCGGACAGTAGTTGTCCCGACGGCCCATATTTTACCTCCCTGCTGTTTCGTCCGGTTGATTAATGAGACGGTATCATCGCTGATATGGACATACTCACCATGGATGGAGTGCTCAAGAATATGCTCGCTTCGAACCGGGGCAAAGGTCCCATAGCCGACATGCAGAGTAATTGTCGCCCGGCTGATCTTTTTTTGTTCCAGTTTTTTCAAGAGCGACGGCGTGAAATGAAGACCGGCCGTAGGAGCGGCAACCGCGCCGGGACGACTGGCGTAAACCGTCTGATAACGTTCCCTGTCTTCGGTTGTTGTACCTTCTGATCGTTCAATATATGGAGGCAAAGGGACCTGGCCGGTTGTCTGAAAGAGATCATCAAGCTCATATTCAGGGGAGAAACGAAGAGTGATCTCTGCTTTTCCTCCTTGCAACAGACTGATTACCGTACAGGACAACTCAGGACTGATATGGATATCCGTTCCCGGACGGGGACGTTTGGAACTCTTCAAAAGGGCTGTTGCCCTCATTGTTACTGTGTTTCTATCTCCTCCTGTTTCGTTGCACTTATGGGGTAGTTCAAGCAGGAACACTTCAACCTTGCCGCCGCTTGCTTTTCTGCCTTTAAGCCGCGCGGGGAAGACCTTGGTATCATTAACAACCAGGAGGTCTCCCGGATTGATCAGACTGGAGATATCATGAAACCGTGTATGGTCTATACGATCGGAGTTTCTATCAAGAACCAGCAGACGGGACTCATCCCTTCTGGCCGCCGGATGTTGGGCAATACACCGACGGGGCAGGTGATAATCATACGATTCAAGTAACAAATCCTGTTGCATGGTTAATTAATAATGAAGTAAATATTGATGGTCTATCGAAAAAATAACCTGAATTTGTCGAAGAAGCTTACACCTGAATCCGTGAGCATTCGATAGTGCTGTAGCTTTGCTTGCGGATGCCCCGAAGGGCGTGTATTTATTTTGGGTTGAAATTGTATAATCCAGTAATTTGTCGATATATCAAAGTGATATCAAACATAACAACATTATCCGTCACGGATTCAGGTTACATACCATGATACTTGCCGTAGCCGCAACCGAAATTGAAATGACCCCCTTTCTGGAGCAAGCCGAGTCCATTCAGAACTGCTTGAGCTGCGTCAGCGGAGTGGGACCTGTAGAAACGGCTGTACGGCTGACTTCTTTTCTGGACAACCATTGCTCTGAAAAAGAAATAAAGGCTGTTGTCAACTTTGGAGTGGCCGGTGCTTATCCGGGAGCCAAAAATAGACAGCAGGCCGATCTGCTTGACTGCTGTCTGGCTGAGTATGAAATACTTGGTGATCTCGGTATCTGCTTTGATGATCATCTTCAAGCTCTGCCGGCAGAACTGGGAGTGAAAAATCGTTTCCGCCTTGATGTAGAGCTGCTGAAAACAGGGGAGAAAATCCTAAACAAAGAAAACTGGACGGTTCACACCGGCAATTTTATTACTGTAAGCTGTACAAGCGGTACTGCAAAACGGGGGGCGATCCTGCAAAAGAGCTATCAGGGGCTGTGTGAAAACATGGAGGGCGCTGCTGTTGCCAGAGTTTGTGAAAAATTTTCTCTACCGCTTCTTGAAATTCGTTGTATTTCCAACATGGTTGAAGACCGGGAAGTAGGTCGCTGGAAGATTCAGGAAGCGTGTGTAAAAGCGGCCCATGCAGCTTTTCTTATCATTGGGGAGTTGAACGGTTAAAATGAAAAACCGATCCCAACCACTCTCTATCGGTTATTCACCCTGTCCGAACGATACGTTTATTTTTTACGCACTCGTACACGGTCAAGTCGACAGCAGCCCGGTGTTATTTGATCAACCACTGCTTGAAGACGTTGAAACTTTGAACCTTTGGGCTCTCGAGAAGCGCCTTGATATTACCAAACTATCGTTTCATGCCCTTGGCCATGTGATTGAAGATTACTGTGTACTCTCGGCAGGAGCTGCCCTTGGCAGGGGATGTGGGCCGCTTCTGGTGGCCAGGCAGATGGTTGAGCCGGATGAACTTACCAGGTTGCGGGTAGCCATTCCAGGCCGCTATACCACCGCAGCCCTGCTTTTTCGTCTCTTTCTGCCTGAATGCATAATAGAACCGGTGGAAATGCGTTTTGATACTATTATGGGGGCTGTGCAGCAGGGACTGGTTGATGCCGGGGTCATTATTCATGAGAGCAGGTTTACCTATGGTGATTTCGGTCTTGTCTGTCTGCAGGACCTTGGCCAGTGGTGGGAGGATATGACCGGTTATCCTATTCCCCTGGGTTGTATTGCTGCAAAAAGGAGTCTCGGTGCCGGCCGGATTGAAAAGATTGACAGCGCTATTCGAGAATCGGTTCAATGGGGGATTGATCATCCCACCAAATCGGGAGACTATATTCGATGCCATGCCCAGGAACTTGATACGGAGGTGGTCAGGAGCCACATCGATTTGTATGTTAATGACTATTCAATTGATATGGGTGACGAGGGCAGGGAGGCTGTCGCCCATTTTATACAGAGAGGAAGAGGTGCAGGAGCTTTACCTGAAAGTGATATCGATCTCTGGTGCAGACTGACATGAGTAAGACAAACGTTGCCGAATCAAGCGATTTTTTACCCCCAAACCTACCCGTAATCGGGATTTGCGGATTTTCCGGAGCTGGTAAAACAACGCTCATCGAGACTATTTTACCAGAGCTGTTGGCTGAAGGTCTTCGGGTGGCTGTTGTCAAACACGACTGCCGCAACATACGAATGGATACTCCTGGCAAAGACAGTTATCGTTTTTACGAGGCGGGAGCAGATGTGTTTCTTCTCGGAAAGGAAGAGACCAATCGTATCCATGGTGATCAGGGGTCTTCATTTATCAGCCGTTTAAAGAGGTTGTCATTGAGATATGACCTGGTCATTGTTGAAGGACACGGAAAAAGCCCGGTTCCCAAGTTGTGGCTGCTCAGCGAAAACGAACTTGCTCCGCCCTCCGATGTTATGGATATTCGCGGGGTTTTTTCAAGAGACAACAGAAAAAAACAGGTTCTTGATGTTGTTCTGGTTTGGCTTCAACAGGTATGGAGCAAAACAGAGGTTTGGGGATGCGTGCTTATCGGCGGTCAATCCAGAAGAATGGGTAAACCCAAACATCTGCTTCAACATATGGATGGCAGCACATGGATTGAACATGCGGTTGGTGTGTTGCGCCGGCATACAAAACAGGTCGTTCTCTCGGGTCCCGGTCAAATTCCCGATCACCTGGATGATATGGACCGGTTAGCCGATATTCCCGGTATTGGCGGTCCGCTGGGCGGGGTTCTGTCGGCATGCCGTTGGCAGCCCCATGTCTCCTGGCTTGTACTTGCCTGTGATATGCCGAATGTAACAGGAGAAGCTGTTAAGTGGCTGCTTGATCAACGGGCAGTTGGAACCTGGGGTATTGTTCCAGTTGATCAAAAGAACCGTCGCCATCCACTGCTTGCCTATTACGATTGCCGCTGCGCCCCCCTTTTTGAGCAGATCAGCGACTCTGGTTCATTGCGAATCGGTGAAATAAGCAACAGGTCAAAAATTGTCACACCGGTCATTCCCGGATCATTTGGTGAATACTGGAAAAATATTAATACCCCCGAGGAGTTAATACAATTCCGATAGATTGTTCGATAGACTCAAGAGAAAAAGAGGAAATTACAGATAAAATAATTACTGGTAGATTGCGGATGCAGCGATGATCGAACACCGACGACTGAGCCGACTCGGATAGCAGTATATGATCATTCCCTCTGCATACAAGACTGTAGAGTTGCCAAGAAACACTTCACCTGAGGAGCGTATTATGAAAAAGATTTCAATTTGTATCCTTGTTCTTGTTTTTGGTTTTTTTTGTACTGCCGGTGTGTCCAGTAGCCGTGCAGACTGGTCTGCCAATGAGGCCCAGGAATTAGTTGAAAAGGGAACGGTGGTTTTTAAGAGTTTTATGTCAGACCCCGATTCGAACCTTGACTGGCTCAGGGAAAATGTAGTCAATGCCAAAGCGCTGTTGATTGTTCCCCAACTGTTGAAAGCCGGGTTCTTCCTGGGTGGATCGGGCGGTACCGGTGTACTGGTAGCCTGGGATAAGGAAAAGAAAGAGTGGAGCTATCCGATTTTTTACACCATGGGATCCGTGTCTTTCGGATTTCAGCTCGGGGCTGAAGCCGCTGAAGTCATTTTGATGGTTATGACGGAGCGCGGTATGGATGCCATGCTGACCACCAATTTCAAGCTTGGGGCCGATGTCTCTATTGCCGCAGGACCGATTGGTGCGGGAATAAAAAAGGCAACAGCCGATGTGCTGTCTTTTTCCAGAACCAAAGGAGCCTATGGCGGAATGAGCATCGAGGGAGCCGTCATCAAGACAAGGGACAAGATGAATAGCTCTTATTATGGTCAGGAGGTCAGTCCTGCCGATGTAATCATTCGGAGAAAGGTTGAAAATAGCAAGGCCGACGAATTGAGAAAGGTGATTGCTGAGGGACCACCAAAAAAGAAATAACCGTCATTTCACACCAACATCGTGTAAAGATTTCTCTTTTACACGTAAACTGAATTAGAAATTGCCTGGTATTCATTTCACCTTGGGTTCATAAGGTGGAATACGGGATAACGAGTTCCTGAGGGATGACTGGAAGCGGGAAAGAGCGGCGTTTTTCAAAAATGAAAACGCCGCTCTTTTTTATTTCGCGGCTCGTTTCAACAGCATCCGGACACTGTTTTGCAAACGATTAATAGATTTCGCCAGGGTTCCGACTTCATCGGCTGAAGAAATGGCAATTTGTTGATTGAGATTTTTACCAACGCTGATATCTTCTGCGAGGGCGGATAGCTGCGTGATTGGTGTAACAACTTTTTTGTCCAGGAAGAACCAGATAACAAGAATTGTAACTAACAGAAAGCTGGAGCCGATAGCAAAGAGAAAGGCTGCATTTTTCTTTGCATTAGCAATGGCCTCCTGAACTGAAATATAGACGATTGAGACACCGACGATTTCTCCAAATTTCCAGTTGTAGCCACTTTGGGTCCCATAGATTTCCTTCTGATCCATGGGAGCCTTTGCCGGGTCACTGTGGCATCTCAGGCACCATTTTTTTTGGATCGAGACCGGCTCTGCAATATAAAAATATTCCTCGCCGTCTCTTTTCAACGTTCCTTCACGTTTGGCGGTATTCGGGTTGTTCTTGAAGAAATCAACAAGCTGTTTTTCGTCATCGTTTGCTTTGTTGTCAGGCCAGAGCGGGTCGAGAGTAGCCTGCTTAAATTCGAAGCCCTTGCTTTTCTTTTTAAAAATCTCATGTTCCATCCGCATAACAACAAAGCCGGACATGATTTCCGGATAAAATCGTTCTTTATCATTCATCAAGTCGACGATTTGAGGGCGCTGATGTTTTCTAAAGAACTCTTTAGAGGATAGGATGTAGTTAAAAAGCAGCAATCCTTTGTCTTTTGCCTCATCCAAGGCTGTTTTGCGGGCGAATTTGTAGTTGCTGTAGCCGAGCACCAGTGATGAAATGATGCTGAACAGGACAATGATCAATGTGAATTTTGAGCGAATTCCCATAAGGACCTCCTACCACAAACGGTTATGTACTTGAGCTTTTTAAATCTTAATCTGGTATTGCTTCTTGACATTGAAAGAAAAAAGAATCGTGCTCAGTGGCACGAAACAAGCGGATTATCTGAGTCTTTTGCAAATTTGTGAACATAGCTCATCAAGTAGGTGATCTGAATTGAAGTGAACTTGTATTTATCAAAATTGTTAGCAGACTTAACCTTCCGGCATTTCTCAAAATGATCAAAGACATAGGCATCCCAGAATTTATTTGATCGCTCACCGGGACAGATGACGGCAACAGTATTGTTTTTATGGCAGGCAATACATTTCCTGAAGACATACTTGCCTTTGCGCACAGCCTCCGTTGATTCTGTTTCAGCCTGGGCTGAAAGGATTGATCCAAGCATGAACACGATGATCAGAAAGCTGCTGACAAGTAGTTTTCCCATTTGTGACATTCGCCTATGTGAATTTTTCTCACAAATATCAATTTAAGTAAATTAGCACAAACTTAAATATATTTAAAGGATTTATTCTAAGTCAATAAAAAGGTGCGATAAAAAATCAATCCGTTTTTTCCGGGATTGTTTCACCAAAAGCTGAATAAAACGTGAAAAAAACAGGAGTTTTCTACTCTTCTTTTATAGCCAGCAGCGGCTCCATACGTGCCAGTCTGATAATGGGCATCAGAGCCCCAAGCAAACAGACGACAATACCGATAGTTAACGCCACCAACCCGAAAATAATGTTGGTAGAAGTGATAGAGGTAAGCGCATCCAGGCGACTTAACAGATTAAAGTCTTTGGCCAGATAGTGAATCATGTAATGGCCGATTCCGACCCCTAGCAAACCGCCGAGTAGACTGATGATCAGGGCCTCGGTGAGAAACATCTTTAGAATGTGGAATTGCCTCGCGCCTATGGCTCTCATAATGCCGACCTCCCGTTTCCTTTCATTGGCCAGCGCGGTAAAAGTAGACCAGGCAAGAAGTACTGCCAATAGGGAAGAAGTAAGGATTGTAATAGAAAAGATGCGCAGAATATCTTTCAGGGTTGCTCTGATTCCACCACCGATAGAACCCCGGGTCATCATACCGATATTCGGATTGATCTTGGTAATTTTCCTTACCACATCATCGGGATTTACGCCTTCTTTAACCTTGAGAAAAGCAATGGATATCTGGCCTTTTTTAAATTGTCCCCGGACACCTTCAGATGTAGTGTCAAGATCACCCTGCTGAACAAAAATTCCATGATCAAGCCCTGTACCGGTATAAGCCAGATGACCGGCAATTTTCATCTCCCGGTCAAACAGGGTCGCTGTCTTTAAGAGTCCTAAGTACTCCCACACATAGTCCCCGACATAGACTTCCCCTTTTTTCAGAGGAGGAAGATTCTCTTCAACCAGCCAGGGAGAAATGACAAAATCATTCTTGTAATCAAAGATAACTACCTGACCCTCTTCGATGGAACAACAGCCTGATTCGATGGTATCCAGATATATCTGGTATGTTATTGCCTCTATGCCTGGCAGATCACGGATAGAATCGAGAACGAACTCATCCATGTAAAACGTTTTTTCCCTTGATTCCAAAATAAATTCTTCTGCCAGTTCTTTCGCCTCAGCAGGCACCAAAACAATATCGGCGCCCAGCTTCTTGGTTGCCTGTTCTATGTCTTGCTCAACAGAGTTGTTGAACAGCATGGCAAAGACAAGCAGGGCTACAAGAATAGATACGGCAATGACCAGGATGACATTCCTGAAAATTTTTCTGGTAACATTCTTCCAGGCAATGTGCTGTACGGATATGGAATCGTTGGCGGCCATGATATGAGTGAGTTGATGAAAAAAAATATGAAAGATGTAAAAAGCCGGAACCGATGAATATCAGTTCCGGCTAATTTTTACCACAATTTTAGACTGGACAACAAGCGTTGAATCTTATTTCCAGTTAGCGTCTACACCGCAAAGTACAGCATGAGACTCAAGGTCTTCACCGTCATGACAGTCAAGACAGACAGAAGACGGCTTGCCAACCCATTTCTTGCTGGCAACATCGTATAGCTTCAGATGGCCGTCCATCAGGAACTCACCTTTGGCAGGTTTGTTCGGGTCTTCACAGGTAACGCCTTCATGGACACGCTTGTATCTGGATGTGACAACAATGTACTTATCATCCGGTGAAAACATGGCATCATGATATTGCTCGGTTGGGGCTGCCATTCCGGTATCTATGGTTTTCAGGGTCTTGGCATCAACAATCAGAAGGCGGTCGCCAGCGCCGATTGCGATTTTCTTACTGTCGTTTGAGAAGTAGGCCCTGAAGGAGATAAAGGAACCGGCTTTGCCGGGTGCCATTCCTTTGGCGAGAACCTTGACTTTACCCATTTCAAGAGCGGCATTATCAAGGAGTACCATGTGCAGTTTGCCGATCGGCTTGCCATGATCTTTATCAGCCTCATTGATGGTAATCAGTGTTGTCTTCAGATCCGGGGAGTTTACGCCATGATAGAATTTATACGGCTTGCCGATATCGGCATCGGTGCCTTCCAGAGTCACAGTATGAAGGAGCTTCAGATCAGACTTGTTGCGTACTTCGATATATCCTTTGTTGGCCATTGAAATAGGCATATATGTAGTCTTGGACTGACTGGACGCACAGAAGAGTGATTTTGTTTTACTCGCTACTGCCGGTAAAGGCGCTTCAACGTCAGTGATGACTTCCCCGGTTGATAAGTCGGATTTACCAACATGGGCTGCTTTTGTCTCTGGGTTAATTTTATACGTTGACCAGAAAAGAACATTGCGGTCTTCAGAGTCGATTCTCGGATCATGGGTGGGATGGGTTTCAGCATCACCAATCTCGATACGGTCAAGATTCTTGATTACAATCGGTTGTTCCTTGGATGGGTCAACGGTTGCTTCGGCTACGGCAAAATGACCACCCATTCCGGCTACGTAAAATGTTGATTCGTAGCTTTTTGCCATGACGGACTGGCTTCCCAT
>CAZLGM010000110.1:0-11064 GCA_964558875.1 uncultured Desulfocapsaceae bacterium
CTATAGATTATCGAGCCGTTTTCGGCTTATTTACCTGTTTTCCTTTATGTGCAATTGACAAGGAGATTACAAATGACCGATACCATTTCACTCAAGCGGCAGTTACATCTGTTCGCTCTCTTGTTCATCCTCCCTGCCCTGCTGCTGGTCATCCAGCTTCCGGGCAAAGCATTTGCCGAAAATGATATTTCGTTGCTGGCAAAATCCGGCAGGGCCTTTGCCTCGGTAGTTAAAAAGGCCAGGCCGTCTGTGGTCCATATTACTGTAGAAAAGGCGGTTTCTTCAAAAAACCGTTTCCATCGTGATGATTTCTTCAACGATGAATTCTTAGAACGCTTCTTTGGACCCCAGTTCCGCAAGCAGCATCCACCACGAAATCCCCACAAATTCAAACGAAAACAACAGGGACAGGGGTCTGGCTTCATTATCTCTAAAGAAGGCCATATTCTCACGAATAACCATGTTGTCGAGGATGCTGATACCATCACCGTGATAATGGCTGATAAGAAAAAGTTTAAGGCCAAGGTGATCGGAACGGACCCCATGTCCGATGTGGCGCTGATAAAGATAGAAAATGGTGGCGATCTTCCCTTTTTGCCGCTTGGCGACTCGGAAAAGCTCGAAGTTGGTGAGTGGGTCATTGCCATTGGCAACCCCTTTGGTCTCAATCAGACCGTTACTGTCGGCGTTGTCAGCGCCAAAGGAAGAAGCCGGGTCGGAATTAATGAATACGAGAACTTCATTCAGACTGACGCGGCCATCAATCCCGGCAACTCAGGTGGCCCTTTGCTTAACATCCATGGCCAGGTCATAGGTATTAATTCGGCTCTATTCTCGAGAACCGGCGGCTATATGGGCATCGGTTTCGCCATTCCGATCAATATGGTGAAGGCCATTGAAAATCAGCTCCAACAGCATGGCAAAGTCACTCGGGGCTGGCTTGGTGTGGCCATTCAGGATGTGAATGAAGAACTGGCTCAATCATTTGGCCTAAAAAAGGCAAAGGGTATCCTGATAAGTGAAGTTCAGCCTGGAAGCCCTGCCGATAAAGGAGGACTGAAGCGTGGTGATGTCATTATCCGTCTTGGTGAAGTTGAATTAAAAGACGTCAACGATCTTCGCAACCGGATCGCCCTGATCACTCCTGGAACCAAAAGCAAGATCACCATTATTCGTGATTCTTCCGAGAAGACCATTAAATTAACCATTGGTGAACGGCCTTCCGACCTGACCAGGATCGCCACCAGAGGTGATGGTAAAAGTTCTCTTGAAAAATTTGGTTTACGTTTTCAGGAACTGACACCTGAACTTGCTGAACAGCTTGGTTTCTCAGGAAATAAAGGCATTCTGATCGCCGATGTGGCTCCAGGAAGTCCTGCCGCCAAAGCAGGATTACGCTCAGGTTTGCTGGTGGAAGAGGTCAACAAACAGCCGGTTGATTCGATCCGCTCGCTGCAGCAGGCCTTGAAAAAATCAAAACAGCCAAAACGTTTGCTACTCAGGGTACGAAGCGGTAACTTCAGCCACTATGTTGTCCTGGTAGCTGAGTAACTGAGTTTTAATAAAACCTCTGATCCCTTTTCTCTCGGCGGTATTCGAGAGAGAAGGGGGACCCCAAACCACCATTGACAGCCGACTCCTCCCCTCGGCTGAAATGATGCTGTAAGGTCCTCCCTCGCTGTCCGCGGTCTCTGTCTCTCTCCTAGCCGCGGACAGCACCCTTTTTCCGTGCCGCAAACCTCTCCTCTCTCACCCATTGAGCCTGATGGTAAACGATCAACAGCCCTTGAGTACAACCTCATTAGTCTCTCCAGAAATTCAATAGATTACCACTAAAACCCAACACTCTTTCAAGAGGCAGCAAGTTATTTGACAACCCGTATTTCATGAATCACGAATTTATGGAAGTAAAAATGAAACCCGGTTCGTCAGTCAACAATCTGAGTATAACGTTATCCAAAAAACCGTGTTTCTTGTGCTGAGGCTTGCCTGACAGGTAGCCAGCCTCCTTTCATTAGCTCAACGTTACCGGTAATCCCAAAATGTGTGAAAAAAATCGACTCCTAACTGATTGTACCGTGAAATGTCAGAAAAATGTCAGATGTGGGTAGTACGATAGGCTACCATCGAGAGTTGGCTTTTATCAACATAACAGGGTTCAGGGGGGACCTATTATGGATCAACAGTACAAACTCACCGTCTATGGTTCATCTGCCGATAGCGGCTCGTCACACAATTCGGAACCGACCTGGATTGAACTGCTCAATGTGAAGAGCCGTTCTTCTCATATTTTCAATTTTACTCCTGGTAAAATACATACTCACATGTTCGGTACCTGCGGTTTTTTCTGCAAGAAAAAGTGTATCCCAGAGAATGTCCATACCAAAGCCGATATTGACATCTCCAAAGCCCTTTATAAAAAAATGGTTGAGGAAGGATACTCACTCCACAACCGTTTTCTTTTTTACGATGACGATTTTAATGGATCTGGGGGCAATACCTATCACTAGCAGTACGATCCGCTGGCCGCAAACCGATCAAGAAAATGCATTGCGGTCATGATCTTTTTTCTCTCCTTTCGTCAAAGCCGCGCCCTCCGGTGCGGCTTTGATGTTTTCCCTTCTCCGATATTGAAGTAACGCTCTATATTCCTTTGAAAACAGGGACACCCGCCATTCACAGGTGGTGGGAGTTGGTGCAAACAACAAAGCTACTCTATCCTCATCCGTCTATCGAATCAGCGATCAATTGTCGATATATTTGAGTCGTATCGGCATCAAAAGTAGCAAACAGCACCATTGTGATCGAGTCATTGGCTGACAGGACCTTTTTCGTTTCCTCTACTGCAATACCTGCCGCCTGTTCTTTTGGAAATCCATAGATTCCTGTACTGATTGCAGGGAAGGCAATGGTCTGCAACCGATAGTGCTCTATGAGTTGAAAACAGCTGGTGTAACAGGCTGCCAGCAGCTCAGCTTCTTGTTGATTGCCACCCGACCAGATAGGTCCCACAGTATGGATCACATGGCGGGCAAGCAGATTGTAGCCGGATGTTATTCTTGCCTCACCCGTTGGACAGCCGCCAATAGTTCTACACTCCTCTACCAGGCCTGGTCCTGCCGCACGATGAATGGCGCCATCAACACCTCCACCACCCAGCAGTGATGAATTGGCTGCGTTGACGATAACGTCAACATCCAGAGTGGTGATATCGACTTGTTCACATTGAATTCGTTTCATCTCTGTTCTCTCCTGGACGCTGAAAAGTCCTTTTTCCGTACGTTTATTCCAGCCAGCGGAGCAAGATCCTCCCAAACTCCACAGCCAACATACAACCGGTGGTCAAAATCCCCAAAACCGGTACCCAAATTGGAACTATGTACACACCGGTTTGGTGGCCCAGATCACGTTTCTTCACAAAAAGCAGTGACCAGTTGATCACAAAAAACAGCGATAGGGTAATCATAGACGTGATATGGGCCAGAGTAACCAACGGCAGCCACAGCGCCATGGTAACGATGATCAGCGAGAGTAAAAGGGTTGCGTGCACAGGAGTTCCTGTTTTCGCATTCACCCTGCTCAACAATGAGGGCAGCCATCCCTGATTCGACAGGCCATAAAGCACCCTGGATCCCATGATTATCTGGACAAGCGCTCCATTTATCACCGCAATGATTGAAATGCAGCTGATCAGCACCGGTGATGAACCTGTCTTGTGTTCATACAAAGTAGCTAGCGGCGCCTTGCTTGCCGCCAGTTTGTTTATGTCCATGGACAGGATGGCCACCAGCGATACGCACAGGTAAAGCAGTGTGGTGATGACCAGCGCCAGGATGATCGCCCGCGGCAGGTTTTTCCTCGGTTTTTTTACTTCCTCGGCCACATTCACCATATCTTCAAAGCCGATGAATGCATAAAAGGCAAGAATAGCCCCTCCGAATATCCCTGCCCAGTTTTCCATGGTCGATGGTGTCGCCATGGACAGAAAACGTGAAGGCAGCAGTGATAAACTGTCTCCGCATATCCAGACAATGAGCAGCAGACCGCCGATTTCAATTATGGAAATTAAGGAGATAAGAACAACCGACTCAACTATGCCCCAAATGGCCACTGCGCAGAGAACAGCTGTGAGCACAATAATCGCCGCAGAATCGCTGAACGGTACCAGAACATTCAGATAGCCTGTAAAGCCTCTGATGATAGCTGCCGATGAAATGACAGCAATGGAAACCACAGCCAGCCCAACCCCTAATGACAATAACCGATTTTGAAAGGCTTCCTGGACATAAACCGCTTCGCCGGCGCTTTTCGGAAAACGAGAACTCAACTCACCAAAGGAGAATGCGGAGAATGTAGCCAGCAGTGAGGCCACAACAAAGGAAATTGGCGCAAACAGACCGGCTTTTCCGGCAACCTCGCCAATCAGGACATAAATACCCGCACCCAGAATTGTGCCGATACCGTAAAAAGTGATCAACGGCAGGGTCAGTCTGCGTTTCAGGCCTGATTGGTTCATTTAGTTCTCATCAAACAACTGTTCCAGCAATTCATGGACCGAAGATATGCCAATCAGCTCCATGTCAATCTGCCGCTCCAATCGGTCCAAATTGGACTTTGGAAGAAAAAATCGTGTAAAACCAAGTCGATATGCCTCAGCCACCCGTGTCTCAATCTGACTTACAGCCCGAACCTCACCGGCCAGGCCAACCTCACCACAAACAACAGTGGATGAACTCACCACTCTCTCCAGCAGACTCGATGCCAAAGCAGAGATCATCCCCAGATCCAAGGCCGGCTCATCAATTCGCATACCACCGGCAATATTCAAGAAAATATCATGGCCATACAGATCCATTCCGGCCTTTTTTTCCAGAACTGCACACAGTAGGGCAAGCCGCTGCTGATCGGCGCCAATGGCTGTTCGCCTTGCAGTTCCGAGACTGGTAGGGCTGACCAGGGCCTGCACTTCTACAAGAATCGGCCTGGTTCCTTCCAGGCTTGGTAACACAACAGATCCAGGAACATCCAGCGGCCGTTCAGCTAGAAATATTTCCGATGGGTTTTCTACCTGTACCAATCCCTTGTCTTTCATTTCAAAGACCCCGATCTCGTTAGTTGAACCAAAGCGGTTTTTCACAGTTCTCAGGATCCTGAACGCATGGCTTCTGTCCCCTTCAAAACTCAGCACTGTATCAACCATATGTTCAAGAACCTTGGGTCCTGCCAGATTGCCGTCTTTGGTCACATGGCCGACAAGTAATGCAGGAATATCCGATTCTTTTGCAAAGGCCAGTATTCGCGAGGCCGACTCACGCACTTGAGTAATAGATCCCGGTGCGGAAGGCAGATCACTGCAACTAAGGGTTTGAATAGAATCAACGGCAATAAACGCCGGTTTCATTTCCTTGGCCATGCTGACAACCTGGTCAGCATCGGAACATGTGGCCAGAAATTCTCCCTCACATAGAGCTCCCAGTCTGTCTGCCCGCATTTTGATCTGTGAGGCCGATTCCTCTCCGGAAACGTAGAGAACGTCCATGTTCTGGGCTGCGATTCCGGCCAAAATATGGAGAATCAATGTCGATTTTCCGATTCCAGGATCACCGCCCACCAGAATGACCGATCCCGGTACGATCCCTCCTCCGAGGACACGATCCAATTCAGTAATTGTCGTTGAAGTCCTTTTTCCACTGCTGTCGGGGGCAAGGTGTAATGGAACCGGCTTTGTAGCCTGAAGAACAGGATGTGTGGTCGGTTGTTGAACCAGTTCCTCCTCAAGACTCTCCCACTCACCACATTCAGGACACTTGCCAAGCCATTTGACACTCAGGTATCCGCACTGGTTACAGACAAACTGTGTTTTTTGCTTCTTGTTCGTCCCCAATACCATAAAAACCTCTATTTCTTGTTCATTGTAGTTGTTCTGTGACAGGGTCGCTGTCTGAACGGTTCTCTCACAAGCGACCTTTTTTGAAATATTTTTCGATTACTAAAATAACCTCTCTACAGTTATCCTTTCATTAATGGTGTCTACTGTCAATCCCGACCAGGTCCTTTTGAGTGGTTTCTTTTAACTGCTGACCGTCCACACGCTGACTGGATCACACCAGCATCGACATAACCGTATTGGCGAATCGCAGCCCATCAGCAGTTAAAAAAAGATAGTCATCGTCCCAGTCAATAAGTTCTTTTTGTTGTAATGTTATCAGTCTGTCACCGTAAAACTCCAGGATATCGACACCATATCGTTGTTTTATTGTTTCTCTTCGGATTCCACATATCAACCTGAGCCCCATTATCACTGTTTCTTTCAGGGAGTCCTCCCTGGACAGGGTCTCACTTTCTCGTGTTGGTACTATCCCTTGCTCAATGCTGTCACAATACAATTCCGGATCAGACTCGTTGCGCGTTCTCCTTCCGTTCTGGTAAGACACTGCTGATGAGCCAATACCCAGATACGGACGATTTTCCCAGTAGCCCAAATTGTGACGACACTGGTAATGCGGTAATGCATAATTGGAGATCTCATACCGGTGCAAACCTGCCTTGGCCGTTACTTCTGCCGATAAGGCATCCATTTCCTCAATCTCATCATCATCAGGAAGGCTGATGGTACCGCTATTCAGGAAACGATGGAACATCGTTCCACTCTCAATAGTCAATTGATAGATCGATAAATGATGGATCGGCAGACTCAACGACTGTTCGAGGTCATAGAGATGGTCTGATGATGTCTGTCCGGGAAGTCCATACATCAGATCGATATTGATATTGAGAAATCCTGCCTTTTCCGCACACCGGACCGCTTCAACCGCCATTTTTGCGCTGTGGATCCGGCCAAGCCTCTTCAATTGTTCATTGTTAAATGTTTGAATACCAAACGAGATACGATTGACGCCGGCTTCCCGTAATCGCTGTAGCTTCTCAAAAGTTATGCTTTCCGGGTTTGCCTCAATGGAGAACTCCACCCGGCTATCTAATTGAAAATTTAAGGCAATGGCAGATATAATCAACTCAAGCTGCCTGGCCGGCAAACATGACGGTGTTCCTCCGCCAATAAAAACGGAATGTAAAACAGATCTATTATCAGCCAGCTCCCCTTTAATTTCAAGCTCCTTAGCTAAAGCTGCCGCATATCGATCAAACAGAAGCTGTTTGCCCGAAAATGAACTGAACGAGCAGTACAAACACTTTGATTTGCAGAAGGGAATATGGATATAGAGTGAACTCATCCCGGTGTGCTCACATTTTTTGTGCAGGTCAGTAAGTCAGACCCATGCATAGATCAAATGGGATCCGAGTCAATCTGCTGTAAAATTGATTGAGATTGTGTACCAACCTGCTCCATGAGACCATTATCGGCAAAACTGTAACAGCCATCGCCAATGATCAGGTGATCAAGCAGCCGTATCTGCATAAGAAGGCACAGGACATGCAGATTACGTGTCAGTTTGATATCGTGAGAGGAAGGGGATAAGGCGCCAGAGGGATGGTTATGGGCGACGACCAGGGCTGCTGCGTTTTTCTCAAGGGCCTTTTTTACCACTTCGCGGGGATAAATAGTGTTAATATTTATCGTTCCCCTTGCCACGATTTCTGAGTCGATAATCCCATGAGACGAATCAAGATAAATGACGGTGAATGCCTCCCGCTTCAACCCACGCATAGAATGAAGAAGAAAATCCCTGACCTCGCCGGATGAGTGAAGGTACCTTTTGCCCCGAAGTCTTTCCTGGAGGTAGCGCCCGGCTACCGCCTGGATGAACCGAACGGCAAAACCGTTCTTCGGACCAATGCCCTTGATATCCGTCAGTTGATCGTATGACGCTTCAAGCACAGCCGAGAGCGACCCAAATCGAGTCAGTGCTTCTTTGGCCTGCTCTTTACAGTCACTGCGGGGTGTGCCGAAAGTAAGCAGCAACTCAAGCACCTCTGCGTCTGAAAACCCATCGAGGCCCCGCTCAAGGAATCGGTCACGAAGCCGCTGCCGGTGACCTTTTCCCTTTTTCTGCCAGGCCTCCTTTTCCATCACTTTCCCTTATCCAGACAACTCTTGTGAGAACAGTTTGTTGGCAAGTTGGGGATTAGCCTTCCCCTTTGTCCGCTGCATAAGCTGACCGACAAAATAGCCCATCAATTTTGTCTTTCCGGCCCGGAACTCCTCTGCCTGGGCCGGGTTGTCATTGATGATTTCCCGTACAAGGGCCAGCAGTTCACCCTCATCAGACACCTGAGCCAGGTTCTTTTCTTTGACAATCTGTTCAGCTTCTTTGCCGGTCTCAAACATATCGGCAAAAACCGTTTTTGCGATTTTCCCGGATATTTTGCCGTCTTCAACCATTTTCATCAAAGTTCCGAGTTGATTCGGTTTCACTTTACAGGTGGAGATATCCTCCGCCTTCAGCTCTCTGAGCAGCTCTGTCATGATCCAGTTGGCCACCTTTTTGGGCTGCTTTACCTCCCGGGCCGCTGCCTCAAAATAATCAGCCAGTTCCTTGGCCGAGGTTAAAATGATGGCATCATCGGGCGGCAGTTCATAGTCAGCGATAAACCTTTTTCTTCTTTCGTCTGGTAACTCCGGCAAGGTCTGGCGCAACTCTTCAATCCATTGTTTCTCAATTTCAATGGGGACCAGGTCAGGACATGGAAAATACCGATAGTCATGGGCATCTTCTTTGCCGCGCATGGATTGGGTTTTGTTGGTATCGGGATCCCATAACAATGTTTCCTGAACAACCGCCTCCCCTTCCAGCAGGATATCCCGCTGGCGGCGAACCTCATATTCCAGGGCTTTTTCCACATTTCTAAAGGAATTCATGTTTTTGAGTTCCGTTCTGGTTCCGAATTCCTGCTGACCGACCGGACGTAACGAGATATTGGCGTCGCAACGGAAACTGCCTTCCTGCATATTGCCGTCACAAATATCCAGGTATCTCAGGATGGCATGGATTTTCCTCAGGTAGGCATAGGCCTCTGCCGGTGAGCGGAGATCAGGCTCTGAAACGATTTCGAGCAGCGGGGTGCCTGTCCGATTCAGATCCACATACGAGACCGGGTCAACATCATCGTGAATCAACTTGCCGGCATCTTCTTCCATGTGCATCCGGGTTATGCCGATACGCTTTTTGGTGCCATCCGCCTCAATCTCGATTTCACCATGCTCAACAATTGGCAGGTCGAACTGGGATGTTTGGTATCCCTTGGGTAAATCCGGATAAAAATAGTTCTTTCTGGCAAAACGATTGCTCGTATTGATTGTTGAATTGGTGGCCAAACCCATTTTAATGGCAAACTCCACAACCCGTTTATTCAAAACCGGCAACACCCCCGGCATGCCAAGGCAGACCGGACAGGTCTGAGAATTGGGAGCCTGACCAAAGGTTGTTGAACAACCGCAGAAGATCTTCGAATCCGTTTTCAATTGCGCATGAATCTCAAGTCCAATAACTGTTTCAAATTCCATTTGTTTCCAATTCCTGTGACCGACAATTTTTTATTGAAGCTCAACCGCTTTAAATCATTCTGAACCGGCTGCTATTCATTGTGAATCCATTGGTGAATACTATTAAGTTCCGTTTTCCACCCTGATGAAACACGTACATCCAGAAACACGCGGAATAACTCGTTGATTACCCCAACCAGCTGCTCAAAAAGATAAATGCGTTCGAGAATCAACCCATCCATCTCTTCACTGTTATCCTGTGCACCATCAACCTTGGCAGTTTTGGGCAGCTTCACATTGCGAAACTCCATTACTGATCCAACCAAGGTGAAATTCCACTCAAGCGTACCCAGAGTAAGCAGAATCCTCGCCTGCTCCAGCTTCTTCGCCATTCGCAATCCGGTTCGGGCCTCTTTCAGTTCGCTCTGCAATCCCTGGCAGATCACCTTCTCACTTGAATCACCCTCACCAAATTCGAGCAGCATGTGTTTTTCAAAAACAATCAACGCATCTCCTCTGCTTGGAACATGCACCGCTCCACCCCGCTCCTCACTTTTCCACCAGAGCCAGGTGAGGAACTCCTGCCCCAGAAACCGCTTCTCAACAATGAGATCTACTAAATCCATGTTTTACAGTCTCCTAAGCAAAGGGTTCCGGTTTAATAAACGGCAACATATCAACATCGTCACCATCCATCACATGTTCAGCGATGGTGTATGGAATCTGTTGTTTAATCAACAGTCCGAAGCACTCTTTAAAAAAATCTTCCAGGAGTACATGGGCCTTTTTATTAGTAGTAAAAAACACAATCGTAGAGTCACTTAAGTTCCAGCAGAAATCATACACGGCCGGAACAGGTATGGACTTGCGCATCAACTCACTACTGAGTCGCTCCTTAATCTCCGCCCTCATTGACCTGCTTATCTTCGGAATCTGTTTTTCCCGCTTGATCCGTTCTTCTTCCTTAGCTACACACTTTTTCAGTATCGAAGGCGAGACTTTCCTCTCATCTATCCTGAGTGAGGCCACCACATAATCGCCGACAAGATGAGAACTGTACTGGAAGGAGGAATCAAACATGTTCAATACCGAAACCCAGCCAATTGAATATTCATCATAGCCATCGTCGATATCGACGAACGAGAAAGCTGTTATCCGATCACCAACAAATTCCAACCCGTTTTCGGGTAAATTGCCTTCAACTGAAAAACGAACAAATGAGGCAGAACCACTGACAAGTCCCATACGTTATCATTCCTCTCACGTAACACCCCACCTCTGAACCGTGCGATCGGTCCGCTAACAGGTATTCCTCTGACTGCTGACCCACAGATAGTTGGCAGGATTTATCAATACAGGATGAACCGTTTGTGAGTTCACCGCTTTAACCCAAAACAAGAAGATATATCATCCCTTGTAACTCACCACAAGTGAAAACCTGTTGATTTACAAAACTGGAATCTCCCCAAAATCAGATCCCTTGGGATATTCTCTTCACAAACAATCGCCAACCAAGAGCAAATTTTTCTTGACAGCTAGCTTCCTACTTTGTATAAAAACTTGCTTCACGGGTCGTTAACTCAGTCGGTAGAGTATCTGCCTTTTAAGCAGAGAGTCGTTGG
>CAZLGM010000111.1:0-11008 GCA_964558875.1 uncultured Desulfocapsaceae bacterium
CCAGTTTGATCTCAAACCCTCCTTCTTTATGATGGGACGTGGCTTCAACAGTTGCTCGAAGATGAAGAACAAAATTAGGATAATGACGAACTAAGCGTTCCTTTTCTTCATGGATCTTATCCTGCCAACCTCTGCGCAACTCCACATTTCGGGCCTCGATCTTCAGTTCCATAAATTTCCTCCATTAGACTTCTGATAAATCGAAAATTTACCAGCATCTCTTTCCCCCGTTGGGGATAGTTAATAGTAAGCCAGCCGTGCTGGTTTGGAAATACCGGAAACTCCATGCATCCGGTTTGTTGATTGACGAAGACGTCAAAAAAAGATGTGTGATTATATTGTAGAGATATTGGGACGTGATACACCAAAATGAACCAGTTGAATTCAAAAGTTCTTCTTAATTATATTATATCCAACTAGATACGATAATCAAGCAATAGTGAGTGGTTGTCCTTTTTTTTTGAACGGGAATTCAACTCTAAGGGATTTCAAGCTGGAATCGATAACCATTATCCTGTATCATCTGTGTTCTATTCAGATACCAATTATTCACAATGTATTGATACGATGAGCAAACAAAACAAAATAGGCGTGATCCTTTTAAACATGGGCGGCCCGGAAAAACTCGACGATGTTCGCCCCTTTTTATTTAACCTTTTTTCCGACAGGGAGATCATCCGGTTAGGGCCGGTATTTCTGCAAAAACCGATTGCCTGGTTCATTGCCAAAAAACGAGCACCTAAGAGCAGGAGGATCTATAACGCCATAGGCGGTCGATCACCGCTGGCCCAACTCACCGCCCAACAGGGAGAAGCATTGAGCAGGATGTTATCTGCTCACGGCGATTTTACAGTGGACTTTGCCATGCGATACTGGCCACCGACGGCAATCGACACCTTGAAACAATTTCAGGAAAAATCGATTTCCAACATCGTCGCTCTCACCCTGTATCCCCACTATTCACGGGCAACAACCGGCTCATCGTTAAAGGACCTTCACCGGGCCAACAGAGCCATGAACAACATCTTTTCCATCACTGAAATAGACTCATGGCCAAACCAACCACAGTATATCAAGTGCCTTGCCGAAAATATCTCCAAAGGTCTTGAACAGTTCAATAATGAAGCTGTTGAAATTGTCTATAGCGCCCATAGTCTTCCGGTTTCATTTATTGAAGAAGGTGACCCCTACGTTGAACACCTGCAACAGACGATTGATGGTATTGAAGCAATCACAAAGCAACCAGGCCGACTCTGCTACCAGAGCAGGAGCGGCCCTGTTGAGTGGTTGTCGCCGTCAACACCGGAAATGATTGAACAACTTGCAGGAGAAGGTAAAAAGAACATTCTTATGGTTCCCATCAGTTTTGTCTCAGACCACGTTGAAACACTCTATGAGATCAACATTCAGTACAGGGAACAGGCAAGAAGCCTGGGAATGAGACTTGAGCCGACCGAGTCACTCAACTGCAATCCTAAATTCATTGAATGTTTAAAAGAGCTGGTTTTAGAGAACGTTAATAATAATTGATGGACTCGTAAAAAGTCAGAAATATCTCTTTTTCGCTATTCCGGTGAAAACCGGAGTCTTGTATTTTCACCAAATTCTGAATTCCAGGTCAAGCCTGGAATGACGGTCAGGTTTCATGAATAACAACAGATATTACTAAGAGCATTCGATAGTGCTGCAGTTTTATTCGATTGAGCCAATAGATTATAGTAGGCCTATGTCTGCTGGCTCAATCGAATAAAAATGCAGTGCTAGCGGATGCTCATTCCTCAACTGAATCTTCTCATCCTAACATTCATCAATATCCCAAATCCAAGCAGGGTGGTCAGAAGTGAGGAACCACCATAGGAAACAAGCGGCAGCGGAATACCAACAACCGGCAGAAAGCCGAGGATCATCAACAGGTTAATAACAGCCTGCCAGAAAATCAGCATAACGATACCAAAGGCGAGCAACACACCGAATCTGTCTCTGGCGGACAGCGCTACATTCAAGCCCCAGACCAGTAAAGTGAAATAGGCGGCCAGAAAAAACAAACTGCCGAAAAAACCCCACTCCTCTCCCCATACGGAAAAGGCGAAATCGGTATATCTCTCCGGAAGAAAATGGAGGTGTCCCTGGGTCCCCTCCAAATAACCTTTGCCAAATTCCCCGCCGCTGCCCACAGCTATTTTAGACTGAGTGATCTGATAGCCGTGGCCCAGATGATCGCTTTCCGGATTAAGAAAAGTAATAATCCGCTGCTTCTGATAAGGACGAAGCAGAAGTTTCCATGCCATCACCACACTGGTCACCGAGGCCAGACCAAGAGCAAGATATGTCGACAGCCGCAGTTTGACGAATACTGTCATTGATACGAAAATTATTCCAAACATCAAAGCGGTACCAAGATCCGGCTGCAGAAGAATCAGAAAAAACGGCAGGGCAGTAAAACCGATGGGTTTCAACAGCTGTTTCAATGAATAGCCTTTGAGCTCTTCTTTTCTTGAATAATAGCTGGCAAGGGTGATGACCAGAATAAGTTTGGCAAATTCTGATGGCTGGACCTTAATCGGTCCCAGACCAATCCAGCGCTGGGCACCCCCCGCGCTTTTACCAATGAAAAAAGCCGCCAACAGTAGAATGATGATGATAAGGTACAGCGGATAATTCCAGAAGTGAAACTCCTTATAATCGAACAGCAGCAGAACGATAATGGCAAAACTACCCAGAAGATAGAAATAACATTGTCTTACAAATGGAGAGGTCCCCCACTGTTTAGGAGGATAGGAGGCACTGTAAAGATTGAACAGAGCCATACCGCAGACAAGCAGCAGTAAAAACAGCAGGGTCCAGTCAAACTCGGAAAAGAATCGTCTGTCTACTCGAAACATGGATATTCCTAACAAAAGAGGGATAAATGAGTCATTGTGTTTTTTCCTGTTTGTTCTTTCCCGTAAAATACTGGTCGATGATCGCTTTGGCAATAGGCCCGGCCCCCGAACTGCCGTGCATTCCGTGCTCAACCAGTACGGTTACAGCGATCTCAGGTTTCTCCACCGGTGTAAAACAGGTGAACCAGGCATGATCTCGTTCTTCATACGGTATCTCTTCTTCCTTAAGATGTTTATGTCTGGACAGTCTGACGACCTGCGCGGTTCCTGTCTTTCCGGCAATACTCAGCCCTTTTAAGCGGACACCGCGCGCCGTTCCGGCTTCACCGTGAACCACCTCTTTCATACTGTCCTGAATGAGCCTGAGATGATGGGAAGATACATCCAATGTCGATATCAGTTCCGGCTGAACCTGGGAAACAATCTTGCCGTCGGGATCAGTCACCATATCGACCAGAAACGGACGATAGAGTTTTCCTCCATTGGCCATGGCAGCGGTCATTACAGCCACCTGCAGAGGTGTGACCAGATTAAACCCCTGACCGATGGCAATTGAGAGCGTTTCACCATCCTGCCATTTAACTTTATGCCGTTTCATCTTCCATTTTTTTGTCGGCACCAATCCATTTTTTTCATGTTCCAACTTTATACCGGTTGCTACACCAAGACCGAATTTTCTAGAGACTTCAGCAATACCATCCACTCCAACCCGTAAACCGGTCTGATAAAAATAGACATCGCACGATTGGGCTATGGCCTGCTTCAGATTAACAGGTCCATGACCTTGTTTTTTCCAGCACCGATAAATTCTGTCCCCAAAAAAGAAGTGTCCCGGACAATAAAACACCGTATGTTCGCTGATGACTCCCTTAGCCAACCCGGCTAACGCGGTCAGCATTTTAAAGGTGGAGCCTGGAGGATAAGTCCCCTGGATCGCCTTATGCAGAAGAGGTTTCTGTGGATGCTCTGCCACTTTCCTCCAGTTTTCCTTGGAGATACCACCGATGAAATCCTCCAGGTGGATCTGGGGTGTGGTCGCCAGAGTGAGTAACCTGCCGCTGTTGACATCGATAACAACAACGGCTCCGGCCTTTTCCTCTGCCATCATGGCCGATTCTGCCGTTTTCTGAAGATTGATATCCAGATTCAGAACCAGATCGTTGCCTGGAAGCGGGTCCTCCTTTTTAATAAGAGCCTGCTCAAACCCCCTGGCGTTCACTTCGGAATAACGCCTTCCTTTCTCTCCCCGAAGATCGACCTCATGGAGCTTTTCAAGACCGGTTTTACCGGTAATATCATTTCCTTGATAATAATCGGACTCGGTCCTTTCCAACTCCTCTTTGCTGATCATTCCAAGATGGCCGATGGTGTTGGCGGCCAGATCATCATGCTCATATACCCGCACCGGCATGACTTCGATATGAATACCTAAAAACTCCCGATTGTGATTTTCCAGATAGGCAAGGGTCTCCCAATCGATGTCTTCATATAAACGGATGGGCAGATAAAGAGGCTGGTTTCCATGTTCCCTGATCCGTTTCCATAAAATCGAGACATCAACTTTCAATACCTGGGCCAGTCGTTTAAGGATATCGTCGAGGTTGTCCGAATCCTCACGGATCAGAACCACATTAAAGGAAGGACGGTTGGTTACGATGGGCTGACCATGACGATCAAAAATCTGGCCGCGGGGTGCGACGATCTGACGGGTTCTGACCCGGTTGTTCTCAGCCCTTTTTTCATACTCTCCGCCATGGTGAATCTGAAGAAACCATAAGCGACTCAAAATTAGAGCAAAAAACAACATAACGACGACGACCACCCCAATAACCCTTTTTTTGAGAAAATCGAGGGAGGCATCATCCTGCTTGGTTATGTTTTCGTGTGCCTCGAAGAGGTTAAAATGAAGCGTTTTCATCTTCCATTGGTCTGAATTCGTGAACATCCGATAGGGCGAATTACTCTTTTTAGTAAAGCAGCAGGGTCAAATATTATCATATTGTATCAATGCATAACCAACTCAAACAACGATTTTTGTCACTGATTCAGGATTACATTTCAAGGGTCTCTCTCTTGGCCATCCGTATCTTATGTCCTTTGGTAGGACGCCTGGAAAAATACTCAAACAGCCTGTTATAAAGGAGAAAGAACGGAATCGAGGCAATAAGAAGCACAATAGTATCCTGTATTTTTTCCAGCCAGGACCATACCAGTTGATTCTGAGGTGTCAGTTGGGAAAAGAGAAAATATAAAATTAGTTGTGCCGTAAGATAGAGAAGAGCTGTTAACGGGACCTGATACGCTTCGTCCCGCAGGGGACTATAAGCGGATACCAACCGTAATATGGTGAATACAAAAAGATACTGTATTGGATAAATTCCCATATATTGAGAAGACACTACATCCAACATCCATCCGCATAAAAAAACGAGCCCCAGACCTTTCAACCAATCAAAGCGATAGCCGATAAAGGCAATCAGGATAAAAACCAGGTCAGGCCTTCCCAGGGCCTGCGGGAAATGCGGCAGTAAAGTAGTCTGAAAAGAAACCAGAAAGAGTTCGATAGCAAAAAAAAGGATAAACAACATACCTGGTTCACCGACCCTGGGGAAAACTCATTTCTTTCCGAATCTTTTGTCTTTCAGAGGTGTCTATGTACAGTATTTCCAACTTCTGGAAATCTATAACCGGTTTAACACGGATTTCCTGAAACATTCCCCTTCTCGCTTTACGAACGGACTGGACCACCCCAAGAGGCACACCTGAAGAAAACATACCGCCGATACCAGCAGTAACGATCAGGTCTCCCTGTTCGATTTGTTCATTTTTCAGGACATAATGCAGAATATAGCCATCCTCTCCGGCACCTTTCAATACCCCCCGGACACGGCTTTTCTGTATCATGGCATCAATAGCACTGGAAGGAGCGTTGGCAAGCAGAATTTTTGAATAATTCTTTGAAACCTGGATAACCTGACCAACTACACCAAGAGATGTTCTGGCCACCATTCCCTTAACGACCCCGTCGTTTTGGCCCCTGTCGACGACAACGTTATGAAACCAGCGCTCGCCGTCCCTGCCGACGACCCGTGCTGTTATTTGAGGGAATTTCTCCTGCTTTTTGAACTCAAGCTCCCGTTCAAAGTGAAGAAACCTGGTATGGCCTTCCCGATATTCATCAAGCTGCTGCTGATACTCATCGAGCATTTTTCGTAACCGGGTATTTTCCTCTTTCAAGTCAACCAGATACACATACTTTTCCACAACACCGTTGATGCTCTGTCCTACACGTGAAAAGCCGGATTGAACCTTTCCCATGCCATCCAGGGTCAGGCTGTGAAAAAAACCAAACCGTCCACCGACAGTTGTGGCCAAAAGGAGAACAACACCGATAAGAAGCCCTCCAAAGAAGAGGATCAGTTTGACTTTTGCCGAACGGGATTGTTTCTTTCTGCCATTAATTATCTTTCTCACGACTTAAGCATGATACTGTTAGGCGTAATACGTTGTGGAGTACAGGCCTCCAACTAAAAGAACCGCTTCCTGATGTTTGTTTACAGGAGCCTTTGCACCCGGGTGAGTCTGTCAATCTATTGTCACTTCCCGGAGAATATCGAGATTATCCAGGGCTTTTCCTGAACCGAGTACAACTGAAGACAACGGATCTTCGGTTACGATGATGGGCATTCCCGTTTCTTCTTTCAAACATTTGTCAAGATTTTTCAATAAGGCACCGCCACCGGTCAAGACAATCCCCTGATCGACGATATCGGCAGCCAGCTCCGGTGGTGTTGACTCAAGAGCGACCCGTACCGCCTCAAGAATGACATCTACCTGTTCTGAAATAGCCGCCTGAACTTCATCTGATGTGATGGTAATGGTTTTCGGCACACCGGAAACAAGGTCTCTGCCTTTGATGTCCATTGTTTCATAGGGCTCTTCCGGCAATACATTACCGATGGTGATTTTTATGAGTTCTGCCGTCCTTTCCCCAATAGCCAGATTATGCTTACGTTTGGCATATTGCAGAATTGCTTCGTCCATTTTATCTCCGGCAACTCTGACCGACTTGGCATAGACGATACCGGCAAGTGAAATAACCGCAACCTCTGTGGTGCCGCCACCGATATCAACAACCATATTGGCAGTAGGTTCGGTGATCGGCAGGTTCGCCCCTATGGCAGCCGCCATTGGCTCTTCTATAAGATATACTTCACGGGCACCGGCCGACTCGGCTGATTCTTTTACAGCTCTTTTCTCAACCTGAGTGATACCGGAGGGAACGGAAATCATGATACGGGGATGAACAAGGGTCCTTCGATTATGCACCTTGTTGATAAAATAACGAAGCATGGCTTCGGTCACTTCGAAATCAGCGATAACCCCATCTTTTATCGGCCGGATAGCTTTAATATTCCCAGGTGTCTTGCCAAGCATGTTTTTTGCTTCGTGGCCGACAGAGAGGATCTTATTAACCCTGCCCTCCTGCCTGACAGCAACAACAGAAGGTTCTCGCAAAACAATTCCTTTGCCTTTTACATAAAGAACCGTATTCGCAGTTCCAAGATCAATGGCCAGGTCATTGGAGAGCCAACCAAATAAAAAATTAAATGGAGAAAACATGCATTTTCCTTTTACAGGTATAGATTTAATGATTTTCTGACAATGCGGACAGTACGGTGTAGATGGACTGCCACCATACGACAACCACCGGAATCGATAAACCCTGACCAACAGCCATTTGATGTAATCGGGTGTTATTTAAGAGATTACGGTTGTAAAGCGACTAACATTACCAAAGCGTAACTAACTTGGCAACAACAATGCTTACTCATTTTCCAATTTATCCTGAACCCGTGACGAAATTCATTATTTGTGCTAATAACATTGTGATATATCATTAAATTTTCAGCCATATATGGCGTTAACCTTAGTGAACGGCTCGCCCTTCGGGGCATCCGCTAGCACTGCATCTTTGTTCGACTTAACTGACCGATATAGTTCACTATTATTGGTCAGTTAAGTCGAACAAAGCTACAGCACTATCGAATGCTCACGGATTCAGGATAATAAAAAGAGTTGACAGAGAAAAAAAACCCTGGTATTGATCGGCCTCATCGCTTGTGCGACAAAGTGTTTCAGGGGCTATAGCTCAGCTGGGAGAGCGCTTGAATGGCATTCAAGAGGTCAGCGGTTCGATCCCGCTTAGCTCCACCAGATAACAAGAGGGGTTGCAGTGTATCCACTGCAACCCCTCTTTTGTTTTTTTCCTCTTGAGAACCGTGATAACCAGGCAAGCAATGCTATTATCCCCATCCATTTTGTTATCATCACCGACTCGACTTCCGGCCAGCCTTATTCAGCGCCTCTTCAATGGATGTGACATAAGGATCATGCTTTCTTAGAAACAACGGTAGATTATTTCTGACTTTGCGAGCGGCAGCTTTTGACGGATAATCTCCATAAAAAACGTACACCGATGGCGGTGAACCTGCGGACTGCATGATATAGAGTTTCTCCTCAATCTCCTGAAACTCCTGCTTTGCCAATTCCTTTTTAACATTTTCTCTGGCTTCTTCTGCTGTCAACACCATGAGCTGCACCGTGTACCGACCTTTGGTGCCGAATCTGGACCATTTGGAGGCAGCCCTCACACGCCGGTCATATAGCTGATCGACCCCCTGTCTTTGCTGTTCAGTTGTAAAAGGTTGTGATGATCCCTCATCAGAATCCATATAGCGACTCGACGCCGAGCTGATGACAATGAAGGGTTGGGTTTCAATCTTTCCGGAACGCAATCGAGGTTGCACCGGCTCAGCGACTGTGTCATCTTCCTCGTTTTTCTCAACAACCACGGTATCCAAAGCCGCTTTTTCCTTTTTATCCGTCTTTTCCTTCTCTATCTTCTTATCAATTGCGACCTCCTTTTCCGGAGGTGCCTCTATCTCTGGAGGTGCTTTAATCTCTTTTTTCTTGACTGTTTGTACTCTTTTCTTTGTTATGTCCTTCTTCGACCTTTCTTGATCGCTCTTTTTTGGTTCTTCCGCCTTTTGTTGAACAACTTCCTGTTTTATCTTGACGCTCTGCGTTATCTCCTTTTTCCCGTCCGTGTCCTTCGAAGGTTCTTTTCTCCCCAACAGCACAACAGCAATAACGATGACCAGACCACAAATGCCGGCAATAGAAATAAATTCAGAACGAGTCCACCAACCTGACAAGGCAGGCTTTTTCTTGCTCTTTTTCTGTGCTTTTGTTGGTGGACTCTTTAATCCTTCATTATCGGCAAGGGAGGCAGGCTGTTCAGATACAGGAAAAGACACCAGCTTGGCAGCTTCAATATTGGTCTTTGCAAAATTCCCCTGGGCCAGGCTGAAGACCTGACCGCTCCTCTCTCGGGTAAACGGGTCATCCTCCAGGTTAAAATGGCTCATCTGAGATTTCAGATAGCCAAAGGTTTCTTCTTCATCCAGTGGTCCCAACGAAAAAGTCTGCTCGGTCGCTCCCTGAAATTCGCACAGGGCAAGCTGATCAAGATTTGACTGCAAAGCAGGTTCACCTGAGAAAAGAACCTGGAGATACTGACCATCCGCATTCAAGGTGTCGAGCATTTTACGGATACGTTCCAATGTTGCCAGAAAAATCTTATCCGCTTCATCGAAGATAAGCAGCAGTCGTTCACCTTTGAGTTGCAAACGCGTGAGAATCTCCGGGAGCAGGTTGTTGAGTTCTTTTCTGGTCACCTGATCCTGGATGACAATGTCCGTTTTTGCAGCTGCAGGACGGATAACATCTTCAAAGGACATAACTGCCGACTCGTACAAAACAACCTGATAACGTGATGTCAACTCACTCTCAATCATTTTGCACAGCATCGTCTTGCCGGAACCTTCCTCACCAAACAACGTCAGGACGGAAACCGACTCCAGAACTGCTTTTTTTATTTCATTGAGCATCGGACGTCGACTGCACTGTTCATAGAACAACGTAACATCGACTTTGTTCTGAAACGGGGCCGACTGATGCTCACCGGATTCTAGTTTCGTATCCATATTATAACCTGCTACCTGCGCTGGTAAATGAAAGTAACCGGGAAAAACAGCTAAAAGTACTTATGGTCCTAATGTGAAAGGCCAATGATATTTTACCTGTACAATGATTTATCTTCGGATAATATGTATCGATTCTTTTTGGATAAGACAACGCATCTTGCTGCTTTTTAACCAAACATTAAAATTTACCATATCCAACAAGAAACACAATTGAATATCTGATTGCCAAGCCGTTTCAGTTTCAACCCACAGTTCGATGACCGTTATCCCTTTTCTTTTGCTTATTTTCTTTGCTGCCGGCTTTATTCAGGGACTGACCGGGTTCGGTTCTGCGCTGGTGGCCATTCCCCTATTGACACTCCTTCTTGATATTAAAACAGCCATTCCTCTTACCCTGCTAAACGGCTTTGTCATTGTCACCTTCCTGTTTGTCAGGCTGCAGAGTCACATAATACAACAAAGGGTCACTCCCCTCTGCATCTCATCCATCCCGGGTCTTATCATCGGAGTGATTCTGTTGAGAACCACTCCTTCCAAAGAGATATCAATCGCCCTGGGAATACTGATTATTGTCTACAGCTTGTACAGTTTACTTTTCAAACCAGCTCGGAAAAAGCTAAAGATAAGGTGGGCATATATTGCCGGTTTTTTGACCGGATTGGCAGGCGGCGCTTTCAGTGCCGGCGGGCCACCTGTAATTATTTATTCGACTCTGTCTGATTGGGATAAAAATGAAATAAAGGCTACTCTAACCACATTTTTTCTCTTTACTTCACTGTTAGCGATACCGATGTACTGTATTGGCGGTCTTATTACCTGGCAAATAATGAAATACTGGTTATACAGCGGACCTGCCGTTTTACTCGGCACGCTATTGGGCCTGTTGTGCTCAAATAGATTATCAACAAAACAGTTTCTCAATATGGTATACATTCTTCTTGGTATATTAGGTGCAATGATGGTAATCGTACCCTGATTACTTTCTGGCTAATCGATTAGAAAAATAAAAGATGGATAAAGCTGACAACCGTTGTTTGACAACAGAAATACGAATAGGTTACCTTGCTGATGCCTGTT
>CAZLGM010000112.1:0-10960 GCA_964558875.1 uncultured Desulfocapsaceae bacterium
GACTATAACGTGGCCCATAAACCCATTGATCTGAAAAACCCGAAAGCCAACGAAACAAATGCCGGTTACACCATTGAAGAGAGGCAGTGGATGGACTCTTTTTTAAATGGCGGCTTTGTCGACACATTCAGAATGTTCAACAAGGAACCGGAGAACTACACCTGGTGGAGCTACCGGTTTAACGCCCGGGCTAAAAACATTGGCTGGCGTATCGATTATTTCTGCGTCGACATGGCCAGTAAAAGCAGAGTGCAGAATTCAGAAATACTAGGTGATATCATGGGGTCCGATCATTGTCCCGTCAAGATGGACTTTCTCATGGAAAGATAAATCACAAGACAGTACTTTTTTCATCACAGTGAGGAAACAAAGTGACCGTGGCGATCTCATAATTTCGCTTTTGCAAAACAACACATTATAAAAAGCATGCTGAATCCGGATGCACCGAAGAGAGGTTAACTATGAGCCAGATCATTAAAATTAAATGCCCTGAATGCGGCCACCTCCATACACTGAATGCCAATCGGTTTTCCCGCAAAGATGCCGCAATCACCTGCAAACAATGCGACAGCGAAATTTCGGTTAAGCACTCCTCACCGCCCTCTAAATTGCCAAAGATCATCGGCAGAAACAGCGCTCCCAACAAAAAAACAGTATCAACCACTGAAAATGCAGAGGATCAACGAAGCGAGCAATTCAACGAAATCGAGATCACCTGGAGTTATGTTTTTCGGATCTATTGGGCCTGGATGTGGCGTAGCCTTCTTCTTTTTCTGGTGTTCGGCACCCTCTTTGGAATCGGGGTAGGCTTTATCGCCTCAATCCTCAATCTCATCGATATCCAGCCGCTTTTCGCTGCCTATGGTCTGGTTGTCGGTCTCATTGTCAGCTTTCTGGTTTTAAGAACCATCCTGAGAAAAAGATTCCGCACTTTCAGGATTGCCTTGATCCGGGATTAACCGGAGTAGAATAAGGTAATCGTAAAACCATTTTAAGTGTACACAATCACAGGGTCCGCAACAGGTGTTCCCTGTGATTGTGTACACTTAAAATAGCCTTGAATTCGCCCCACAATGCAGGTATCCTGATGGGCGGTCTGACCGACCTGTCCACCACTATTTACACTACTGCCGGTATCATTCCATGAAAAAGAAATTACTGGACTTTCTTATCTGTCCCACCTGCTTACCCGAAGAATATCCGCTTGAGTCTGAGCTGATGAAAGTAGAAGACGATGACATTATTGAAGCGATTCTACGGTGCCCCCAGTGCTATTCCGGCTTCCATGTCAGACAGGGTATTGCCTTTCTTGATCCTGCCGCAGAGCAGTCCAACAACAATAACAAATACGAACTGGATGAGATTGTTTCTTCCTATCTCTGGTCCCATTACGGTGATCTACTCGATGATGAGCAAGCCTCCGACGCCTATTCCCGATGGGCGGCAATGATGACGCCCCACCCCGGTATCACTCTCGACCTCGGCGGTGCCGTCGGTCGCTTTGCATTTGAGATGAGCACCAAGTGCGATTTGGCAGTGGGTATAGACAATTCGGTCGCCTTTATCAGGACTGCCCGGGAGTTGATGAAGAATAGAAAAATCACCTTTCCACTTAAGATCGAAGGCAACCTGACCCGCGATATCACTGTCTACCTACCAGCAGAGTGGCGAAGCGACCGGGTTGATTTTGTTGTCGGTAACGCCCAGCAGGTCCCGTTCAGATCCGATAGCTGCGCCTCGCTGGCTTCACTCAATCTGATTGATAAGGTCCCTAAACCGATTGAACATCTTGCTGAAATGAACCGGGTCGCCACTGAGGCCAATGCCCAGTTTCTACTCTCAGATCCCTTTTCATGGTCGGTTGAGGCCGCGGAAGAAAAAAACTGGCTGGGCGGCACCGATGACGGTCCTTTTGCCGGCCGAGGACTGGAAAATATTTCCAGGCTGCTCAGTGAAGGAGGAGAAGGTTTCACACCGCAGTGGACAGTGGAAGATACCGGTTCCGTGTGGTGGAAAATACGAACCCACACAAATCATTACGAACTGATCCAAAGTTGTTTTGTGAAGGCATCAAGATAACCCCGGAAGTCACCAGAGTCTGCTGGCACTGCACTATTGAAATTTCATGACTTCCGGATTCAAACACCAAATATTTGAGGGAAACAATGGAAAAACATACCGTCTGCAGACTCTGCTCTTCCTGCTGCCCGGTGATTACCGAAGTAGAAGACGGCAAACTGATTTCCGCCGAGCGTAAATCCTTTGTTGATCTTAAAAAGCGGCTTCGCTGCCCTCGACTGGCATCTGCGGCTGACATCGTTTATTCACCAAAACGGTTGACCACTCCACTGATTAAAGACCACGATACCAACACATTCAAAGAGGCTACATGGGATGAGGCCCTGGACCTGGTTGCTGCCAAATTTCATCAATATAAAGAGGAGCTGGGTGCTCAATCAGTGGCCTGGTTACGAGGTATGGCTGCTGACTGGGGCTCACCCTGGGATTACGCCAACCGGCTGATGAATGTCTTCGGTTCGCCCAACACCATTGGTAACGGTTCCATCTGCTTCGTTGCCCGGGAAATGGCCCATACATACACATACGGAGGCATGGCATTTCCTGAAGCTGCTAAAGCTAAGCTGATCCTGGTCTGGGGCAAGCATGACCGCGACACCACCATGGGGGTCGGCGACGCCATTGAACATGTAGTGGAGCAGGGGGCCAAACTGATCGTGGTTGATCCGATCAAAACTCCCCTGGCCGCCAAGGCTGATATCTGGATGCAGATCAAACCGGGGCACGACGGACTGCTGGCCATGGCCATGATCAATGAGATCATCACCAACGATTTGTATGACAAAGACTTCGTCGAGCAGTTCAGCACCGGATTTGATGAATTAAAAGATGTCGCCGCAACCTTCCCGGTCGATGAGATTGCTGGAAATATCTGGCTCGACCCGGAAACGATCAAGGAAGTGGCCCAGTTGTATGCCACAACAAAACCGGCTTGTATCGTCGACGGTAATGGCCTCGATATGCAGCTTGATATGTTCCAGTCAACAAGAGCCGTTGCCCTGCTGCGTGGGCTCACCGGCAATATTGATACCAGTGGCGGTGATGTTCTGCCCCAGCCGGTCCCCATTCATAATATTCAGGCGGAATCATACCTGCCCGATGATATTGTGCCTATCACCGCCGATTATCCCCTTTTTAACACCTTCCACCAAACCTGGGGAAAACAGGTTCAATCCTGCGTTGTTGACGCGATTCTCGATGAAAAGCCCTATCCCGTAAAAATGGTGGTTGTGCAATCGGGCAATCCAGTGATCACAATGGCCGATTCAACCAGAACACAAGATGCCTTTAAAAAACTTGATTTTCTGGTTGTAATCGATCTGTTCATGACCAGGACCGGCGAGCTTGCCGACGTGATCCTGCCGGCTTCAAGCTGCTTTGAAAAAACCCAGCTCAACCGCGCTTCTACACGGAATAATCCGGTTATTCTCCAGGATCAGGTCATTGATCCCATCGGCGATTCCCGGCCGGACTGGTGGATCGTATTCGAACTCGGCCGAAGGCTCGGTTTTGAAGAGGAGTTCTCCTGGCAGACAGCCGAGGCTGCCATCGATTACCAGCTTGAGCCTTCCGGTATCACTGTTGACCAGCTCCGAGAAAATCCCGGGGGTATGCGGGTGGAAGATATCGCCTATACAAAACACAAGGAAAAAGGCTTTAACACTCCCAGTGGGAAATTCGAGTTCTTCTCCGAGAAATTGGCCCAAAACGGTTTTGCCGGCACTCCGTATTCCGACGGCTTTCCTGAACATCCGATCAGCTTTTCGGACCGGAAAGAGGATTATCCCATCATCGGCATCAGCGGCGCCCGCGATAACCGATTCACAAACTCACAGTTCAGGGTTATCCCTCGACTCTTAAATGACGAATATGGCTGTGTTGTCGATATTCATCCCGACGACTGTAAACGCTTGAGTATAAACAGTGGCAATGAGATCAAGATTGAAACTCCCAGAGGTGCCATCCGAATGAAAGCGAAACAATCGGATGTGGTGCATCCCGGATCAATACGGATTGCCTGGGGCTGGGGAGACTATGATTCAAAGTATAACCTCAACAGCCTCACCGATGATGACAGACGAAATCCGATCACCGGAACTCCGTCCCAGCGGATGTTCATGTGCCGGGTGAGGAAGGTGTAGCTGCAGTTTCGAGTTTCACGCTTCGAGTAGTTGAGATTGCCACAATCGCTACGCTCCTTCGCAACGACGAGACAATGTTAGGTGGTTATGAGGAGCCCAGCGACGAAGCAATCTCTTACTGCCTGTTCGCCGCAGAGTTGATAACAACCAGACAAATATGGTAATTTGTAGGTGCGTGTTCTTTTCTCCTCTATCAATCAAACCTCTCAACCAAGGCAGATACAGACATGAAAGCTCGACAACTCATCTTTCCCCTTATATTGGTTTTCACTCTTTTTCTTTCCGGCTGTATCGCCACATCCTGTCCCAACTGCGGCCGATTGATGACCAACATCCAGGTCGATCACCAGTTCCAGTCCCTTCAGGTTCTGGACGATCATAACTATTACTACAATGGTGAAATAGTCGAGCCTGATACACTCATGGTCATCCACAAAAGCTACACACTAGATAAAGCTTATGGCTACTGGACCAAAATCGATCTTACTCACAAACAGCTCAAAGATTGGATGTGGATGTTTAAAACGGTTGAAGGAACTTACGATGAAGATGACCGCATGACCATCATTTATCAGGGCTCTTCGATTCTTGATCCCCAGGGACGTCAGGTCGGCCTCTATTACTCGAAATATCCCAGCCCGCCAATCCTGTTCCCAGCCCCGAAAACAATTAGCGTCCATCCCCCACAACCGCCTATCTCTATCCGGATGATGCGGATGAAGGATTTGGATTAACCAAGACTCTCCTGATTACTAGCAAAGCTTGACTTTCGCAAAAAGAGATGTGGGAGTTTGAGATACCATATTCTGCACATATTGCCTTGCAGATCGTCACGTATGCTTGCCCTAAAAGCAGACATGTAAAAAGTAGAGCTTTCTGGCTTCATCCATTACCCGCTATTGATGATAACGAAAGCTGTATTTAAATGTTTCAGGAGATAGCCAATCAAGGGTAGTTGTCCCGATTTGCGCATACGGATAACCAAAGGTGTTGATCGGTGCTCCATGTTGAGGCGGATTCAATTGCACATCACGTCCAACTGCAAGCTTTACCCTGTACTGGTCCCAACCGCCCCAGAAATATTTACGATATTCTTTGGTTTTGGCATCTTCCAGCGTCAGGTTGTGCTTGAGCATCATTTTGCGAACATCGGCAGGGTCAACCGGGACCCAGTCGTAGCCGGGCAGGTAGAATTCGGCCCAGCAATGCTGCCATTTTGTTATATCCTGTTCCGGTTTCTTCCCCATCCGGATGCCGAAGACTTCCCGGGCAGGAACACCGGCCGCCCGTGCCAGGGCAACAAAGACAGAATGAATATCGGTGCATTTACCCCCGGGACGTTCCAGTAACATGCAAACATTTCCTGGGCCGCAGCCGACAGTTTTGGGATCACGATACATGTTTTCACAGGTCCAATCATAAATCGCTTTCGCTTTTTCCAATACAGTTGTTTTCCCCCTTGTAATCTGATCGGCAAGAATTTTCACCTGTCCGTCTATAGGGCCTAGGCTGGTGGCGGCAAGGTACATCCTATAATCCGCCGGGTCCCAGGGTGCTTCTTTTTTCGGGAAATCTTTGCGAACAACCTCTTTGCGTTTTGCATGAAAAGAGAGGGTCAATTTCCGGCTTTTTACTGCTTTGTTCCAACGGGCATACAGGATCGGAGTGGAATATTTCCGGTCGGAATAGACTGCCGACTCATCATAATCGCCACTTACTTTAATATTGGTGATTGTTTGATCTCTGTCGGAAAGAGGATAGGGAATCCAGAGCTGGGCGACTTCTCCCGATGCATGGGCCGAAAGATCAAACTCCATTGTAATGGTTCCCACAGCATCCTTTTTTGCAAGTGTATTTATCGGAAATAATATTAGAAGAGCTGCAAAACAAACGCTAACTAGTTTTCTTATTGTCATTTTTTTACCTTATATTGTTTATCGTTCAATCCCTGGTTGACTTTTTCATTTTCAAATTGAACGGCAAAATATATCGATTAGACTGATGTGTCAAATAGGTAATTCCTATGCCTGTTGCCAGCTTCATCGGTAAACCAAATTCACCTTTTGAGGATCGTATTTATGGATATCAGAAAACTCGAAGTGTTCTGTAGGGTAGTCGATCTAAAAAGCTTTACAGGGGCAGCAGAGAGCGTTCTCCTGTCCCAGCCGACAGTCAGTGAACATATACGTAACCTGGAAAATGAACTTGGCCATAAGCTCATCAATCGGCTGGGCAAGGAAATTGAGGCAACTCCTGTGGGCAGGATACTCTACGAGTATGGTTCCAATATCATTCGGACACAGCAGGAGGCCGTGCAGGCTATTGAGCAGTACAGCGGCACACTGAGGGGGAAAATAAAGATTGGTTGCGGGACAATCCCCGGTACGTATATATTGCCGGAGCTCATTAGCCGGTTTCATGATGAACATCCTACATTAAATACATTATTGCGTATTACCAGCTCAAAAACCATTGCCATGGAAGTGCTGTCCGGAGAACTTGAACTTGGATTTGTTGGAGCCAGATGGAAAGAGACAAGACTGGATTGGACGGAAATGTTTTCCGATGAATTAACCCTTGCCTTACATCCGGATCATCCTTTGGCCGAACTTACAGAGGTGCGCCTTGAGGATGTAATAGATATGCCGTTTATTTTGCGGGAACCCGAATCCGGTACACGAAAAGTATTTTCAGGTCTGCTGGCGCAGGCAGGTCTCAAAGAAAGCGATCTGCATATTGTCGCGGAAATCGAATCAACTGCCGCGGTCAAGGAAGCTGTTAAAGCCGGTATCGGATTATCAGTTCTGTCCAAACGTGCGGCCAGAGATGATGTGCAATGCGGTAGACTGGTAACGGTTGGTATACAGGGACTTGATTTGAACCGCCCATTTTATTTCATTAAACGAAAAAACAGGGATCTTTCTCCTGTTGCCAAAGCTTTTTGGGACTACCTCAGGAAAATGTAAAACCATGTGGTCAAATCCTGAAATGGGCCGGAAAGGAATCTTTGTGACAGAACAAATAGAAAAAGAACTGAGTATTTTGTGAAAACAGATTTACTCTTCTCAGTCAAGCTAAAGCCTTTTTCCATCCAAACCATATTCGACACTCTGATCACCGGGTTTGCCCGGCACCCTGACGTACACTGTCCAATGAAGATTCCGGCACCTGGGCCCGCCATCCAGAAAAACATAGCGGACAGTACCGCCTCCAAGTACTTTCGGCGCCCTGCTGACCACCTGCGGTAAAACCGAGAAATCCACATCAGCCAGTTTGAAAGGCTGCATACATCTTGCCCTTGGTCCGCTTCTGGGGCCGAGAAGCCCCCCGCCACGGTAGATATAACTGGCAATTCCATCAGCGCTCGATTGCTCTAAAACCGCGATTGTAGCAAAATTTGGATAGATGATCATCTGTAACACAACCGGCAGTTTATTCTGCATGGCGGCAACAAGTGTTGCGGGGTCGCTGAGCAGGTTTTCCCTCACAACTGCAGCGGCTTTTGAATGTTTGGGCTTACGGTACTGTTTTACGTTCTTGGGATCTATTTTCGAAAGCGCAAAGCTCGCACCATTTTTTGTAAGCATATCAGGATCATCCAAAGCCCCTTTGATAAGAGGTATGGCCTTTTGGGCCTTCACTCCCATGTTTCCCAGGGCGCGGATGCAACTCCGGCGAACGATCGGCCATTTATCTTTTATTCCAGCCATCAGCGCCGGGATGGCAGAAGCGGCTTTTGTCCCCATGTTGCCGATTGCTTCAGCTGCGGCAGCCCGGGTACCCTGGTCCGGATCGTTGGTTATCGATTTTGCAAGAACCGGTACGGATTTTAATGAAACCGTGCCCATTCGGCCAAGGACATTTGCCGCAGCATTACGGTCCTGAGGGGAATGCGAAGTTGACAGGATCTGAATGAGGGGATCAACAGCTTCTTTTACAGGTGGTGTGTATTTGGCAATTGCGTAGATGAGCCCGACAGTCGTTGAATTGCTTGGAGCCTTCAACCCCTCAACAATCATTGCTGCCATCTGCAGATTTTTTACTTTGGTAAGTTTTCCAATTATCCCGTGGGCATCATTTGACACACTGATATCTTTGTCATAGGTACAGTCCATGGCCACGGGAAAGAGTTCCTGAGGAGAGGTTTTGCCTTGGAGCTGCTTGAGACCGCGGACACGTTCTTTACAACGATTTGCTCCCAACAGTCGCCGATATGCTGGTTCCAGTTCTTTAAATCCTATTCCCATTTTTCTTAAAGCCATGGCCGCATTGGCAATAACCGTAAAGCTGGGATCATTTAACGCCTGCCTGAGCGCCGGCATCGTCGACTTTGCCTGGTCGCCGAATCTCCAGAGCGAAGTGGCGGCATTGGCCCGGACAGGTGCGGATTCATCGCCGAGCGCCATTCCAAGAGAAGGGATCACTTTAGGATCACCTATTTTCCCCAATCGCCAGGCAGCATCGGCCCGCTCGGAGACTTTGGGAGAGGTGGTGAGCAGCCTGAGGAGCTTATCTGTTTCGCTCTCTTTTTTAAAAAAAGCTGAGGCCATTTCAGCAGAAAGGAATATGGAGAGCAGCATGGATAAAACAATGATCAAACTCTTAAACGATATGCTCATTGGTACCTCCTTTGAGGTTCTATTTCTTGTCAGTATACTTATTCTCCACACTGTTTTAAACATGTTAATAAACAGGGAACATGGTAATATTTTTTGTGTTGGTTTCTAACAAAGTCCTTTGGAGGAGAACCATATGCTGCAAGATCAAATGGACCATATCTATACGAATATGGAGCCTGAAGACATTCCCTGGAATTTCAACGATCCTCCCCGATTACTGGTCGCTCTTTTGAAAAATAAAGGTATTAAGCCCTGCAAAGCCATTGAACTTGGATGCGGAGCCGGGAATTACACAATCTTTCTTGCCGGTTCAGGTTTTCAGGTGACGGGTGTAGATTTCTCCAGAGTAGCAATTCAGTTAGCACAGAATTCAGCAAAATCAAAAGGGCTGGACTGCAGGTTCATTTCTGCTGACGTCGTTGGCAGTTTATCCGAAATTAACGATACCTATGATTTTGTTTTTGACTGGGAGCTGCTTCATCATATTTTCCCGGAAACAAGAGAGAAATACCTGGATAACGTTGACAGGCTGTTAAAACCGAACGGATACTATTTCTCTGTGTTTTTCAGTGAGGACAGCCCTCAATTCGGGGGAAAGGGTAAATACCGAAAAACACTTCTTGGCACTCAACTGTATTTTTCGTCGGAAACTGAGATGGAAGATCTGTATAGTCCCTTATTCACTATTCGCGAGTTGAAAACCGTTGATGTTGACGGGAAGTTCGGTACCCATCGGGCCATTTACGCCTTGTTGACGAAGTAATCGTAAAGTTAAGGCTGCAGTTTCCTTTAATAATGATGGCGCTTGACGGTTCACAAACCGTTTATCCATTCCAAGACTTTCTTGAAAACTATTTCATTTCAAAGTATAGCTGAGATAAGTGTAATTCGCCCTTTTGGGCATCCGCTAGCACTGCATCTTTGCTCGACTTAACTTATCGATATAGTTCACTATTATCGACAAGTTAAATCGAGCAAAGCTACAGCACTATCGAATGCTGACGGATTCAGGATAAAGGAGATTGTTATGAAAGATTATCTGGTTAAAGATTTAATGGTGCCGCTCTCCGAGTATGCAACAATTTCAGAGAACGCCACCCTGTATGAAGCTGTTCTTGCCCTGGAAAAGGCTCAGGAGCTCTTTGAAGACAAACACACCCGATATCGGCACCGGGCAATTCTGGTTCTTGATCAAAACGATACGGTTATCGGCAAGCTCAGCCTTTTTGAGGTACTTATGTCCCTGGAGCCGAAATACCAGAACATGTCCGACGAAAAGGGAATGCAGCGATACGGCTTTTCCAAGAATTTCATGCAGTCGATGCTGAAAGAGTACAATCTTTTTTCCAAACCTCTGGAAGATCTCTGCTGCGAAGTCGGACAGAAAAATGTCACAGAATATATGATTAAACCAACTGAGGGTGAATTTGTCTCTGAAGACTCTTCTCTGGAGCACGCTATTCACCAGTTGGTTCTCGGCCGCCTTCAGTCTCTGTTGGTCACCCGTGGAGGTGAGATAGTTGGAGTTCTGCGCTTAACCGATGTGTTTGCCACAATCTTTCACACTATGAAAAATTGTTTCAAATAGTCGGCTTTCCCTTTTTCCAACTCCCTGTCCGACAATTTAAAGCGCGCTATCCAGCATAAGCTTCGAGTCAAGGTTGAATCTCCTTGACTCGACCATCCACCGTCGCTATAGTAACACTAAATATAAAAAGGTGTTACTATGCTCAAGCGTTTTACAATATCAATGGAAGAGGAGCTGCTCGAAGACTTTGACCGGGTTATCGACCAGCGGGGATATGGCAGCCGATCCGAGGCGATTCGTGACCTGATCAGGGACGGCATGGTCAAAGACGAGTGGAAGGGCGACAATGAGGTGATGGGGGTTATTTCCCTGGTCTATGATCACCACCAGCACCAGCTCCAGGAAAAGGTCACCGAACTGCAGCACGATTTTCACGATCAGATCGTCTCAACCACCCATGTTCATATGGATCACCACAACTGTCTCGAGGTGATCATCGTCCGGGGCAAGGCCAGCTCAGTCCAGTCTCTTGCCGATTCACTCATTGCCCTGAAAGGTGTTCGCAACGGTAACCTGGCAATGAGTTCGACCGG
>CAZLGM010000113.1:0-10893 GCA_964558875.1 uncultured Desulfocapsaceae bacterium
CCGGTGACCAGGAGAACACAGCCAGGGCGATTGGCGAGCTTGCCGGCATTGATACAGTTATTGCACAGGTGAAACCCGACGACAAGGCGGAAAAAGTTGTAGCTTACCAGGAGGATGGGTATCGGGTTGCCATGGTGGGAGACGGCATTAACGACGCTCCGGCCCTGGCAAAGGCCGATGTGGGTATTGCCATGGGAACGGGAATCGATATTGCCATCGAATCGGGTGACATGGTGATTATGAAAGGCAACCTGGATGGTCTACTCAGTGCACTACTGCTGTCAAAAGCGGTGATGCGAAATATCCGCCAGAATCTTTTCTGGGCCTTTGGTTATAATATTATCGGTATTCCGGTTGCCGCCGGTCTGCTCTATCTTTTTGGCGGACCTACGCTTAGTCCAATGATTGCCGGGGCTGCCATGGCGCTCAGCTCCGTGTCCGTAGTAACCAATGCGCTTCGGTTGAGGTACTTTGAGGCGTAGCGAATAAGCAATAGCGAAAAGCGAATAGTGTAAAGTGTGCTGCCTCCGGCAGAATGGAAAACTATTCGCTTTTTTCCTTTGTTATTCACTGTTCACTATTTGTTGCCAGGTGTCTTTCTTCCTTTTCCCTTGACATTTGACGTGTGCTCTATATATATATACTCGGTTAAAAATGAATGAGGGTTCATTAATTGACTTTCCTGTCGGGGAGTCTTCTGCTTAGAAAAAATATTCAAAGAGGAATCGTATGTTTTCAAAATTAGTTGCTCCACATGGTGGAAAAGGTCTGGTTTGTGCGTTGCTGACAGGTGCAGAGCGTGATGCCGAGTTGGCTGCCGCAAGAGGAATGAAGCAAATAGAAATTTCCGCCCGTGCCAAAGGCGATCTGATCATGATGGGTATCGGTGGTTTTTCTCCGCTGGACGGCTTTATGACAAAAGCTGACTGGCAAGGCGTGTGTGAGAATTTTCAGATGACGGATGGTACCTTCTGGCCTGTGCCGATCACCCTGGATGTATCCGCTGCTGATGCAAACGGTATCGCCGATGGTGAAGAGATTGCCCTGGTAAAGGATGGCGAGACCTTTGCAACCATGAAGGTTGTTGAGAAGTACGAGATGACCGAAGAGGACAAGAAATGGGAATGTGAAAAAGTCTTCATGGGTGAAGGTGAAGAGTCCGTAGACGGCAACTTCTGGAAGATTGCACCCGAGGATCATCCCGGTGTTATCATGGTTATGGGTCAGAAAGAATACAATCTGGCCGGTCCGGTTAAGGTTCTGTCCGAAGGCGAGTATCCCAAAGAGTATCCTGGAGTATACCTGACCCCCGCCCAGACCCGTCGTATGTTTGACGAGCGTGGTTGGGCCAACGTTGCCGCTCTGCAGCTGCGTAACCCCATGCATCGTTCCCATGAGTTCCTGGCCAAGATCGCCGTTGAGGTATGTGACGGTGTTCTGATCCACTCACTGATCGGTAACCTGAAGCCTGGTGATATTCCGGCTGATACCCGTGTAAAGGCAATTGATATTCTGATTGAGAAATATTTTGTTAAAGAAAACGTCATCAATGCCGGGTATCCGCTTGATATGCGTTATGCCGGACCTCGTGAGGGACTGCTGCACGCCACTTTCCGTCAGAACTACGGTGTCAACAACATGCTGATCGGCCGTGACCATGCCGGTGTCGGTGACTTCTACGGTCTGTTCGAAGCCCAGACTATCTTTGATCGTATCCCCAAGACCGGTGATAATGGAAAAGATCTGCAGTGCAAACCGATGAAAATCGACTGGACCTTCTACTGCCACGAGTGTGACGGTATGGCCTCTCTGCGTACCTGTCCGCATAAGAAAGAATCCCGCGTTATCCTCTCCGGTACCAAGCTGCGTAAAGCGCTGTCCGAGGGTGCCGATATCGTAGACCATTTTGGTCGTGATGAGGTTCTTGATCATCTGAAAGATTACTATGCAGGTTTGACTGAGAAAGTTGAGGTCAAGATGCAGGGTGCCGCTTCCGGTGATGATATGTAGTACGCGACACGATTGTATTAATCGATAATAGAAAGGGGATGCTGTCTCTATGACGGTATCTCCTTTTTTATTTGAAATTCGAATATCGAAGCACGAAATACGAAACAATTTTCAAAATACAAATGACCAAAACATATGATCTTGAAGATCGAACGTTCGGATTTGCACAGCAGGTCAGAAAGTTTGTCAAACAACTACCGAAACATACGGGCAATTTCGAAGATGGAAAACAGCTGATACGATCCTCTGGATCTGTTGGGGCAAACTATATTGAAGCGAATGAATCGTTAAGCAAAAAGGATTTTATCATGAGGATAAAAATCTGTCATAAGGAGGCAAAAGAAAGCCGCTACTGGTTGCGATTAGTTGATACTGGTTCTTCACGATCACTAGAGTCTCTGTGTCATAATTTGATCCAAGAATCACAGGAACTCATGAATATATTCGGTGCTATTCTAAAAAAGAGTGTCTAAATTTAAAAATTCAATGTTATTGTAAGCCTTCTCTATTACATGTAGCAGAAGATGAGCAGGTTTGAACCGTTTTAAGATTTAGTATTTCGTATTTCTAATTTGTTTCGAATTTCGATATTCGTATTTCGGATTTTTCATTTGGATGTTTCAAACAATGAATACATTAACCCTCCAAGTCGGTCTCGACGACCGCACCTATCCAATAATCATAGAGGATGGATTACTAACGAGAATCGGCAGAGACCTGGCTGAGCGAAAAATAGGCACCAAATATGGTGTCATTGCCGATGATCATGTAGCCTCATTATATGGTTCGGCTCTGATGAATTCCTTTGCTGAAGCAGGAATAACAGCAAAGTTATTTACATTTCCCCAAGGTGAAGAATCCAAGAACCTGCAAACATTTACCACTCTACATCGGGAACTGGCTCAGGCAGGTTTTGATCGATCCGATGTGCTTGTTGGTCTAGGTGGTGGTGTGACAGGAGACATGACCGGTTTTGTGGCCGCTACCTATATGAGGGGAATCCCCTTTGTTCAGGTGCCAACCACGTTGCTGGCCCAGGTCGACAGTTCTGTCGGAGGCAAGACCGGTGTTGATATTCCCGAAGGTAAAAACCTTGTTGGTGCTTTTTATCAACCTCAAGTGGTCTATATTGATACAGCTGTTCTGACCACATTGCCGATGAAAGAATATTGTGGTGGTCTTGCTGAGGTTATCAAATATGGTGTGATTCGCGACAAAGAGTTTTTCCTCTTTCTTGAAGACAACATCGATCAAATTTTAAGCCTTGATCGCGTAACGATTCAGAAGATGATTTTTACCTGTTGTCGTATTAAAGCAGATGTTGTGGCAGAGGACGAAAAGGAATCAAATATCCGTAGAATTCTCAATTATGGTCATACAATCGGCCATGGGATTGAGGCTGCTTCCGATTATTCAATCATCCATGGAGAGGCTGTGGCCATGGGTATGGTTGCCGCCTTACGGCTTGCCGTCGGCAGTGGTCTGTGTAAGAGGCAGGAAGCAGGCCGGGTGGCCACACTCATCCACAACTATGGTCTACCTACAGAAATTCCTCACGATCTTGACCGTGACCGCATCAAAGGTTATCTGCTCAGTGACAAGAAAACGATCGGTAACCGTGTTTTTTATGTGCTGCCGGTAGAGATCGGCAAGGTGGTAATAACTGATGATGTTGAGGATGTTGTAGTACAGGAGGCGCTAAAAAAAAGGTAGCAGCAATTGAAAACGGTTTCAGGCACCCCATGTTTTCACGGTCCTGGCTAACTGTATAGGGTTGGCTATAACAGTTAACCACGCCTGTAAAAACCTGGGGCACCTGAAACCGTTTTCAATCCGGGTGTTGGGAAGATCGAAAAAATAGATAATGCGATTAATTTGAATCTGTTATTCTTAATTGCTAATTGCTAATTGCTAATTGCTAATTGCTAATTGCTAATTGCTGATTGCTAATTGCTAATTGCTAACGCCTTAACTCATCCCGTAATTCTTCATCTTCTCCCAGAGATTTTTCCTGCTGATCCCCAGTAGCTTGGCGGTCTCTGTCCGAGCCCCACCTGTGTGATTCAATGCTTTGTTAAGAAAGCTTTTCTCTGCGATGGCCATGTTGTCGGCCAGATTAAATCCCACATCAATGCCATTGTCTCTAGTACAGATTTCAATAGGGAGATCTGCTGAAGTGATTTCAGGTCCTTTACAGAGGACCGACGCCCGCTCCATCAGATTTCTCAGTTCCCTGGCATTCCCGGGAAAATCATAGGATTTAAGGCACTCGAGAGCTTCGCCGGCTATGGAGACGGATTTGCCGTGAACCAGACGGAACTCTTCCAGGAATGCTTCACACAGTTCCTTTATATCCTCTTTATGTTCACGTAGAGGTGGCATTTGAATAGGAATAACCTGCAGCCTGTAAAGCAGATCCTGGCGGAACCGTCCGGCATCAATTTCCTTTTGCAGATCCTTAGAAGTGCAGGCGATTACCCGAACATCGACGGAAATGGCTTTGTTGCCGCCAACCCGCTCAAACTGGCTCTCCTGAAGAACCCGGAGAAGTTTTGCCTGTAGAGGCATAGGTAAGTCACCCAGCTCATCAAGCAGCAGAGTGGCATTGTCGGCCAGTTCAAATTTTCCCTTTCGCTTATTATCGGCCCCGGTAAAGGAGCCTTTTTCATGGCCAAAGAGTTCGGATTCCATGAGTCCTTCAGGGATGGCGGCGCAGTTGATTGACACGAACGGTTTGTCACTTCGTTTGGAAGCGGTGTGAATGGCCCGGGCTGCGAGTTCCTTACCTGTTCCGGATTCACCGGTAATCAGGATGGTGGCATTGGTCGGGGCAGCCTGTTCGATGATTGAATAGATATTCCGTATAGCCGGGCTTGATCCTAATAGTTTACGTTCACTTTCGGTCCGGACGGTTGCCTCAAGCAACTCATATTTGTTTTTTACTTCCTGGGCTTCGAGCAGCCGGTTGATTCGGATGATCAAGTCATCCATGTCAAAAGGCTTGAGGACATAATCGGCGGCTCCCTTCCGCAGGCAGTCAATGGCGTCATTCACAGACCCATAAGCCGTCATGATGATCACATCAGTTTCCGGAGACTGTTTCTGAATCTGCTGCAGAAGGGCCATACCGTCCATTCCCGGCATGCGGATGTCGGAGACTACCAGTTGATAGTTGTTTTTTTCGAGCAGTCTTGAGGCAACCAGGCCGTTTTCCGCCTCATCGATCTGCCAACCCGATTGAACCAGCTGATCATAAACGGAAATCCGCATGATCTCGTCATCTTCTGCTAACAGTATTTTAGGCATTGTCAGTCGGTTTTGTTCCGGCTTGCTCTCCTGGATGAAGGGGAAAACGAATGGTGAAGGTCGAGCCTTTTCCCTCTTCACTTTCAACAAAGATGTCACCTTCGAGTTGCTGAACCAGGGAATAGGTAACAGCCAGACCCAGGCCGGTTCCCTCTCCCACATCCTTTGTGGTGAAAAACGGATCGAAAATATGATCCATAGTTTCTTTAGCAATTCCCATGCCGGTATCTGAAATGACCAGGTCGAGATTATCATCGTTACGGTGGACGGAAACGTCCAGCCTGCCACCATTGGGCATCGCCTGGATCGCGTTTAATCCAATATTGATGATTATCTGTTTCAGTGCTTCCGCGTCAAGCCGGTAATGTTTCGATATGGTAACATTGACTGTGTGTTCGATATTTTTCAATCTATAGGAAAGCAATTCGATACATTCGTCGATCAATGTTTTTAAATCGACCTCTCTTAGTTTGAGCGGTTCCGTGCGACCAAAGTTAAGCAATTGGCGCATGGTATGCTCAATCCTTCGCAGCCCCTTGTCGAGAAGAGGCAGATAGCGCTGATGCATCTCACCGTTTTCAGGGTTCTCCCGCATGCTCTTTACACAATTAAGCATGCCTCCAAGTGGATTGTTGACCTCGTGGGCAATGCCGGCGGTCAGTATTCCTAAAGAGGCCATCTTTTCATTAAACCAGGCCTGCCTGCGGGTTTTATCCAACTCATCCTGGGATTTGAGTAGCCGGTCGCAGAAATTTTTAAAATGGTCATTCAGAATGTCCAGCTCATCTTTGAACACCGATGGCAGGATTCTATTATCCGGCAGAGGATCCGGGAAATGGTCCATGGCGTCGGAGAGGCGGTTGATTCTGTGAACAACCAGTGATTCAAACATAAGAAACAGGGCGACGGTGACCAGGAAAATGGTGGTGATACCGATTAATACCAATGATTGATTGTTCTTCTTGATCATGTCGTCGGCCCAGCTGATTGGAATGGTTATCGACAGGGCACCTCTTATATCCCCTTTGGCGTAACCATGTCGTGCATGGCAACCCAGACACGAGTCTTCCACATTCAATGGAGCAATGTATCGGACAACCCTGCCCCTGGCTTCTTTATGGACAGCGACTGCTTCCTGAAGTCCCTCATTAAAATCCATCATGCACAGTTTTTCAAAATCATCGGGTTTGTTGGCCGGGTTGACAGGTTTTAGGCTGGTCACCCTGAAATAGCCGAGCCCGTCCCGGTCCGCGTAACCGGATAACTCCCGGGTGACCATTGCCGGATTCCTCAGTACGTAAGTTCTACCGTTTTGATCGTGTACCATGGGCAGGTCAAGGAAGGGATTGGGTTCTACCCCTTCCGTCTGCAATACGAAAAGACCGTTGTGATCCGCTACCCACTGTCTGGTCAGCAATATCTGCTTGTATAACATCCTGGCCTGCTGTTTGGCATTGCGGATGATCATCTCATTCTCGAAAACAGATGTGCGATGAAGAACATAAAGAAATGAAAGCGAAATAATGGCGCCGATGAAAATGATGAACTTGGTTCGCAGTGAGATGTTGGTTAAGCGCTGAATCATCCTGTGTAACTCCTTTTGGGATATTGAATCTTTCTCCATCAATTCATCATCTGAAATGGAGAATGGTGTTTGATCAAATACCTGAATCCGTGTTGCCGAAAGGATATCCGAAGAACAAAGTAATAGTAAGCAAAAGCAAAAAAGCTTATGCTATCTGCTCTATCCTTGTATTATCAATACAAATAATAATCTTCGTCACAGATTCAGGAAATAGTTTAGCAGGAGACAGAGGAAGGTCAACTGAAAAAAACTGTTTAGGTGTCAAGGTAGTGATTGTTCTCTTGAGTCAGGCGGTACCGTTTGGTAACAACCCCGGGTAGAGAATGTTACCCGTTGGTATCGCTATGGGTCGGTGGGTCATGTTTTGTTAAGTAATTTGGTTATATATTTTTGGTATAGAAATTGCAGAATATATTTCTGGATTAGAAGTGGCGGCCCTGCTTAATGAGTGAGCTGTCTGGCCTATCCACGATTGAGAAATCGAATAGATAAGGGTCTGTTCGAATTATTATCCGTTTTATCAAAGGAGTAAAAGATGATCCAGAAACGCTTGAAGGCAAGCGCCGGGGTTGTTTCCCGGATCGGAATGACACTGCTGATTTTGCTCTGGGCAGGTTCCCAGGCATCAGCCGCTGACAGACCGATCATCGAAGAATGTATGCGCTGTCACGATGTGAAGACGTATCTGTATGAGATGAGTCATTCATCCCATGCCGTTGACAAGAACAAGAAAAAGATCACCTGTGATCAGTGCCATGACTTCCACTATAATCCTCTGACAAGCTATTACGCCAGGGATGAGTATTACGATAAAAAGATCTTCAAGCCCGAAGATTTTGATCGGCGGAGTATGCAGAAAACTGCACCGGGTGCCATACCGGCTGAAAAGTGCATGAAATGTCATGAAGACCTGTATAAAAACGTCAAGGGAGAAAAAATTTCCCTTATCGGCCAGCTCTGTCATGACGCCTATCAAGGTAAGAACGGAAGTACAAACAGAAACTGTGCCGGCTGTCATATTAACATTGCCCACCTGCCGGAATTTGATCGAGGTCTGATGGTCAGAGCTGAATTTGCCAAAAGACTTGCCGACAATCCGATGAAAGCTGAAAAGAAAGGAGGGCAGAAATAATGAAAAAGAATATATTGACCAAACAGTATAGAAAATTAATCTGGCTTTTTCTTACTTCTGCAATCTGTGTTTCCTTTACCGCGGCTGTAGCTCTTGCCGAAGGCGTGAATCACCTGAAAATTCCGGATGAAGCCGGAGACTGCTATGAATGTCACAAGAAGGCTACTCCGAAGATCGCTCAGGATTGGTATGAATCCAAGCATGGTGTCGCATTGCTAAAATGTTTTGTCTGCCATGGACAGCCGGACGGCAAGGGTTCTGTCCCCTGGTCGGTTGTTCCTGACGCGGCATCTGTCTGCCGAAAGTGTCATGATCCGGCAATGAAAAGGATGGAAGCCAAGTACGGTTTGAAGCCGAATTGTTATAAATGTCATCCCTTTCATCAGAATTCTCTTCACCACGAGGCGTATAAAAAATCCGCCAGCACTAAATAGCTGTGGTAAAGAAGCTGATGAGTAAATAAAATGTAGGAGGAAATGGGCTGAAGAAGGGGGAGAAACTCATCCGCTCAGTCCGTGTCACTGCTTTACCGTATTCCTGGTGAGGCAACAAAACCCTTTCTAAAAGGAGAAGAACCTTATGAAGTTAACAAGACGTGAAGTGCTCAAAACAGCTGCTGCAACTTCTGCTGTAATGGCAGTCAGCGGCCCGTTATCAATGGTGAAAGAGGCAAATGCCGCTGAGCCGGATAAATGGGTGAAAGCCGTCTGTCGTTTCTGTGGAACCGGCTGTGGTGTTATGGTAGGTGTGAAAGGGAAGAAAGTCGTCACCGTCAAGGGTGACCCGAATAACCATAATGCAGGTTTTCTCTGCTTAAAAGGCGCGTTGATGCCGCCTGTAATTTATGCAAAAGAGAGGATTACCAAACCATACATTCGTAAGAACGGCAAGCTCACACCCGCAAGCTGGGATGAGGCTATGAGCCTGGTGGCTTCTAAATTCAAAGCCGCTATCAAGGAAGCCGGACCGACTGCTGTTGGTTATTACGGTTCCGGACAGGCGCTGACCGAGGAAACCTATCTGGCGTCCAAGATCTTCAAGGCAGGATTGGGATGTAACAACGTGGAAGGAAATCCCCGCCTCTGTATGGCTTCCGCTGTTGGTGGTTATGTAACCACTTACGGTAAGGATGAGCCATGCGGTTCTTATGCAGATATTGATGCGGCAACCTGCTTCTTCATTATCGGCTCAAACATGTCGGAATGTCATCCGATTATCTTTAAGCGTGTTGCTGCCCGTAAACAGGCCGACCCTAATGTCAAGGTCATCGTTGCTGATCCGCGTAGAACCAATACCGCCCGTATTGCCGACGAGCATATCTCCTTTAAGCCCGGCACCGATCTGGCTGTATTGAACGCCATGGCCCAGCACATTATTGCTGAAGAGATGGATAGCCCGCGTTTTCACGGTAAGTACTGTAACTTCATCGTTGACTGGAAGACTAAAGCAAAGGGAACCTTTGATGACTATGTGAAGTTCCTGGCCGATTACACTCCGGAAAAAGTTGAGAAGATCACTGGTGTTTCCGCTGATCAGATCAAAAGATGCGCCAAGATGTTTGCCGGGGCTTCCGGAACCGTATCGTTCTGGTGCATGGGTGTCAACCAGCGTATCCGTGGTGTCTGGTGTAATAACCTGATCTCCAACCTGCACCTGCTCACCGGTCAGATTGGTAAGCCCGGCGCTACTCCGTTCTCACTGACCGGACAACCCAACGCCTGTGGTGGTGTACGTGATACCGGTGGTCTGGCTCATCTGCTGCCGGCAGGTCATCTTATCAAGAAAGATGCCCATCGTGCCAAAGTTGAGAAACTCTGGGGTCTTAAGCCCGGAACCATTAATCCCAAGCCTGGTAAGCATACCATCGCTCTGTGGAACGCTTTTTCCGAAGGAAAGGTCAAAGCACTGCTGGTCCTCAATACCAACCCGGCCCACTCTCTGCCCAATGTTAATATCTACACAGAGGGTATGAAGCGTAAAGACAACTTCATCTGCCTCAGTGAAGCCTTCATGGATGCAGAGACCGTCAAATATGCCGATGTTGTTCTGCCGACCGCATTCTGGTGTGAGAAACGTGGTGTTTACGGATGTTCAGAAAGACGTTACGCCTATCTGGATCAATCCATTGAGCCCATGGGCGAATGTAAAGCGGACTTCGATATCCTGATGGATTTTGCCAAGCGTATGGGTGTTGATCCGAAGGTTACCCCTTATAAAAATGTAGACGATGTCTGGAATGAGTGGAGAAACTTCTCTGCAGCCACTCCGTATAACTTCAAGGGTATTACCCGTGAGAGACTCAAGAAAGAGTCCGGTATTCTGTGGCCATGTCCGACTGAAGATCATCCAGGTTCCAATATTCGCTACGTCCGTGGTGAAGATCCGAACATCCCGAAAGACTTCAAGAACAAGTATCACTTCTATGGCAAGCCGGATGGCAAAGCCTGGATCATTTTGAGACCGTACAAAGGCGCAGCGGAAGAGGCTGACAAGGATTATCCGATGACGCTGACCACCGGTCGAGTAATTGATCACTGGCATACCGGTACCATGACCATGAAGGTGCCTGAGCTGAAGAAGTCCTTCCCGAAAGCATACGTTGAGATCAATCCTGTGGACGCTAAGAAACACGGCATCCAGAATGGTGACAATGTACTGCTTGAGACCAGACGTGATAAGATGGTCTTTCAGGCCAAGGTCACCGACGTACCTCAGCCCGGTTTGGTGTTCGTACCCTGGTATGATCCCGAGCTGATGATCAACAAACTGACCTTGAATGCAATCGACAAGGGATCCAAACAGCCTGAATACAAGATCTGTGCTGTACGGATTAAGAAGGCGTAAATTATGGCAATAGCAG
>CAZLGM010000114.1:0-6802 GCA_964558875.1 uncultured Desulfocapsaceae bacterium
GTTTACGCATTTCATGGAAGAAGATCGACTCGACAACCTCAACCTGGACCGTTACCCTGTCCTGATGATTTTCTCTGTCGACAATGATCCGGTAATGAGGTTCCGTCCCTTCGATCTCACAGAGGATCGACTCGATTTGAGTCGGAAAGACGTTGACCCCTTTAATAATCAACATGTCGTCGGTCCGGCCGATGATCCTGCTGATTCGCTTAAACGTCCTGCCACAGGGACATTCTCCGGGAATAAATCTTGTCAGATCCCTGGTACGATATCGGATGACGGGGAAAGCTTCCTTTGTCAGGGTAGTAATGACCAGTTCACCGATCTCACCCTCTTCTACAGGCTCAAGCGTTTCCGGATGAAGAATTTCTACAAGGAAATGGTCTTCGTTGACATGAAGGCCGTTGCACTCCTGACACTCGCCGGCAACACCAGGCCCCATTACTTCCGATAATCCGTAGTTGTCGGTGGCAATAATACCAAGTTTATCGTTGATTTCAGCACGCATGCCTTCCGACCATGGCTCGGCCCCGAAAAGGCCGTATTTCAATGAGAGACCAGCGGTATTGACACTCATATCCAACATCACATCGGCCATCTTGAGGGCATAAGAGGGTGTACAGACCAAGGCCGTGGTCTTAAAATCCTGCATGATCTGGATCTGCCTCTTGGTATTGCCCGCCGAAATGGGGATGACCGAGGCGCCGAGACGCTCCGCTCCATAATGGAGGCCAAAGCCTCCGGTAAACAGACCGTAGCCGAAGGCAATCTGGATCACATCATCGGCGGTGACGCCTGCCGCGCAGAGGATACGGGCAACGAGATCGGCCCAGTTATTAATATCGTTTCTTGAATAACCGACCACCGTTGCCGTACCGGTTGTGCCGGACGATGAGTGAACCCGGACCACATCACGCAGGGGAATAGCAAACAAACCATATGGATAGTTGTCCCGCAAATCCTGCTTTACAGTAAAGGGAAGGTGTTTGAGATCTTCCAGGGAGTTCAGCGCTTCATAATCCACCATGAGATTGCCGAACCGCTTTCTGTAAAACGGCACGTGGGTACCGACGCGATAGAGGGTTGACTGCAGCCGTTCCAACTGAAACTGCTCGAGGTCTTCCCTGGCCATGCATTCCTTATCCTCTTGCCAATACATAATGTTTTCCCCTCAGTAAATTAGCTGACTGCAATGTGACCGTAGAAAAAAATGGCTTTCTCCGTTTACACTTTATTCAACTAAAGTATATCAGCACAGCAGATGATCTTTTAGAACTTTTTATTTATTAAAAAAGGTTTCCAGTGCTTTATATTTAAACGATCAGGGTAGGTGGCTATAGCTTCACCCTATGCCGCCTGCTCTGATCGTTTAAAAATGAAGCACTGGAAGCCTTTTACCATTATTCAATTTTTTCTCGTCCTAAGTAGGCCCTCTGCACATCCTTATTCGCCAGCAAATCCTGGGAAGGCCCCTGAATGATAACTTTACCGGTCTCAAGCACATAACCGCGGTCGGCAATGGAGAGCGCCGCATTGGCATTCTGCTCAACCAGCAGGACCGTATTCCCCTCATCGCGCATCCGAACGATGAGGGAAAAGATCTCTTTGACAATAAGAGGAGCCAGCCCTGTGGAGGGTTCATCCATCATCACCAACTTCGGTTTGGCCATCAGCGCGCGGCCCATAGCCAGCATCTGCTGTTCACCCCCGGAAAGGGTACCAGCCAGCTGCTTTTTCCTATCTTCGAGGATGGGGAAAATCTGATACTGATGTTCAAGTAGCTTCTGGACTGCCCGGACTCCCTCATTTTTCTGGACAATACGACCGCCAAGCAGCATATTTTCTTCCACTGTCATTGTGGCGAAAACCTGGCGCCCTTCGGGAACCATGACGCATCCCTTGCCGGGAATCTGAGAGGCGGACAACTCTTTTAAGTCCTCTTCATGGAATCGGATCTCACCGGTTGATGCTTGTATCAAACCGCTGATCGTCGACAACAGGGTGGTCTTACCGGCACCGTTAGCACCAATGATGGTGACAATCTCCCCACTATCCACATGCATGGATATGTGCTTGAGCACCTTTAGTTTTCCATAACCCGATTCCAGATTACGAATTTTCAGCATGTTTTATCTCACACTTTTTTATGCAAGTTTACTTTTCACTATTGAAAGTGACAGAAGTGCTTGAGATTTTTACAAATGATCCTTACCGTTATAGCAAACCTATGCGGTCTGGGTCATTTGTGAAAATATCGAGTGCTTCAGTTGCTTTCAATCATTCGCCCAGGTAGATTTTGATTACTTCCGGATCCTGCTGAATTGCCGTGGGAATGTCTTCGGCAATCATCTGGCCGAAACTGAGCACGACAATTTCATCAGAAATATCCATGACCAACGACATATCGTGTTCAACCAGCAGAACGGTTATACCCAGATCACGGATTTTGGTAATCAGTCGGCCGACTTCAGCAGTTTCATAAATATTAAGTCCGGCAGCCGGCTCATCGAGAAGCAGCAGTTTCGGCTCCATGGCCAGCGCCCGGGCAAGTTCAACTGCCCGCTGCTGGCCAAAAGAAAGGCTGGTTGCCTCCACATGAGCATAGTCGCTGATGTCCAGCAGTTCGAGCAGCTCCATGGCCCGTTCTTTGATCTTTTTCTCCTCTTTCCGCGTCCAACCCAGTTTGAACATGGAAGATAAAAAACCTGCCCGGCTCTGAATATGACGTCCGACCATCACATTCTCCAGGGCAGTCATCCCATGGAACATTTTAATATTCTGATAGGTTCGGGCAACACCCATACCGGCAATCTGGAACGGTTTTTGACCGATCAACTCGGCACCATCAAATCGTGCCGAACCGCTGGTCGCTGGGAGTGAGCCGGCAATCAGGTTGAACATTGTGGTTTTTCCGGCTCCATTGGGGCCGATCACCGCCTTGATTGCTCCTTCGTTCACTGAAAACGACACATCAGAGACCGCTAACAGTCCACCGAACCGTTTTTCCAATCCGTTTAATTCGAGAAAGGCCATGTTCTCAGCCCTCCTCTTTTACAACTGTTTTTTGTCTGGCTGTCATCCGCTTCCACCACCCTCTAATATTCAACGACAGGATACCATTGGGAGCAAACAGCATGATCAGAATGAGAATAGCGCCGAAAACAGCATCATCATAAGAACCGAAAATTCCCCGCAACGAGAGGAAGTTAAGGACCACTCCCATGGTCAGGGCACCCCAGAGGTGGGCCATACCGCCGACGGCAACGATGGCCACATAGCGGACCGACTTCATGACTCCTGCCTCGGACGGACCGATACCGCCATTGTAATGAGTCAGACAGACCCCGGCAACAGCGGCAAAGACCGCAGACAGCACAAATGTATATAACTTGTAACGTGCTGTATCAACACCCATTGAATCGGCAGCATCCTCGGCGCCATGGATGGCCCGCAGGGCACGTCCTACCCGTGAATCAATCAGATTTCTAAGTAAAACCAGACCCATGATCAGCAGTCCCCAACTGATGTAATAATTGGGTATCCTGCTGCCGAAATCACCGGAAATGGTCAGGCCGGGAAGTAATGTGAAACCGGGAACTTCAGAAATGCCGTCGGCCTCACCGAAATACTCACTGGCCAGAACAACCCTGTAAATAATGATACCAAAACCCAGAGTGGCCATGGCCAGATAGTGTCCTTTGAGCTTCAACACAGGGATGCCAAGAATAAAGGCAATGAGGGCGGCGGTAAAAATGGCGAAAATACAGGCAGCCCAGGGTGTAACTACCATCAATGTTTCACCGTAAATATCCTGTCCTTTGAGAAGCAGTCCGGCCGAATCCATCAATTTCACCAGAGCCATGTCTTGATGAGCCACCAGATTCCTTGTGGTCAGGGCTGCGGAAAGATAGCCGCCGATGGCAAAAAAGCCGGCATGCCCAATGGAGATCTGACCGGCATAACCCATAACGACACAAAGGCCAATAATAAGGAGTGAGTAGTAGGCCGACATGGTCAGCTGGGTCAGATAGTACAGAGTGTCTGTCCAGCTGGTCAGCAGTTGGACGAAAATCACCACCAGGAGCAGCACTAAAAGAGAGAGATAGTTCTTCATGACGACTAAAACTCCTTTAATGCGGCTGCTTCACTTGATCCGAACAATCCGTGAGGTCGAACAAACAGGATGATTAGTAAAATGGCAATGGCTATGGCATCCTGAAAGGCCAGGGGAACAACTGTAATGGAAAAGGCCTCGAGAATTCCCAGTAGCAGGCCTGCGGCAACGGCTCCTGCCGAATTTCCCAGACCTCCAAGAATGGCCACGGTAAAACCTTTGATGGCCAATCCGGTGCCGATATCATACTGAGAGTACGTGATCGGCGACATAACACAACCGGCTAAAGCTCCCATGCCGGCGCTCAGCATAAAGGAGAGGGTGACCATATTCTTGGTATTGATCCCACAGAGAATGGCCGCCTTCTGATTGGCTGCACAGGCCCTCATCTCCCGGCCGACAGATGTGGTCTGAAAGAAAACACTTAAACCCAGGACCATTAAGCCGCTGATGCCGACTACCCAGAAAACCTGGGGTGAAATTCTGGCTCCGAATATGGAAACAGCCGTTATCTCATTACCAATGAAATAAGGCAGTGCCCGGACGTTTTCTCCCCAGATATGCAGGGCAACTTCCCTCACCAGGATGGAAATACCGATAGTGATGATGATCATTCGCAGCACGCTCGGGCTTTTCAGCCAGCGGATAAAGATCATCTCAATGGCGGCGCCGATCACCATGGTTATGGCCACGGCAACCAGTATGGCCACCGGCAGCGGTAGAAAATGCAGCAGGGAAATGGATATCATCCCGCCCAGCATAACGAATTCACCCTGGGCAAAATTGATAATCCCTGTTGTGTTGTAAATGATATTAAACCCGATGGCCACGATGGCATAGATTGAGCCGTATGTGAGTCCGGCCAGCAGGTATTGTATAAAAAGTTCCGAAGTCATGTTTGTGGTGGTGTTCAGGAGTCGGAATTCAGAAATCAGGCAATTGATCACTCAAAAGTTTAACTCCTGAATTCCGCATTCTGAGCCGGATTTGCTTTTGTTATCGCAAAAAAAAGGGCCGGGATAAATTCTATCCCGGCCCTCAAATGAACAGTGCTTACTTTTTGTACGGTACGAATTTTCCACCTTTTACGGTCATCATCTCAAATGACTCGATGCCAAGACCGTTGTGATCTTCAGCTGAAAAGGAGAAAACACCACCGGTTCCGGGCAGGTTCTTGATCTGCTCAATGGCAGCCCGAACCTTTTCTTTATCGGTGCCGGCTTTTTCAACGGCAGCGGCAAGAATGGTCAGCGCGTCATAGGCATGACCGCCGAATGTGGAAGCGGTTTCCTTGTACTTGCCCTCATAATCCTTAATATATTTTACCAGCAGAGCTTTCTGTGGATGTCCATCCGGAAGCAGGTTGGCAACCAGCAGACGACCGGCCGGGAAGATGATTCCCTCAGCAGCGGCGCCGGCAGCTTCAACATACTTGATATTTCCAAAACCATGGCTTTGGAACAGTGGTACCTCCCATCCTGCCTGACGCATATTTTTAGCAACGATGGCCTGAGCGGGAACAATCGACCAGTTGACCACAGCCTGGATGTCTTTGTTTGCCTTGATCTTGGCAACAACAGCGGTCAGGTCTTTGGATTTCTTGTCATACGTTTCGGCTGCAACAACTTCAATGCCGAATTCGGGAGCGATTTTCAGAAGCTGGGCTTTACCCGCCTTACCGAAACCGGTGTTACCGGCCAGTACGGCGATCTTTTTGATGCCCATCTTGTTCATTTCCTGATAGATCTTCTTTACAGCAAACGAGTCCTTCTGAGGTGTTTTGAACACATAGGAAGCAACCGGCTTGACAATAACTTCAGCGGCGCCGCAGGAAATCAGAATGGTTTTGCCGTCCTGACAGATCTTCTTCAGCTTCATGGTCTCACCGGAAGTGGACGGTCCAAGAATAGCAAGAACCTTTTCTTCTTCGATGAGCTGCTTGGCAAATGAGATTGCTTTCTCCGGGTTGGCACCGGAATCCTTCAGGATCAGTTCAATCTTGTTGCCGTCAATACCGCCCTTGGCATTGATCTCTTCAACCATCATCTGCAGGGTCCGAGCTTCGGGACCACCAAGAAATGATGCTGGCCCGGTTACTGCCAGGACAGCGCCAACCTTAATAGTCTTTGCCCATACGGACGGTACGGCCAGCAAAGTGACCAAGGCTACGGCCAGAATGGCCTTTATTCCAAGTTTCTTCATACATTTTCCTCCATTATTTTTAGTTTTCAGCTAAAGCCCTTAATGTAGATAAGAGCAGCAACAAAGCTACATTCGGATGACAACCCCTCCCACCTCTTTGCTCTGCTGCTTTAAGGGTTCCTTTAAATGACCGGATAAACAGTTATGGCTACCTTATAAAGCCCTGACCTGCTCATCGGTCAACAGGGTAAAACCGTTGTCGAGCAAATCCTTGATAGCTTTTTCCATCTCGTTGAAACGGAAAATAAGTACGGCATTTTCTCCGGATTTGTTCACAAACGCGTACATATACTCCACATTGATCCCGGATGCATCAAGAGTTTTCAGCACAGATGCCAAACCACCCGCTTTATCGGCCACTTCAACGGCTACTACATCGGTTTTAGCAACGGTAAACCGGTTGTCCTTCAGCACCTTTTTGGCCCCTTCCACATCATTGACGATAAGCCGCAATATCCCGAAATCAGCGGTATCGGCAACGGAAAG
>CAZLGM010000114.1:6902-10809 GCA_964558875.1 uncultured Desulfocapsaceae bacterium
GCGATTATCTATTACCCTCACCGCCTTGCCCTCACTTCTGGCAATTGTTTTTGGTTCAACCAGCTTCACCTTGCAGGTCACACCCAACAGGTCCTTAATATCGACCTGGATCTTACCTGCCAGTTTCTCCAGGTCTTTGACCTCATCGGAGAACAGTTCCTCGCTCACCTCAACCTGCACGGCCATGGTATCCATGTTGCCATGCCGGTCGACAACGATCTGATAATGGGGAGCAACTCCCTCAACACCCATCAGAACATGTTCAACTTGAGATGGGAACACATTAACACCGCGGATAATCAACATATCGTCGGTACGGCCGGTTACTTTTTCCATTCGTACCAGTGTCCTGCCGCATTCGCACGGTTCATAGATCAGCCGGGAAATATCTTTTGTCCGGTATCTGATAATGGGAAAGGCTTCCTTGGTCAGCGTTGTGAACACCAGTTCGCCCTGTTCTCCGGGGGGCAGCACTTCGCCGGTATCCGGATCGATGATCTCCGGCAGGAAATGATCCTCAAAAATATGCATCCCACGGGTGGTTTCCAAACATTCCATGGAAACACCGGGACCAATTACTTCCGATAACCCGTAGATATCAACAGCCTTCAGGTTCAGCTTGCGCTCAACCTCTTCACGCATATTCTCACTCCACGGTTCCGCACCGAAGATTCCCACCTTCAGATTCAGATTAGCAGGATCCACGCCCACACTCTCCATGGTATCTGCCAGATTCAGGGCATATGAGGGTGTGGCCAGCAACACCGTGGAACCGAAATCCTGCATGATGGTGATCTGTCTCTTGGTATTGCCGCCGGATACAGGAATGACGGTAGCTCCCAGCTTTTCCGCTCCATAGTGAGCTCCAAGACCTCCGGTAAACAGGCCGTAACCATAGGCGTTATGGATCATATCACCTTTATGGGCTCCCGCACATGCCAATGCCCGGGCCATCACGCCTGCCCAAGTGTCGATATCCTTTCTGGTATAGCCAACGACTGTTGGTTTTCCGGTTGTCCCGGAAGAGGCGTGAACACGAACAACATCATCAAGAGGTACAGTGAATAGACCGAAAGGATAATTATCACGAAGGTCATCCTTCACTGTAAAGGGCAATTTCTGTAAATCACCAAGCGACTGTATATCTTCCGGCTTGACCCCGGCCTCATCCATTTTTTGTCGATAAGGCTCAACCGTTTGATAGACCCTGGCAACCAGTTTCTTCAGGCGTGTCAACTGAATTGACTCCAGCCCCGCCCTTGGTAATGTTTCAATCTCTTCTTCCCAATAGTTCGTTGTCATGACTGCTCCATTCTCTATTCTCTAGTTAGTGCCCATCCAGAAACGGCCTTTTTCTCCCAACTCTTCGCTGCAAAGAAAAATTTATCCTCGAAATATCAATTATATGCCTGTGGTAAATTTTTCTCTACGCCTAGATAGAAGAAAAATTCTCGTTTCTGGACGGACACTAGTTAAGACGGTCTCAAACCATCAGCTAATCAGTTCTCTGCCTGCCTGAAATGCCTTGAGATTGACCTCCCTGAACCGCTCAGGGATCCTGGTCTCAATGACCTCTACAAACCGTGATGGGTCAAGCGGTAAGTAATGAGAAGCAACACCCACCATAACTACATTTGCCGCTTTTACCTCTCCCGCTTCCCTGGCAAGTCCGAAAGCGTCGACCTCGATCAGCTCCACACCATTATCTGAAATCTGGGACAATACGTTTTCAGGATACTCCAATTGGCCGGAAGCAACCGCCGGTGGGAAAATCTGCTGTGAATTGACAATTACTTTACTGCTGTCATGCAGATAGGGCAGGTAGCGGACAGCCTCCATCTGTTCAAATGAAATCAGGATATCGGCAGTTCCAGGCTCGATCAGCGGTGAATAGACCTGCTTACCGTATCGCAGCTGGGCCGTGACTGAACCGCCTCGCTGGGCCATACCGTGGACTTCACTTTTTTTTGCGTCAAAGCCGTCTGCCAGAAGGCTGTAAGCTATGACTTCACTGGCCAGCAGAATACCCTGGCCGCCAACACCCGCAAAAAGAATGTTTCCTTTAGTCTCCATCGCTTACTTTTCCTCCTCGACAATGGCATCAAATTTACAGACCTCTACGCACTGTCCGCAGCCATTGCACTGGACAGCATTGATATGAGCGATACCTTTCTGCTTTTTCCGATAACCCTTTGCCTCTATTTCTTCCGGGGTCATACCGATCCAGCTGATGGCAGGACAGCCAAGACCGACACAGGCCTTGCAGCCGTTACAGTTTTCATCCTTGGTGACAAAGGGGATGTGTTTTTGTTTCTTCATTGCCGGTGTCAGAACACATGGTGCCTTGGAAATAACAACCGACATTTCATCAAGTTCGACCGCCTCTTTGAGCACTTTCTTGCTTTCACTCACTTCATGGGGATTGACCACATAGACATGTTTGACGCCAACGGCCCGGCATAGAGCTTCGAGATCAATCTCGGTTGCCGCTTCGCCTTTAATATTATACCCGGTTGCAGGGTTATGCTGCTGCCCCGTCATGGCTGTTGTCCTGTTATCAAGGATGATCAGCGTTGACGCGGAACCATTATACACCGAGTTGATAAGACTGTTTATTCCGGTGTGAACAAAAGTGGAATCACCAATGACTGAAACGATTTTATCATGACTTCCCTCACCCAGGGCTTTGGCCATACCATGGGCAACGGATACTGAAGCCCCCATACAGACACACGAATCCATGGCGGACAACGGCGGCAGGACTCCTAGAGTATAGCAACCGATATCCCCGGAGACGAACAGCTTCATTTTAGATAGATTATAAAAAATGCCTCGATGGGGACAGCCGGCACACATGTTAGGGGGTCTCATCGGTAGCTCGACCGGAGGAAATAAGCCGGAAGCCGACTGCGGATCAATGGATTTGCGGACTATGGCGGTATTCAGCTCGCCCTGGCTGGGGACCATGGCCTTGCCCGTACATTCTATGCCCATGGCTTTAATATGGGTCTCAAGAAAGGGATCTAGTTCCTCAACGATAATGAGTTCATCAACGGAATCGGCAAATTCTCTGATTTTCTTCTCAGGCAACGGCCAGCACATCCCGAGTTTAAGAACCTTGGCATCGGGAAAAGCCTCTTTAGTATACAGATAAGATACTCCAGCGGTAATAAAACCCCGTTTGGTATCTCCATCCTCAACCCTGTTGCAGGTGAGGGTCTCAGCCAGCTCCCGGGTCTTGGCCATCCGTTTTTCAACTTCTACCCGCCGTAGCTTGGCATTGCCCGGCAGCATAACAAATTTTGCCGGAATCTTTTCAATACCCTTCTCAACAGCAGAAACTCCCTGCTCTCCCCTGCCGACAACACCTTTGACATGGGCTATTCGTGTTGTTATCCGAAACATAACAGGGCAGTCAAGCTGCTCACTCAGGTCAAATGCCTCCTTGAGCATCTCTTTTGCCTCGGATGGATCGGAGGGTTCAAGCATTGGCAGTTTCGAGGCAAACGCGTAATTGCGGTTGTCCTGTTCATTCTGGGAGGAATGCATTTCCGGATCATCTGCGGTCAACACAACCAGACCACCCCGAACGCCGGTATAGGACGCCGTAAACAATGGATCTGCAGCAACATTAACGCCCACATGTTTCATGGTCGCCAAGGCCCTGACCCCCGCAAAAGAGGCTCCCAAGGCTACTTCAAGCCCAACTTTTTCATTTGGAGCCCATTCGGTATACACATCATCGTACTTCGAGAGATTTTCTAAGATCTCGGTGGACGGTGTGCCGGGATACCCCGAAGCCACTTTCACTCCAGCTTCAGAAGCACCCATGGCAATCGCTTCATTCCCCGACATCCACAACGATTGATTCCCTTTCTTTTTCACTGTTATTCCTCAATTATTTAAT
>CAZLGM010000115.1:0-10777 GCA_964558875.1 uncultured Desulfocapsaceae bacterium
TCAGCGGTGGTTATGGGTATACTCAATACCAAGGGGCGTTTTTTTGTTCCCGCCATGGCCTCTTCATTTTTCAATCTCGGCTCCATCATCGGCGGTGTCGGTCTGGCAATTCTTCTGCCCCGATATACCGGGCAACCCGCTATCGTCGGAATGGCATTCGGCACATTGATCGGCGGCATCCTTCAACTTTGCATGCAGCTCCCAACCTTGAAAAAAACCGGTTTTTCTTTCAAGCCTGTCCTAAATATTGTTGATCCTGGACTTCTTAGAATACTCCGCCTGATGATACCGGCAGTTATCGGTTTATCCGCTACCCAGATCAATATCTTCGTTAACACCAATTTTGCCGCTTCATGTCAGGAGGGATCGGTTTCCTGGCTCAATTATGCCTTTCGTCTTGTCCAGCTTCCCATCGGCGTATTTGGAGTTGCCATCGGCATTGCCGCGCTCCCACTTTTAGCCAGGCAATCTGCCTCAAAAGACATGATGGCCATGAGAGGGACTCTGGTGTCCTCGATGACCATGGTCTTCTGTCTGACCATTCCGGCCACTGCCGGCCTGGTTATCCTTTCCGAGCCTATCATCAGGCTTATCTTTGAACGTGGAGCATTTCAGGCCGCCGACACCCTGGCAACTGCTGAAGCGTTAAGTCTTTATGCCGTCGGTCTGTTTGCCTATTCCAGCAACAAGATCCTGGTTCCCACATTTTACGCCCTTGATAATACCCGTATTCCCGTTATTGCCAGTTTTCTGGCTGTAGCCTTCAATATATGCTTTATCTCTCTGACTATTGATCTCTTTCAGCATCGGGCCATCGCCCTGTCCACCTCCTGTACCATGTTTCTCAATTTCCTTTTTCTTGGAGTGATGCTCTACAGGAAGATGGAAGGCTTTTCCATCGGCTATCTTGGAAAGGGGCTACTGAAAATCGGTTTTGCCACAGGGGTCATGATCATCTTCCTGCTTCTGTGCAAACCATTGATTGCATCCTGGCTGGATGGCAACCTTGGTCAGAAACTGGTCTCGACCTTTTCTCTCATTGCTGCAGCAGCAGGTGTTTATGCGATAACACTCTACATGACCGGCCTGCCTGAGATCACTGAAATAATTGGCAAGATCCGGGCTCGCCTGGGTAGATGAGAAGCGACATTACCAGTGTCATTAAATTTCTTGTAAAACTTCTATTGGCATCGCCAAAACAGGGATGGGGGCAGCACCTATGGGCAGGTGACAGCAAAATCAAACTGTTACTGTGCTCAATCCATCATCGGTTGTGGTTTGTTGAAGCTGACGACATCGGTGACCTGCGACTGGGACAGAGGTTTTTCAAATCTGACATGGATGGTGTGATATTTATCCATCCCCTTCTGCTCCTTTACGCCGATGATTGTTCCTTTGCTTGTGAGAGTCGTAGATTCACCATTTTCGATTTCAGAGATGATCATACGGCCAAGCAGACTCTGCCTGTTCTCTCTCTTGCTGATTCGTGTCAAAAAACGAAGCCCGCCCGTGGAGATTCCTACTATTTCAGCCTTAAACTCCCGTTTGCCGACTATACCAAAACGGTCAAGCAGCGTATTATGGATCATCGCCTGGAGCGCAAAACGGGGAGCCTGTCTTCTCTCCTCCCCTGACATTTGCAGCAATTCTGATACCTGATCTTTGTTGCTACAATAGTTCTGAAGCGTATTTTCTACCTCAGGATATCGTGAAACCAGTTGTCCGAACCGGTCATACAGCAAACTATAGATTCCAACATTTTTCTGGGCAACCAGGGAGACCGACCAGACGGAAGCGTCAAAAAGCGACTGGACGCCAATCACATCTCCCGGCCGCAGCCGTTTCAAGAACCGGTCATATTCATTGAGACGGTAGGTAAGATTAACAAAACCTGATTGAATGAAATAGAGACAGGGGTCGTAATTTCCCTGTTGAACGATGATCTCATCGTTTTGGTACTGCCGGTGCTCAAGCAGGTTGAAAAATACATCGAATTTCTCCTTGGAAAGAACGCCTTTTAACTCATCCCAAATTTTGTCATCAGATTCAAAAATGATTTCTTTTCCTTCTTTATGGCCGATCATACCAGCCAACTCAATCGCCTTTGATAGAGCACCCGGGTTTACCTGTAAAATCTTTTCGCGCAGGTAATTAACGGTTTTAAAATCCTTTTCGGCCAATGCCAGAAGAGCTTGGTCATACAGCATTTCTTCTACAATATCATGCTGATCTTCGAGTAAAAGCCGATCCACCCGCTCCTCCAGGGCCTCAAGGTCATAGCCGCTGCCATAACTGATCTCATCATCCGAATGGATCTCTTTCTGTTGGTAATCTCTCTCCGTCTGTTTTTCTTCACGACGAATTCTTGGTTCGATCTTATTCAGCGATGATATGGCAGCGGTTACAACTCTGTCATCAATGCCGAAAACCGCTTTTCTCTCCTCAATGATTTCTGTCAGCAGATCGATTACTTTTGGATTCATACTATCTTCAAGACCGATACATGCCTTAGCCATTACCTCTTTCCCAAACATCTTGGAAAGATTCTTTCTGGCTGCCAGCAATCCCAGTAACGCCTCTTCAATTTCCTCACCACCAATACTTGAGAGTTGCATTATGAGTTTGATTTTCAACTCATCATCGACCTGGAAAAGGGCATCGAGCATATATAGCTCTTTCTGCTGGCTGCCACGTCGGTGAATATAATGGATGGCTTCCCGCTGCACCCGTATATCATCACAGGAAAGAAAGGTTTTTATATGGGGAAAAAGAGAATCATCATCGATCATTGACATCATCATGATGATGTTCCTGATGAAATACCATGGAGCCTGGTCTTCAAGCCTTTTCACAAGCAGTCCACTGATGGACCGTCCCCTTGAGGTAATCATTCCAATCAACTGGAATCGCTGCTCTTTGGATTCACAAAGAAGAAGCTTGTCAACAAGATACTTCGTGATATGAGATCCCATATGGGAGAGTAGATTTCGGGCTGTCACACTGGAAGGATCATCCTCGTTTAGACTGATTTCCAGAAGTTCATCAATAACATCATCGGCGCCAAACTGTTTCTGCACCCTGCGGATTGTCTTGACAAGAGTGTCGGAGGCCTCCACATTTCCGCTCTCGATTTGGCCCAGGGTCATGAGAAAGTACTCAATATCCTCATATCGTCCCCGGCGAAACATGGACCTGGACCATTCAAGCAACTGGGAGCAGATAGTCTCACAGGACGGATTGTACTCCATCTGATTGCGGAGCCAATCTGCCAGGATACAGACGATTATCTGAACGAATTTCTGATTGTCCTCCTGGACCAACTTATCAAAAACCAATGACAGAACGGTGATGGACCGCTCCTGGATTTGAGGATTTTCGTGGGAACCAGTCCGTTCGAGTTGAGAGAGAAGTTCTATTGCCGGGTCCTGATCCTCCTGATTCAGCAGATCTTGGATAAGCCCGGGGAGATGCTCAATGAATTCATTATTGAGCAGGATTTGGTCGTTCTGCTGAGAAAGAGCCTGTATTCCAAAATCCAGACGCTTTTGAATCCGCTCTTTCTCAGCTTCATCAAGAACCTGAGCGACCGAACCAGAGTCGGTCGTTTGTTTTTCAGTACCGCTCATAGACGGATTTTAAAAAAGCGATATTATTTCATCGTCTCGCCAAAGGGATTCAGCCGTTTTGCCGCTGCTAAATCCGCGGTAACGTATAGATAAACATGGGTATTACCCAGTACGCCACCAATATCTTCTTCAATTACGACCATGCAGGTTTTATTTGGTTTGGTGAAAGCAAGCATAATCGTTTCAGAGGAGGCTTCACCGACAACTTTCCACTTGTTTCGCTGCATGGAAGCAACGATGAATTCTTTGAGGGACTGCATCTCTATCCGGCCAGAATAACTGAGAACACCTCCTAGAAACGACTCTGTACGGATGGCCATACTATCGTCGTTTTCCAGTTCCATGTCTGATGGAAGTTCAATATCCGGATGATCGGAGATCGGCCTGGAGACAGGCGGCATATTGGCAACAGAAGAACCCGAATCAGTGCTGGAAAACATGTTGCCGGAACATCCGCCCAGGAAGATTAAGCTACTGATGACGACAACAGCACCGATCAGCTGAACAGGACTACTCTTCTTTTTCATTGTCTAGCCTCCAATGTTAGAACGTTTATCTGCGTCTCTTGAATTGATTTATAGTATATTGCAATATTCCTGACAATCAACTTGGACTCTACCAAAAAATTAGCAGTGTGTCGATTATTCCTGAATGTCTTGAATCATTAACTTGAACAGGTGAGGATTCGCTAGTGCTGTAGCTTTTCTTGATTTAACAATTTTATAATAGCTTGAGCTATATCGATCAGTTAAATCAAGCAAAGATGCAGTGCTTGTGGATTCTCACGGTTTGAGGTTATTCTATACCACCCATGCAAAGATATTTTTTTTCCAGATACTCGTCAATTCCGTACTTGGAGCCTTCCCGACCCAGTCCTGAATGCTTGATTCCTCCAAACGGTGCAGCCTCCGAAGAAAGAAGCCCTGTATTGACACCGACCATACCATATTCCAGCGCCTCACTCACCTTCCAGATCCGGCCTATATCGCGACTGTAAAAATAGGCCGCCAGTCCATACTGGGAATCATTGGCCAACCGTATAGCCTCATCTTCATCCCTGAAAGGAATCAACGGAGCAAGGGGACCGAACGTTTCTTCCCTTGTGACCATCATGTCTGTAGTCACATCCAGCAGAACGGTCGGCTGGAAAAAAAAACCACTGCCGTTAATCCGATTGCCGCCGATACCGACCCGTGCCCCCTTGTCCAGGGCATCCCGCAGGTGGGTTTCAACTTTCTCGACAGCCTGCTCATTTATCAGCGGCCCCTGGTTGTTTTCAGGCTCAAAACCGGATCCAACATGCAGCTCCTGCCCAACGGCTGCTAAAAACCGCTCAGCGAATTGATCATAGATCGATTCCTGAACGAAAAACCTGTTGGCGCAAACGCAGGTCTGTCCTGAATTGCGATATTTAGAGGACAATGCTCCTGAAACAGCCTGGTCAAGATCGCAGTCATCAAAGACGATAAAAGGAGCGTGTCCTCCCAGTTCAAGCGATATCTTTTTAACGGTATCGGCACACTGTCCCATCAATAATTTGCCGACCCCGGTCGATCCGGTAAAGGAAAGTTTGCGGACAGTATCCGAGGAAGTGAGAATCTTTCCAATTCTTTCGGCCTTGCCTGTTACAACATTGAAGACACCTGCAGGAATTTCCGCTTCATCGGCCAGATGAGCAAGAGCCAGGGCAGAAAAAGGTGTCAGCTCAGACGGTTTGACAATAACCGTACAACCGGCAGCCATGGCTGGCGCTGCTTTCCTGGTCACCATCGCCGATGGAAAATTCCATGGCGTGATAGCCGCACAGATACCCACAGGCTCTTTGAGAACGATGGTTCGTTTGGAATGCTGAGCAATGGGAATAGTATCACCATAGACCCGCTTAGCCTCTTCTGAAAACCATTCCACATAAGCTGCGGCGGATTCTACTTCACCCATTGCCTCTTTTATCGGTTTGCCCTGTTCGCAGGTCATGATGGCGGCTAGATCGTCCCTGTTGTCGATAATAAGCTGATACCATTTTCGTAACAGGATTGAACGCTCTTTAGCGCTTTTTTTTCGCCACTCTTTCAGTCCATTCTCCGCGCAGTCAATGGCAGACTGTATATGCTTTTCATCAAGAGAGGGAATCGTTCCAAGAATTGAAAGGTCAGTCGGGTTGACAACCTCGATCATTTGAGTTGAATCAACCCAACTGCCGTTTATATAACAGTTCTGCCTGAACAGGGCAGAATTCTTCAATATCATCGTTACTCCACAAAAACTGTTAATGACATCAATAACTTTCCGGGTATACTATCAGATGTCAACTTCATTTGTCGAACGAAAAAACGGTTTTAATTTCAAGATGACTACTACTCCTGTTCATATACAGAAACGTCCAATCCGGCTCGGCCAGTTCCTTAAATACGCCGATATGGTTGGGGACGGTATCCAGGCAAAACTGGTTATTCAAAGCGGCAAGGTGTTTGTCAACGATAGGGTTGAGACTAGAAGGGGAAAACAACTCGACCACAATGATACGGTACGATACGACAAGAGTGTCTACCAGGTTCGCTACCAGGAGGAGCAGGAAGACCCTTAGCCTGTTACATCTTCTTCTGTATCGATCCAAGCGAGTAAATACGGATTTTCTTCTCAATGCCTTTGAGGAATCTCGGTTGTTCTTCTTTAACGGCCAGCAAGTCTCCCACATCTCTCCTGACAGCTTCTGCTATCAGGATCTGTCCGGATTCCGCCTTGGATGCCAGCCGCTGGGCCAGGTTGACATCGGCACCGATCACAGTGTAATCGAAACGACGATTTGAACCGACATTACCAAGAAACATTTCACCGCGACTGATCCCTATACCCAAACCGATCTCTGAAAAGACAGGAGATATTTCCGACCATTTCCCGCACAATTTGTCGAATTGGCGCAGAATCTGTCTGGCAGCAAAAACTGCTGAAACAGAAGGAGTCTCCAGCTTGAGAGGGGCACCGAATACAACAAGAACGGCATCACCGATGAACTTGTCCAGGGTTCCTTTCCAGGAAAAAACCATATCGGACAACAATTCGAAGAATTCGTTGAGAAATATCCGCAGTTCGTTCAGGTGCAGCTTTTGAACAAGCTTGGTAAAATTTCGTATATCGGCATAGAGGACCGTTATATCATGAACCCCGCCGACCTCCATAACATTCTGTTTTTTTCTGACAAGCAGGTCGGCCACTTCAGGGGCCATATATTGTTCAAGCAGGGCTCTGGTCCAGATGTTTTTTTCGTGCTCCTCGATATAATTCAGTTTTTCAAGGGCCATTACCGCCTGGGAAGTAATGACTGAGAGCATTTCAAGATCCGCCTGACTATATTGGACACCATCCTTTGTCTGACTGATGTTTAAAACGCCAATAACTTCTTCTCTGCTGATAAGTGGAAAGGAGATGGAGGCGGCCAATTCGTTCCTGTTCAGCATCTCGGAAAACGGTGTCTGATCCTGGGTCTGCTTATTGAGAATAACGGGCTTGCCGATTTCAAAGACCTTGCCGGAGATTTTCTCTCCCGGGCGCACCGTAAACTCTTCGACCACATCGTATTTTAAGCCTCGGGAAGCAACTATTTTTAATCGGTTCGACTGCTTATCAAATATCATAAGCGAGATGATCGGCGCCTGGATCTCTCTGGCGACGACATCAACCAGTTCCTGATAGATCGATTCAACCGAGGTGGCAACCAGAAATTTTCTCCCCAGATTAAACAGGGGAAGGAGTGTTTTCAGCCTGGTATTTTCTTCTCTGAGCCTGGCAACATCCATCAACTCTTCAACTAACTGAATCAGCTCGGCATCCCCTACACTTTTAGGGACAACCCTGCTAAAACCATTATTCATTGCCTGGACAACCAGGTTCAGGTTCATCTCTTCAAGTACAAGTATACCCACCGGATCCGGGTCTTGGGCACGGACTTCTCTAAATATTTCTATGCCGTTTACTTCCGGTAAATGGTGACTGACAAGAAGAAGATCAATGGATAACTCGTGAATTTTTGACAGTATATCTTCCCTGCTGGAACAGCAGTGGAGTTCATACCCCATCTTTTCCAGGAAACCAAACCAGTCACGGTTAAAAAACCGATCATGTTCGACAAAGAGAATTCGAGTTGCTGTCATTAATCGAGAGTTTAAATGATAGGATCAATCGGGAACTACCCAATCCTGATGGCTGATGGGCAATTCGAGCTACAGCAGTCACTGTTTCATACCAGTTTTTATTTATATAGACAAGAGGGGTTTGGCGGCAAATACCTGAACCTTTGACCTCATAGCAGGGTATTGAGAATCCATTAGTCGGACTCATTGGTTTCTGCCTCAATCTGGCAAGTCTCTGCTGTATCTGTAGTTATCAGGAAAACAGCAATCTTGATTACTAATTCAAGTTCTTCTGTTGACACTGCTGATAGGCAGGGTTACTTTTTCCATTGTACCGGGAGATGTAACTAAACAGTAATTTGCAGATAAGAGGATTTTGGTACAACACGTTAATCTCATGTCAGAAAACAGCCTAACAGTTCAACATGAGTCACCCCTCGCAGAGCGGATGCGCCCTACTTCCCTTAATAATTTTGTTGGACAGGAGTCACTGCTTGGCGAAGGACGGATGCTGAAGGAGATCATTCGGTCCGGCAACCTTCCCTCCCTTATCCTCTGGGGGCCTCCTGGTACCGGCAAAACAACCCTGGCCCGAATTATCGCTGGATCACTCAATTGTCACTTTGTCTTTTTTTCAGCTGTTCTCTCAGGCATTAAGGAAGTTCGAGCCAATGTTGAAGAGGCACGCAGGCTACAAGCAGAAAAACAACTCAAGACTGTTTTCTTTATCGATGAGATACACCGCTTCAATAAGAGTCAGCAGGATGGTTTGCTCCCCCATGTGGAATCCGGGCTGTTTACTTTGATTGGCGCCACTACCGAGAACCCTTCGTTTAATGTTATTGCTCCGCTGCTCTCAAGATGTCGAGTTCTTGTCCTGGAGAAATTAACTGATTCCCAACTGGAACGCATTGTTCTGCGAGCTCTGCAGGATAACGTGAAAGGACTTGGCGACTGTGGACTATCCATCGACCAACCGGCCCTTTCTCATCTGATCGGTATGGCGGATGGAGATGCCAGAGCCGCCTTAAATCTCCTGGAAATAAGCAGCGTTTTAGCTTCGCAGCGACTGAAAAAACAAACCGATGATCAGGCAGCAGCCATTATCCTTGAAGATATCGAAGAGGCCTGTCAGCATAAGACACTTCAGTATGATAAAAACGGAGAAGAGCATTACAATCTCATTTCAGCGCTTCATAAGAGTCTTAGAGACTCCGACCCTGATGGAGCCCTCTACTGGCTGTACCGAATGCTGGAAGCAGGAGAAGATCCCCTTTACATCTGTCGCCGGCTGATCCGCTTTGCCACTGAAGATATAGGTGTTGCCGACCCTGCCGCCGTCACCCAGGCAATCAGTTGCCGCGACGCCTATCACACCCTTGGTACTCCGGAAGGCGAATTGGCGGTTGCCCAGGCGGTTGTCTATCTGGCCACCGCTCCAAAATCCAATTCAATTTATCAAGCTGAAAAAAAAGTAAAACAGGTTATCCGCGATTCAGGATCATTGCCGGTTCCTCACCATTTGCGAAACGCGCCGACCAAATTGATGAAATCGCTGGGGTACGGAAAAGGATACCAATATGCCCACGACCATGAAGATGGTATCGTCCACCAAAATCATGTTCCCGGAAAACTACGCGGTTTATCACTTTACAGACCGACCAACCGGGGGTATGAAGCAGTAATTGGTGACAGGTTGACAAAATGGCATAAAATTCTCAAACATCGTCAAATAAAAAAACAATAACAATCATGAAGCTGTCACATCTCTTCCCATCCATTGTTGTTCTCTGTCTCCTCTTACTGGTATCTGGTAGCTGTTATGGAAAAGTCGGCTCATCATTTCTGCTGTTCTACTCGAATAATATCATGGGTGAAAAGGAACCGTGCGGCTGAAAGAATAACCAGTTGGGCGGTCTGTCCAGAAAAGCAGCGATTATCCAAGCCAGCAGCAAAAAACATAATCTGCCAAGCCTTATTGTGGACAGCGGCAATCTCCTCTTCAACAGCCTTGCAGTCCCTTCAGGGCTGTCACAAAGAACCATAACGGCTGAAGGCATTCTCGACATCTACCGTATGATTGGAATTGATGGTGTTGCAGTTGGACCATATGATCTTAGCGGCTCCATTGATTTCCTGTTGGCAAGCAGGCAAAACGGCTTTCCCTGGTTGTCTGCAAATCTGCTGGACAGCCGTTCAGCACCGATTTTCTCTCCTTCAGCCATCCACACAGTCGGCAAACTCCGTATCGGACTGATCGGCCTGACCGGAAAAGGCGCCAAACTCCCACCGGATGTTCAACTGGTTGATTATACCCAAGTCCTTCAATGGGAAATCGACAAACTCCACCCGAAGTGTGACCTCATCATTCTGCTTTCCAGTCTGACCAGTGCGGAAAACAGCAAAATAGCCGGCAGCTACCCATCCGTTCACATCATCATTTCCGCGCAAAATAACATGGGTAATGTTCCAGCACGACTGCTTAACAGCTCGGTCACCAGCCAGACCATGTCCAAAGGGAAATATCAGGGACTTATGAAGATAACACTTGGTGACAGCGCCACATGGAAAAAGAAAACTGTTCCCCTGGCTGTATTGGAAAACCGGCTTGGCTCCTATGACTGGCAGATATCTCGAATGAAAAAAAGAAAAGAGCTGCATACCGAAGAGTATTTAAAGAAGCTCAAATTACTCGAAAAGAAACGCGGCAGGTTGGCTGTCAGGATAGAAAGGAGTAAGAATCAGGCAACAACTGACAATAACACCGATCAGATTCCATCAACCTTCCAGGGTGAGTTTTTTGCATTGAACGAGAATATTGGAGAGGACCTTAGGGTTCAGCAATCCGTCGATGCCATAAAACAAAAGATTAAGGAAGTAAACAAACATCGAAGAATGGAATTATCGAAAAGGACATCCGGCAAGGTTCAGTCAAACTCATCTGAAACCAGCCGCCTGGTCGGATTTGGAACCTGCAGAGAGTGTCATGAAAAGCAGACCGACTTCTGGAATACTACCGGACAT